>CAZIAB010000027.1:0-11378 GCA_964537525.1 uncultured archaeon
AGTTAGAGAGATAAAAAGACATTTAAAAGCTTATTACCAACCCTAAACAGGTGATTCAATGTCAAAGGAAGGGTATGACCTCAAGGGACCACCTGACGGACCCGTAACTACCGGACCTCATGGACCCGTGAATACGGAGATAGACCCAAAGAGAACCGAGCTGGTAAGACAACTATACAGAACAAAAGGCATTATGGTTGGTGCACAAATAAGAGGAGACTTTTTAACTACATACAACCTCAGGATTTATATAGATGAGAACGCAGCGCGCCTTGAGAAAGGTTGAATTCTTTTTTGATATCCTATCGCTTCAATAATCATACAATCTCGGGTGCCATACCCTCCGCTTTAATTGCGCTGAACCCGTGGAGGAGGACGGCCGTCGGAATCTCCTGGTCCTTTATCAGGTCACCAATTTGATAGTGATCGACATTACCGAAATAATGGTCTATGACTCTTGTATATATCTCGGGCGGCCTGTGCCCCTCAGCTGACTGGAACTCAGTCTTCTTTTCATCCAGTATCTCTGCACCAACAAGGTATTTCTCCATCAGGCTGTGGAAGTTAAACCCTACCGTGTAGATACTTTCATAAAAATCCTTTTCTATGATTGCCTTGTAATCATCACTGTATCCGTGAAGACCTATCCAGACCTTGACCATCTGCTTTAGCCCCTCTTTGTAAAGTTCAGGGACGTTTCCGCCTTTACCTACCTTGACAATCTCTCCTACCCACAGCCAATGAAGCCAGTCCCATATCTCTAGCTGGCCTTGTGGGGAAAGAAGACTGTAAACAAATTTGAAGAACGGGTCTATATTTGCCTGGTGATGTATAGCAGCACCTGAAACAGCTCCATCAATCTTTCCTTTGTATATTATTATTTCTTCGTTTTTATGAAGCTGTCCGAACATTGCTTCTATCATGTGGATGTTCTCGGAAGGGAGGCCACCATATTCAGGATTAGAGCTCGTCAGCATATCTTTTGATATCCTTCGTGCATCATCCATTACATCAACACCGATAATATGCAGGTTCTTTCTCATTTCATATGGAATCCCCTCCACTATCCTCTTTGTCGTTCCAAGCTCACCTATTCCGAGATCAAGAAGCCTGTATATACCACCATTCCTCAGTTTTTCAATAACTGCTGGTATAATTTTATTTGCAATTATCTTGTTTGCTTCTGCTGCCGCAGGATTTTCGGCTATTATGTTCTTTATATGACCAAGTTGCTGAACGCTTATCCACTCTCCCTTATATTTTACGTCACCTCTGTTGTCTAGAGGTGGGTTTACCATCTCCTTGAAATCATGAACATCTACACGTTCTATACCAGAATCCATGCATGCAAAAGCATCTTTCAATTTTGCTGCGTTTATCCAATCCCATCTTGTTTCTTCTGGAAATCTTGAGAAATCTCCAACATGATTCATTGGATATGGTTTTTCTCCGTGAGGATCTAGGATAGCCTCAATTCCCTCGGCGTTACGCGTTTCAGTTGTTTCTTCCAGGATTTCTGAAACGTTTTCTTGTATTCCCATAAATCACATCTCCATAAAATAAAACTATTTTCTGATGGCTCTGACAGAATCCTCTATGCTCCCTGACAGATGATTGAGGAAATCGTCTGAGCCGTTTCTATATGCAACTATGCCGTCCATAAACCGTTTTGCATAAACAAGGTCACCAAAGCCTTCGCGCTGGTATTGCTTAATTGCATCTTCAGGCGAATCTGCCCTTGCTATGAGATTTATAACACGATATACTGATTCTGCAAGGTCATCCAATTCTCCTGCTCCCATCTCATTGAGTTTTCTTATCTCCCCTGAAAGCACAGGATACTTGTCTTCAGCGAAGTGCCCGCCATCAAGATGCCTCTGTGCCGTGACCTGTTCAACCAAGTCATCATCAAATTTCGTAAATCCCATCTCCTTCATGTAATTTGCCGCCTCGGCCTCATTCATGCCAACATATTTTAGTAGTCCCTTGTAAGCCATGTATTGGATTGCGTGCCATTCCTGAGCAAACGGCTTCAGCCAGCCAGGATATCCATCTATCGGATTCTTCTTATAGAGCCTTATCATGGTTTCTCCAAGGAAAGCAAGATGCGACTGGTCTGGATATCTAAGCTTTTCTTTCAGGTCTCCGAACAGCACCCTTTCCTTTCCAACAAAGAACGATCTCCTCTCAATCACCCTGTTCCCGGATGCTTCTAATGCCGCATCACCTGTCTTTAGTGAATGTGCGACAACCGAAGGGGTTATTTCCTGTCTATTTCCTATAGGACTGCCAAAGATATATGTTATTTCTCCAAATGATTTTTCATGGTGCCCTATTGAACTTGAAACCGCGTCCAGACCGTCTTCCCCAAGTAAATCCCTCCAATTCTCCTCTGAATGAAAAAGGCCAGTAACATACTTTGCACCCTCCGGGCCATGCGGCGACTTTTCATGAGACTCCCTTATTATATCATGCATCAGGCCAGCTACAGAGGCAAGAGCCTCGGCCCTCTCAGCCAAATCATAATAATCCTGGCCCCTCATGAGAGCTCCTGCAGTCACCCCTCCGGTATTCGTTACAGCAATAACGTGGTCCTCTGCGTGTGCCTTGCTTAATATTCCCTCTTCCCTCTTCTTTGAGAACTCTTCTTCCATCCGATTTTTTGCATCTACATAAAGAGGGTGTTTCCTAAACTCCAGACTCATTCAATTCACCAATTGGTTGTATGATGAATATACTGAAACTCACTTTTTTAAAACCGCATTGAACCAAGACAAGTGACAATCTTTTTAAATCTTCACCCTTTAGATAAACCAATTGGTTCATATGGCTAGGGTTTCTGCACCTGGCAAGGTGCATCTTATCGGGGAGCATGCGGTGGTTTACGGGGAGCCTGCAATACTGGCAGCAGTCGGGCTCAGGATGAGCGTTGAAGCAAAAAAGAGCGACAAGGTCGGGGTCAACGACGGGCATTTCAACATCAATGACGAATGGGAAGTCGAGGATACCATACGTTTTGCAGAGAAGCTGAGAAGCGACTGGGAAGAATCGATGAAGACCAAGGATTTCTCAAAGGTATTCAAGCAGATACAGCATGGCCTCTTCAAGAAGGCGGTTATAGGAACCGCGCTCAAGGAGCTGGGAATAAACTCAGGAATTGACATACAGTTCACAGGCTCTGATATCCCCTGCGGCTCTGGCCTCGGCTCGTCCTCAGCTGTCGCTGCAGTCATGGTCAAGGCAATAGCAGCCGCATACGGAATCGATGTATCGGTTGAGAAGGTAAATGATATCGTATACAAGTGTGAGCAGTTCGCCCACGGAACCCCGAGCGGAGGGGACAACACCGCGGTCGTCCATGGAGGGCTCGTCTGGTTCGCAAAGGACATGGAGGGAGGACCAAATACAATAAACTCCCTTCAGGAGGAGATTCCACACAAGCTCGATGGTTTCGTCCTCGCATACATAAAGAAGCCGGAGAAGACCACGGGGGAGTTAGTCTCAATGGTCAGGTCAATGGACCCGTCCGTAAGGGACCCTGCCGTAAGGGATATCGGTGAGGCAACGAAGGAAATGAGGACAGCCCTCAAGGAAAAGGATTCTGAAAAGATAAGGTCGCTGATAAACCGTGCATGGGACAACCTGAGGTCTCTTGGGCTCTCTGTCCCAGAGGCAGACGAGTTGATAGCAAAGATAAGGGGGGCAGGCGGGGCTGCAAAGCTCTGCGGCGCTTGCGGTGGCGGCATGATGCTCGCCTATCACAAGAACCCAGATGTCATAAGGAAGATAATAAAGGATGCCGGCTACGAACCCATGGAGGTCGAGCTCGGGGTAGAGGGAATCAGGGATGAATAGTATGATAAGGATATCATCACCAGGAAAGCTCTTCCTTTCAGGGGAGTGGTCTGTTCTTGAGGTTGGGAATCCGGGGATAGTTGCAGCAGTGGACAAGAGGGTCCACGTCGATATAGAGGAATCCGACAGGATAGTGATAACGATTGATGATTTCAAGATAAAGGACCTCGGCGCAAGGCTCGACGAAGGAGGGCTGGTCTTTGACAGGGAGCTTTCTGACTATGAGAAGGAAAAGCTAATCTTCTCAAAGGCCTCGATAGAGACAGCGGTGAAGTATCTCGGCGGGACAAAGCCCTTTAGGATAAGGTCATGGGGAGAGATGTCCCAGCTCGAGGTCGGCGGCGAGGTGAAGAAGATAGGCTTCGGCTCATCAGCAGCTTCTGTCGTTGCCTTTATCTCAGGAATTCTCTCCCTCAATGGGGTCGATATAAAGGAAAGAAGGAACAAGGACATAATCTACAAGCTCTCTGCCATGACGCATTATTTTGCGCAGGGAAAGGTCGGCTCTGCATTCGATGTTGCTGCCTCGACCTACGGAGGGATATTCATATACAAGAGGTTTGACCCGAAATGGCTGGTCAGCCAGATGGAAGAAGGGAAGCCAGTTAAGGAGATTGCAGAATCAGAGTGGCCGGGGCTTCTCGTTGAAGAGCTTGAGATACCGGATGGATTCCGCCTCGATATCGGGTGGACAAGGGACTCTGCCTCTACCTCTGCCATGGTGAAGCAGATGAACGAGTTCAGGGACAAAAACCCCGATGAATACAAGCGGCTTTTTGACCAGATAGCAAACCTCGTCAGGGAATCGATCCCTGACTGGAAGGCTAAGAACATGGAAAGAATAATAGAGTCCTTGAGGAGGAACGAGGACCACCTGAGGGAACTCGGCCAGAAGAGCGGCGTGAACATAGAGACGCCCGAGCTGAAGCAGCTTAGCGAGCTCGCCAACCAGCAGGGCGCTGCAGGAAAGCTTTCCGGAGCAGGCGGAGGGGACTGCGGAATAGCGATATCCTTTGACAGCAGCGTTTCTGAGAAGGTGAAGGAATCCTGGAACCAGTCAGGCCTACATACAATCGATGCCACCATTGATTATGACGGCGTCAGGGTTGAGCCCTCATAAACTCTTTAGTCATTCTCCACATGTTTCTGAAAATATAGTCAGGTTTCTCTTCCCTGAGATGCTTCTCAGAACTCATGCCTGACGTTATGGCAATCGATTTGCATCCGGATGCCCTTGCAGTCCTTATATCAATCACAGAATCCCCGGACCTGGTTATCGCAATGAGCGCGATTATTGCATTGAAGATCCGGTTGTATTTCCCTACCCCTCTTAGATGCCACACGTCATGGGCATCGAAATTAAATTCAAGCCCCTCTGCAAAAAAAGGCCCTCCTAAAGCCTTCATAAACTATGAGGGAAGAATCCCTGAGGACCCCTCCAACATCAAATATAAGCAATTTCATGGGAATCAGAACAGGTGCTCCTCGACCAGCCTTGCCTCATCCCCTGGCCTGCACACTATGACGTCCTTCACCCCGGTCAGTTCCTTCAGCCTCTTCTCGAGCTCAGGGACGTCCTTCTCCATGCACATCACCTTCACGTTGGGCCCTGCATCCATGGTGAAGTAGCATTCGAGCCCCTCCTCCCTCCATGCCTCCACGGCATGGACTATCTCCATCGTTGCAGGGTTCCAGTATATTATGGGCGGCTTGGTCGTTACCATGGTCGCGTGCATCTTCAGGCAGTTGAATTCTGCGGTCTCCCCAACCTTTCTGAAGTCCCTTTCAAGGATTCCCTTCTTCACCGCCTCTATGTCCTCGTTCACGGTCGCGAGCCAGTCCTTGTAGTATGGACAGGTCTTGACAGTCTGCGACATCCCCGCCCTTGACTTCACCTTCTTCTCCTCTGTGGAGACAATCGTTGTGAGCATCCTGAAGCCCCAGTGGTCCTTGGGAGCGACCTGGACAGCGTAGCTGTCCGTCCCGTCGTCGCTCTCCCCCCTCTGCCACTCCACGAACCCCCCGTCTATGGAGCGGGAGGCAGAGCCAGAGCCCCTCCTCGCAAGCATTGATAATTCCTTCCTGTCAAGCTCCATGCCGGCTGCCTTTGCCGCAGCCATCGCAAGGGCAGCATAGCCCGATGCGGATGAGGCCAGGCCCGCTGCTGTAGGGAAGTTGTTCTCAGACACCACCTTGGCCTTCTTGGATATCCCTGCCTTCTCCCTCACCACGTCGAGGAAGGCGGACATCTCCTCATACTCCCTTCCCTCGCTCAGCTCCTCCTCGTTAAGAATGAAAACATCCCTCTCGTATTTCGGGTCAAACTCGACCGTTGTCTTTGTGTTAAGGCCGTCAAGCGTCATCGAGACGCTGCTGTTCTGGGGAAGCATGAGCTTGGAGTCCCTCTTGCCCCAGTATTTCGTTAGCGCTATGTTAGCGTTCGCAACCGCGGTTGCCTTTCCCATCAAACCACCTCTCTTGTAAACTGACAAACGTTAGAAACCTTAAATTATTGCCAGAAGTATTTAAAAGCACTGCCTTAACCATGTTTCTAAGAATGTAGAACTATTTGCCTTTGTAATCTTTAGGAATCCAAATGTACCATCTATTAAATTCTTCATCCCAATTAAGCCCGTCTGGATTCTTTTTGGTTATTGCCCCTTCCCAGTAACCATAATCTCCCTCTGGCAACCCGGACAATTCGTCTGCCACACCTGACATCCTCTTTCTTGCATATTCCTCTCTGCTCATCCAAGGAAAAGGGCTGGAGTCAATATATTCCTTTTCCCAACCTCCTGAGTAGGGTTCGATTGTAAACATTTCATCAATCATTCCTCCCTCTCCAAGCACGTCAAACCTGTTTTCAACGTAGAGTCCGCTTGCAAAAATAGTGGCTGCTGCACCAGATACTAGTGCTAACTTTTTAAATGGGCCCATTTTCTTCCTACCTTTCTCTGCCTTCTTCAGGACATTGTCCTTCACATCTCTTGTTGGGTCAAACACAAGAACCTCCGATTGTCACTTGTGAATAGTTACATTTAGGGTATTTAAAGGTTTGCATCACGCCTGGAAAGGAGGATTTCCTCGAATCTGGGGAACATCTTTCCCTCCATGTAGAGGAGTGCCTCATTCCTGATTTCCTTGCCCTCCCTGCTGGAGGGCTTGAACACTCTCACCGCTTCCTCGAGTCCGGCATCATGCCTTTTCCCGTGCCAGTACATGTCCATCGCCAGTTTTCTTGCCCAGGGCACTCCCTTTACGAGAAGGGAATTGAAGCCAGTCACCTTCCTGTACTGGTATTTCACAAGGGGGAGGAAGAACCTCTCAAAAGACCTTTCATTGAACTTCCTTATCCTGTAGTCAAAATGATAGAGAATGGATTTCATGGGGTCCTTGCCCTCGTAATCCCTGCACTCCCCGACGTAATATGACCTCCTGAAATAGACGTATGGGCCCATCTGCTCCAGAATCTTGTCAGCCAGGTAGACAGACTTGTGTAGCGGGCTCTTCCATTCATGGACCTCCCTGTGGCTCTTCACAGCCTCGACTATCCTCCCGATGGTCTCCCTGCCAACCCCCAGACCAGAGAGTATCTCCTTCGACCTCTCCCCGCTGGCCTCTGCATGGCAAATCTCTGAGGGGGGCCTCACTATGTCATGGAGCAGGCCTGCCGCATAGGCAAGCTCCTCCTCTTCCTTCGTCCCCTTGAGAATCCTCACGACCCAACTTGCCCCCACGGCCGTCCTCCTGAGGTGCCCGTAGTCATGCACGATGCTCTTGACGTTCTCCGTCTCCTTCTTCACTATCCTGTCAAGCCTCTCCATCGGGAACATGCCAAACCCTCCGTAATCGTATATATCATTTCGTAAAGAGCCCCGGGTGGGATTCCCAGAACCTTGTTCGCGGTCTTGCACCTTTCTTTCCGCGAACGCTTTTGCACGTTTACAGGGCAAAAGGGTTCAGTCGGACCCACGACCTCCGCGTTACCAACGCGACGCTCTACCAACTGAGCTACCGAGGCCTCAGCTTACAGACGCCTACGGCTTGGCCAACGCCATGCAGTCACAAAGGCTTAAGCCAAACACGCAGACTATTGAATTGTATAGAATATATGGCGAGGGTTTTAAAAAGAAACCTTTCCTGCGAAAACCAGCACAAGGTGGCAAACCGTTAGCTTTAAATACCATTATTGTAACTATTTATTAGTAACAAATTGGAGGGTAACATGAACTTCTACAAGGATGCTTTAATCCCGATACTGATGGCAGCGACGTTGTCAGGCCCGGGACTGGAGTGCGCCTCGTACGCATCAGCCGACCAAAAAAGGCAGGAGGAAGCCTATGACATAAGCGAAGCGATGCGCGATTTTGAATACATTGACAATGAACAGGCAAGGAAGATTCTCAGGGATAATGGGGTAGACGGCATGGATATACTGGAATACATGACAGCATTCCCCTGGACCGATGAGCTGGTAGAGATATGCGAGGAATTCGGCGCTGACAAGGGAAAGGTCCCCCTCTACCAGGCCATAATTCTCGCTGAATCCACAGGTAACACAGAAGCATGTTCAGAGGACTGGTATGCAAGGGGACTGATGCAGGTGAGGTATGCCGGGGCATTTGATGAACTATGGCAGTTGGTGTACAGCGACAAACCGAGATTTGAAAGACTGAGAAGACTCCATCCCAGGATTCATGCCCATTTCAGGGAAGTGTTCAAGGATGTAGAGGATCCCCTGGCCTTCTGGTTCGATAAGATGGTGCACAAGGACAAGGACACATTTGACCCCGAATTCGGACTTAGGCTGGGAGTTGCGTATCTGGAGATACTGGACAGCGAAGACCACCTCCCGGACCCTGAGTATGACGACCTCCTGGCTGTCCTGAAATACCTGAGCGGTCCTACAAAGGTTGCAGAGGATGTTGACAGGGAGATGAAGAAAGGAAACAATCACATATCAAAGGTAAAGAGTAGGAGGGAGAGCTTCGATAGGATGAACAGGATTGTCGCCAGCTCCATTAAGCAGAAAAACCCAACGGTTGGAAAGAACTACAAGACCGTGAGGAGATAGAGGTAAGAATGAATGGGAACGCTGGGATTCCCAGAACCTTATGCGGTTACTTCCTTGCGGAAGCGGTCTTTCCGCAAACGCTTTAGCACGTTTACATGCGCTAAAGGGTTTTTTTGAACCCAGATAAACCGGTATCCCCTTTCACAGGCCGGGGCCTCAAAGCTCCAGCGAACTGGAGCCGGTTAGGATAGCCATTACCTCACGTTCCCATTGTATGAATAGATGGGCGTCAGGTTTATAAAAATAACCGCCATGGGCTGATATTTATATCCAGAAACCATAATATTCTAACATGAGGGGGCAGGCTGCTGTTGAGTATTTCGTTGTGGTCGGTTTAGTGGTGATGTTCATGATACCGCTCTGGGCATACATGGTCGCCACTCAGGAGGACATAGGCCAGGAAATCTCCCTCTCCTATGCAAAGACCGCCGCAACCCAGATAGCCGATGCGGCGAGTCTTGTCCATTCCCAGGGCTATCCGGCAAAGATAAGCATAAGGGTCTACATACCCGACGGGGTGATTAATGTATCCCTTGCCCAGAAGACGGTCAGCTTCAACATAACGTACAGGAGCCTAGTGACAGACGTCTGGGCAGAATCAAACGCCGAGATGAACGGCACCATCCCTGTAAATGAGGGATACTACAACTTCGATATCCAGTCAATGAATACTTATGTCCAGATCAACCAGGTCTAGGGGCCAGGCATCCATGGAATTCATGGTCCTGTTCACGCTTTTCCTAGTGGTTGCGGGGATAGCCCTCTACGCCAGCATAGACAGGACAACTGACATAACAAAGACCAAGATAGGGGTAGAGGCCAGCTCCCTGGTTTCCAGGATAACCACCACAGTCAATTCAGTCTACCTCCAGGGCGATGGCTTCTCGACCAGCATGGCCCTCCCATACGATATACTTTCCCTTGACTACAACGCGAGCTTCCAGTCGAACCAGCTGCTTTTAACGGCAGCGGGCAAACTATATACAGGATACGTGCTCACGGGCAACGTCACGGGCAACCTGACAGCAGGAACCAACACGATAAGGAACAGCGGGGGATGGGTGATTATAAATGAGTAAGGCTCAGGTGTGGTCATTTGATTTCGCTGTGTCTGTCGTGATATTCTTCTCTGTCGTTGTCATGATACTCTTCTCATGGAACTACACCACCGCGAAGCACACCGAGCAGGTCCTGTTCAACGAGATGGAGAGCAAGGCCGTAAGCCTGTCAGATTCGTTCATACGGACCAGGGGCTATCCAGAAGAGTGGAATTCCTCCGATGTCCAGATAATAGGCCTCGCCGACGACGAGAACGTCCTGAACGAGACCAAGATACTGCAACTGGTCAGCATGCCCTATAACACAATCAGGGCAACCATGGGAATAATGAACTACAACTTCTATCTCGGCATAAGGTACCTCAACGAGACCGTGATAAGCATGGACGGGACAGACCTGGAGTGCGGGGAGCACCCATCCCTCTATTCCAACAGCACGATGATTGTCCCTATAGAGAGGTTCATGCTCTTTGACCACAAGGTAGCGAGTATCATGTTCATTCTATGGCTCTAAACTAAAGTTCAATCTCCAGGTTCTTGTATCATGACCTTTTTACTGATAATCGTGCCGCCCGATGGCCATATGTCAGATAACATTGACGAATCCTGATTTGTGACAAAAACGTCAACGAAAAACTATAATTCCAGTTCTAAGTTCTTGTATCTGAGGATGACCCTGTAGCCCATGAGCTTGACCGCCTTCAGCATCGAGAGGCCGCCCGACTTCCTGTCAGTGAGGTGCTTTATTCCCATATCGATGAGGGCGACAGGCCTCTTGACGTCAAGGATGACGTCGTGCTTCCTCACTCTTATCTCGAGAGCTTCCTTTCCGTCAACCCTGAGGGTAAGGCTTGACCTTCCCAGAAAATCCTCGAGAAGCGTCTTGGGCATGGAATCCCCGCTCATTTCTTCTTCTTTGCCTTGGGCGGCATCAGGGTGAAGGATATCTCCCCATCCATCTTTACCCAAGCGTCCCCTACCTTGAATTTGACGCCGTCCAGGTTCACCTTCGCCGTGGCTTCCTTGCCTTCCATTACCCTGAGAAAATTGATAAGAATCTCTTCCTTGTTCTTCACTATCTCCTCGATTACTCCCATCTCAATCCCCCTCTGATTAAACGTTATGTTGAACCCGGCGGTTCAACAGCCATTGCCCGTTATCAAGACACACGTTCTGCCGGAACCCGCGAAGGGCAATGTTATTAATTAATGGCATGATATATATAAAAGTAGCGAGGGTGTATGCTCAATGGTTGAGGACATAATAGTTGGGAGGGACAGGAAGGACCTCGCCGAGCTCGGCAACAAGGGAACGGCATTCATAGGCAAGCACATAGTCGGCAAGGGCGAGGAGGCCCACCTCACCAACCCCATAAGGATGGATTTGACGCG
>CAZIAB010000028.1:0-11215 GCA_964537525.1 uncultured archaeon
TATTAGATTTTATTCGGTTTGGATAGAAGATAGGGGCTCCTGAATTGGATCTAACAACTATTAAACCGAACCAATTATTGGTTAGTTGGTTCTTGGTTCAGGTTTTGGTTTGGGGAGTTCGTCTAATGGGTTCTTGATACTCTTTAGGCTGACTGTGGAGACCTGGGTGTAGAGCTCGGTGGTGGTGATTCGCTTGTGGCCAAGAAAGGCCTGGATGAAGCGGATATCTGTTCCCTGCTCGAGGAGGTGGGTGGCGAAACTGTGGCGAAGGGTGTGCGGGTGGACAGGTTTCTTTATTCCTGCCTTCCTTGAGATGTTCTTTACAATCCTCTGCACGGCGCTTATCGTTATGTGACCCTTTCTGCCGGGCATTGACTTGAATAGGTATGGGTTGTGATGTTCCGGTTCCAGGAAGTTCCGGATTTCCTGGCATAAGGATTCGGGAATGGGGACCATTCGGTCACGCTTTCCCTTGCTGCACCGGATATGGAGGGTCCGGTTGCTGAGGTCCATGTCAGCCACCTTGATGTTCGCTGCCTCGGACACGCGGAGCCCGCAGGAGTAAATCATTTTCAGCAGGAGGCGGTGCTTCGGGTTGTCTGTCAGTGAGAGGATGTTGCAGACCTCGCCTCTCGTGAGGACGGCCGGGAGCCTGTGCTCCTTCTTGGGGTAGGGGATGTTGAGGAGGAGGTTCCTGTGCAGTGTTGTGTTGAAAAGGAACTTCAGTGCAGACAGGGACTGCCTGACAGCAGAGAAGTTGCTGCCGTCGTCCCTGAAGGAGTAGTGGATGTATTTCCTGACGTCATTCTCTGTTACTGATTCCGGAGACTTCTGGATGAATGTGAGGAATTTCCTTGCGTGGTATATGTAGGATTTGATTGTCTTTTTTGAGAAGTTCCTGAGTCTCATTTCCCTTTCCATCCGGATGAGAGCAGGGTTCATGGTGTAGTGTTTGCGTAATGCATATAAAAAGCTGGTGATAGTACCATTCCGCTATTCCGCTATCAGCTTATAGACGCTAGGCCTTTACAGGAGCTATCGCTTCCACAAAGGCTTAAGCCAAATACGTAAATTATTCTTTTCCGTTAACGCTTTCGTGTCTCATTGATTATATTGGACACAAGACATCTCTGCTTTCGCACCCAGGACGGTTTACATTGAATCTGGGCGCGAAGGGAGATGCAGATTGGTCAGTGTGCGAAGAAAATGGTTAGTCGCAAGCTGATCCCCCTCGGGGCACAAGTAAGCAACAGGCAAACGTGTGGGGAAAGATTTTTAAACCTGTCGCTTCTTATATTGGTATTGGTGTTGGCATGAACGAGATACTGCTTCCTGTTGGGGCGAGCCTAGTAGCGCTGCTCTTTGCAGCCTACCTCATCATGAGCGTGATGAAGAAAGAGAGAGGCTCCCCGAAGATGCAGGAGATAGCAAAGGGCATCCAGGACGGGGCGATGGCCTACCTGAAGAGGGAGTATCAAACCATAGCCATATTCACGGTCATTATCACGATTATTCTGGGTCTGTTCATCAACGTCCCGACCGCAGTTACGTTCCTCTTTGGTGCGGTGTTCTCTGCCATAGCGGGATGGGTGGGGATGTCCATAGCCGTCCGGGCCAATGTGAGGACAGCAGAAGCCGCTAAAGGAGGACTCTCGAAGGCGCTGGACGTTGCCTTCAAGGGAGGGGCAGTTACGGGTATGTTCGTGGCCGCGCTGGCTTTGCTGGGCGTGACGCTGTTCTACTGGATTTACCAGGAGCCAATCCTCATAGTGGGGTTCGGTTTCGGAGGGAGCCTTGTTTCCCTCTTCGCCAGGATTGGCGGAGGTATATACACAAAGGCCGCTGACGTGGGCGCTGACATGGTAGGAAAGGTAGAGGCAGGAATCCCTGAAGATGACCCGAGGAACCCTGCTGTAATCGCTGACAATGTCGGCGACAACGTGGGTGACTGCGCGGGAATGGCAGCTGACCTCTTTGAAACTTATGCGGTTACGCTGATTGGTGCAATGCTCCTTGGCCACCTCCTCGTGGGGCCGTATGGGATTGTTTACCCGCTGCTGATAGGGGCGGGTGCCATATTCGCGTCCATTCTTGGAAGCTTGTTCGTTAGGCTTTCAGGCGGGTCTATAATGAGGGCGCTCTACCAGGGCCTGGTGGCGAGCGTCGTTTTCGCTGTCATACTATTCTACCTGCTCATAGACTCCGTGCAGGTGCTCTATTCATCTTTCATAGGACTCGCGATTGCGCTTCTGCTCTTTGCAATCACTGAATACTATACGTCAGAGAAGTATTCGCCGGTCAGGAATCTTGCCAAGTCCTCTGAGACCGGAGCGGCAACTACCATGATATCCGGGCTCGCCCTGGCGATGAAATCAACGTGGATGCCCACGCTCGTAATCGTTGGGGGGATTTTGCTTTCGTATTACGTGCTGGGGCTCTACGGCATAGCGATTGCCGCCATGGCAATGCTCTCCCTTACTGGGATGATAATAACGCTGGATTCCTACGGCCCCATAACGGACAATGCAGGCGGCATAGCCGAGATGGCAGGGCTTGACAGGAAGATAAGGAAGGTCACGGATGCCCTGGATGCCGTTGGAAATACCACCAAGGCAGTAACCAAGGCATTCGCGATTGGCTCGGCAGCACTGGCCGCGCTGACGCTCTTCGCTGCATACACCCAGGAGCTTGACCTCGCGAGGGCCGCGCAGGGTCTGACAGGAACGGTCACGTTCCAGCTCAGCGATCCCCTCGTTGTGGTAGGACTCCTGATTGGGGCGCTGATACCATTCGTGTTCGCCGCAATGCTCATGAACGCCGTCGGGAAGGGGGCGTTCAGCGTGGTCGAGGAGGTCAGGAGGCAGTTCGGGAAGGGGATAATGAAAGGTAATGCAAAGCCCGATTATGCCAGGTGCGTGGACCTCGTAACGAAATCCGCACTGAAGGAGATGAGCAGGCCCGCCCTGATAGCGGTCCTGTCGCCGATACTCGTTGGATTCATCCTGGGACCAATTGCTCTGGGAGGCCTCCTGATGGGAAGCATTCTGTCCGGCCTTCTCCTGGCAGTCAACATGTCAACCGGCGGAGCGGCATGGGATAATGCGAAGAAGTACATAGAGAACGGTCACTACGGAGGAAAGGGCTCTGACGCGCACAAGGCAGCCGTTGTTGGAGATACGGTGGGTGACCCATACAAGGACACCTCAGCTCCAGCGATTAACCCTTTAATTAAAGTGATGAATACTATCGCAATCATATTTGTTTCTCTTATTGTAATGTTTGCTCTTCTCTGAACCATTTTCTATAGTTAGCCAGAGCATTTTTTGTCGTTAGCCAGTCAGAATCAAAATTATCCAGGATAAGTTTCATTTTCAGCAGCTTTTCTTCATGGCAAGTTAGGGGCAATAACATCTTAATTAGTTTCCTTATATCCTCTTTTCTGTAGATTGTGAGATTAAACAAATCTCTATTATAACTATAACCATGATTCGTTACTTTGCCTCTTGGATATTCGAAATATATATGTGAAATTATCCCTAAAGAATTAAGCTTTCTTCCTATATCATTGAGAATCCTCTTCTCACATGTTTTGATACTGAATGAAAATCTCACGGAATTTTTATGGCTCTTAACTATTTTCCAGCTGGCTTCACAATCAGAATATGCAGCAAGAAAGCGATAAAATAATCGATCATTATCGAACATCCACTTCTGTATTCTCTTTGGCTTTTTCAGCAAGAACTGAAATGAGGGAAGAAGGTCACAATATATAAAATATTGTTTGCATCCAAATTTTTTATTATAGAATGAATATATACCTACATTAGAATATTTCTCAAAAACCCTTTTCATCATATCCAGTTGTGCTTTGCGTGTTGTTGTGGTCTGAACTCTGATAACCTTATGGATTGTTTTAGCGTGAATATCACCAGCCCTGAGTCCAATCATATATGATTTTGCTTCTAAGTTCCCTTTCAGTTCTGATTTTTTATATTTTGTGCATGCCTCCGATATAGTCCTTCTTGGTATGTCGTATTTCTCTAATTTTTTTCTAAGTGTCCTGCTATGCTTTATGTTGAAGATATTAGCAATCTTCAGGCTAGACAATTTTTTATTCAGATACAAATCCTCTAATACTTCTTTTGGAATATGTTGTTTTTCCACAATTAAGAGTGCTTATGTGACTATATAATGTTATTGATACCACCATTCCGCTATTCCGCTAGAAAATCAACCGGCCTTTATTAACAACCTCCCCTAATTCTAAACAGGTGCTTTGATGAAGATGGTTTTACCAATACTTTTGGTTTTATTGGCTGTTGTTCTGGTCTCGGGCTGCACCAACGCACCTGCCGGAGGGACAGATCTTACGGGAAAGGACTACGCGGCTCTCATCGCTCTTGGGATACCCATCACGTGCGACGTGAGCAACATAGCCGGGCATGAGACAGACGCCACGCTTTACATAAAGGGCGAGAAGGCGAGGGCTGAGATGACCTTTGATTATGGCGGTGTCGAGTATGAATCCCTGAGTATAATCAAGGACGGTAAGGTCTATCTCCAGGTCATTGACGACTACTTCGGCGGCATGGAGACAGAGTGCAGGTGGATATACATGGAGACCCCTGATGACAGGGATCAGGCATCACCCTCCATAAGCGACGAGGACCTCAGGATGCTGGATGCCTCTGACTTCACATGTGTCGTTGGGGCATTCGGTGACGAGATGTTCTCAACGACCGGGCAGGCATGCACCATGGCGGAGTTCATGCAGTCGATAATGCCCGATACCAACGGAGGGACGGATTACTGCGACTACATAACAGACCCGGATGCCAGGGAACAGCTTGGATGCGAATAGGACCATCAATGGACGGTCCTCCTTTCTTTATGGGATGTTCAGAGGCCGGAATAGATATAGACAGAGAGCCTCACGAGGCCTGCCACCACCCCTGCGAGGTAGACCCTCTTTGCTTCCTCCTGGCTGGGCAGGATATTATGTTTCTGGAGGAATTTTATGCTGTCGCTGGCGAGGAGGGCAATCCTCATGGTGTTTATGAGGCCCTTTTTTCTGTGTATCAGCTTCAGGATGAACCTGAGCCTCAGGAACAGGTTGAGTTGGATGAAGATGAAGTTGAGCGCGACCAGGAGGAAGGGTATCAGGACAATACCTGCAGTATAGTTGAAGAACATGAGGGTCTCCAGGTTGCTGACACCGAAGATGAGGAGAATTTTTGGCCACTCATAGAGGAAGGTCCCGAAGAATGCCCAGAAGGATATGTGAATCCTTCTGGTTAGAAGGAACGTGGCCGCGTATGCCAGGGCGGCCGATGCAAAAACCGCGGCGAAAGGATGAATCATTGATTATAATTTGTCGGCTTTTCTATTAAATGGGTGGTTTCGGGGGTTTGCTTATCAGCATGGCCTTTTCTCCCCTTTTCATCCCCTTGATTTCGTTCTCCCTTTTCATTGCCTCTGGCTTGGTTTCGAAGGACTCTGAATGGACCAGCCTGAAGGGGAGGTGCGACCTGACATATCTGGAACCCTTTCCGCTGGAGTGGGCCTCCATCCTCTTCTCAAGATTGTTGGTCATCCCGGTGTAAAGGGAGCCGTCCCTGCACTTCAGGATGTAGACGAAGAACATGTTTATTGTTTGCCCGGTTGATTAATTAAACCGAATGGAAATTTTCCTGTCCGGTCTCTGGCCAGCGGAGAACCGGCCAAAATGCTTTATAAATCCCCGATTTAATCTTAAATGACCTGGGGGTGTTTGTTATGCAGGTTGTCAAGAGAGATGAAAGACGGGAGTCTTTCGACAGGGATAAACTAAGAAAGGGAATTGAAAGAGCAGCTGAAAGGGCAAAGATTGACAAGGCCAGGGCCAGGAAAATAGCAGACAGCGTAGTTAAGGACGTTGAGAACAACTTCAGGAAAAGTAACGACGTTAGAAGTACTGACATCAGGGACAGGGTCCTGGACAGGCTGAACAAAGAAGAGAGAAAGGTTGCTGACTCCTTCAGGAATTTCAGAAGATAGTGGGCCAGAACCACATGCATCGGGGCTATTTCTGTTGAAGGAGAAGTATCTTTATCCATGCTTTAATACATCATCAGTCGCCGCGCTCCTATTTAAGCCGGGACGTTAAAGATAATCATGGCAAAAAAGAAGGCGTTCGCAGGAAAGAGCAAGGAAAACGAGCTGGGCGGCATAGCGTTCGTCGGGTTCTTCTTCGCCGGCATGGCGCTTGGGGCACTCTATGGCAGGTGGGATGTAGGTCCATTTGCCGGACTTGCAATGGGATTCGTGGCGATGCTGCTGGTGAGGATGAAACTCTAGGCCTGGGGCGCAAACAATGAAGTGTTAGATATGAAGTGCCTTAAATGCGGACACTCCTGGAAGAGAAGCAGCTGGAAGGAATACGTAACGGGCATGTCAAAATGCCCCAAATGCGGCTCTCGCAGGCTGCTCAGGTTCTAGCACACTATTTCCAGAAGCCCGCCTCTTTCAGAATCCTTTTAACGCTATTAGCAACCATGTCCATATTCTTTATCTCTTCTATCGAGAAGAAGCCTGCATCGGATATGTCATCGTTGACCCTTATTTCATTGTTCTTGGGTTTCGCGAGATGGAAGAAAACCACGGTGTGGTAGTTCTCCGGCAGGTTCATGAGCTCCTTATGCCCCAGGAACTTCACAATCTCAACGTCGAGGTTGGTTTCCTCCTTGATTTCCCTGATTGCAGCATCCTTGATGGTCTCTCCCCACCTGACGCCACCGCCAGGAAAAACCCAGTATCCCCTGTAGTTTTTCTTATTCCTCTTTCCGAGAAGGAATTTCCCGCCCTTCTCCACAAGGACCGCGCTGCCGACCCTGGGACTCTTCTCTTCCATGGGATAGAATTGAAACAAGCATTAATAAATGAAAAGAGCCTCGGGAGGGATAGCCGGAACCTTGTTTGCAACCACTTACTTTGCGATAGCGGTCTTTCCGCGAGTGCTTTCTTTCCCGTCTCCCCGTACGAAGGAAAGACGGGCATCAGCACGCTTTAGCACGTTTACCGGTGCTAAAGGGTTCAGTCGAACCCCCGACCTGCTGGTCTCCTGCTTTCACAGGGAATCTCCCTCAACAGACCAAGCTACAAGCCAGCCGCTCTACCAACTGAGCTACCGAGGCTTTTCAGCTATAGTTATACTGGATAATTTATAAATAGTTTTTCCATTGACGCTTTTGAATAGAATATAAAGAAAAGGGTCAGTCGCAAGCGGGGGAGCAACACGCAAAAGACAGCAAACTCATGTTTGCTGAGATTAGTTATACCGGATAATTTATAAATAATTTAGGTCTGCTTTATCTTTTCCATGACCTCGTCCAGCCTCTTCTCAAGGTTCTGGAGACTTCCGTCGTTGTTGATAACGAATTTGGTGTACTTCTCTGTCTCCATGAGCCTTCCCAGGCCGCGCTCAATCTCCATCCCGTCCCTCCATTCAGCCGATTTCTGGTCCTTCGGATCCCTCGGGCCAGCCCTTCTTATTAGGCGTTCGTGCCTGACGTTCTTTGGCGCGCGAACCTCAACGAGGAATATCTCCCCGAACCTCTTTATGTATTCGGCCTCTTCTATGTTCCTGAATCCCTCTATGCATATTATGTCAGATTTCTCCTTTTCTATGCTGTCTGCAAGGAACCTTGCAGGGGCGTCCTTGCCGTGCTCCTTCCTCAGCTGCCTGGCGATGTGCTCCTCGCTCTCCACTGTCAGTTCCAGGCCCCTCTTCGCAACCTCTTCCTTTATTATGTGGCTTGAATTGTATGCAGGTATACCCTTCTTTTCAAGGAGCCTCGAGGCCACGGATTTCCCTGAGCCCGGCAGGCCTATTATCATGATGATTTTCATGTTCACTCACTCGAAAACGCTGGTTTATTATTAAATGGCCTACAATATAAAACAGGTAGCATGCTGGAAGAAATAATGGGGATGTTCCTGGGGGAGCTGGCCAGCGCGAGCTCCATAATCTTGATTCTGGTGTTCATAATATTCGTCGTCATCGCGTTCAAGCTCTTCAAGACCCTCATCAAGGGGATAATGGTCAGCGTGGTCGCAGCGGTTTTCCCTCTCGTGGCTATTTATTTCGACATCCCCCTGCCGGGTTTCTTTGCCTCTATGGGCCTCCTCGAGAGGATGGTCTGGTTCGGCGTCCTGGGGCTCGCCCTGTTCCTGATTTACAGCACAATCTCCGGAGTCGCCTCCATAATGAAGATACTGACGTGGCCCTTCAGGACCCTGTTCAAGAGCAGCCCCAAAAAGAAGAAGGAAGAGGACTAACCAACAATCTCCCTCGTTATGAGCTCATTCCCCCTGCTCAGGGAGATGTAGCAATATAGGTTGTGCTTGTCCCTCTTTATGGAGATGGTCTTTTTGGTGGCGCTGAATCCAATCTCGAGGGTTGGCGAGCTTCCTGTCCCCACGAAGGTCTCCTCATTGGTCGAGGAGTCAGGGAGAGAGAAGTTCCTTTCCTCGGAATTCAGGGTGAGCATGACTGACTCCTCGGTTCCCATGTAGTTGCCTGCAGTGAGAACCATGTCCGTTCCTGAGGGTTCGGAATATACCCAGAACAGAGAAAGATGGATGTTCCTCTCGGCCATCTTCGAGCGGAGGAAGAGCGAGAAGTCCTCGAGGTGGGACGTCCCTGCAGAGGGTTCCAGGTTAATTATAACCGGAATCTCCCTCTCGATGTTCTCTGAAAGGTATTCCATGTCGCTCACGTCCGGCGTGACCAGCTTTACCGCAGAGGGGAGGCCTATGAAGAACATGACCGAGAGGAGGATTGCCCCGAGGATGAAGAACTGCCCCTTCATGATGAAACCCTCCATACGTAAAGCCTGACCTCCCTGGGCGAATACGAATCCAATCCCCCGAGGAAGTAGCTGGACACCCAGACATTGTCCCTTATCTCCGGCCGGTTGCCCACACAGTTGCCGTTCCTGTTGCATATCTCGACCGCGTCCTCGAAGCCCAGTATGCTCATCTCTGATTCTATCCCTGAATAATTGTTGTCATCTGCAAGGGCCCTTAGGATTCCCATGTCATCGAGCTCTACCAGCACGTCGCTGAACCTCAAACCTATGTCAGATGAGGTTGCCCTGTTGTAGGTGGAGGCTATCCCTAGAAGGAACATGACCAGTATAAGGCCTGCGAACACCACCTCCAGCATATGGATGTAACCCTTCATACCCAAAACCTATCCGAACCTGAACCTCTTTCTTATGGCAAGCACCACGAACCCGTGCTTTTCTATCTCCTCTTTTGTGTGGAACCTCTCCATCTCCTTCGTGTTGAACTTGTAAAGGACCTCACATTCCATTCTCTTTCCGGTGAGCTCATTTGAGCCCTGCTTTTGTTCCTTTAGCACCAGAACGTCCCCGGGCTTGCACTTGAAATCTGCCAGTCTTACCTCAAAGCGCTTCTTTCCTTCTGCCACTGCCCTGAAATATTCATGCTGGACCTTCTTTTCGATTCTCATATAGGTTTAATTGTCATGGTTCTATAAAAACAGGCTTGGTTTTCCAGATAAAGATTCCGGGCTGGATTATATAACCAACCTTGACCAATATAATAAAATGGACTGGAGGTCTGTCGCGTCATATACGGGAACGCTTCTCGAGATACTAGGGATACTGATACTAGTTCCTGCGCTGATATCATGGATATATTCCGATGGCCTGTATCCTGCCTTCTTTGCAGCGGCGATAATATCCTTCATCTTCGGAACGCTCCTCGACAAGAGGTTCCAGAAGGCAGACCTCACGATAAGCAGCGCCATGGTGATATCGGCGCTGGTCTTCCTGCTGGCTTCGCTGATTGGCTGCATACCCTTCCTGTTCTATGCAGCTCCTCTCGATGCATTCTTCGAGGCATCATCAGGCTTCACGACCACCGGCCTCAGCGTGCTCAATCCGGAAACCCTCGCGCCATCCCTGCTCTTCTGGAGGGCAATGACCCAGTGGATAGGGGGGATAGGCATCATCCTCATATTCATCCTTCTCGTTGCCTCGCCGGGGATATCCGCAAGCTACCTCTACAGGGCAGAGGGAAGGACAGAGAGGATAGAACCCGGGATAAAGAACACGGTCAGGAAGATGTTCGTGATATACGGAATCTATACCTTTGCGGGAGTCCTCCTCCTCACGGCTGCCGGGATGCCTGCCTTCCATTCCATAATGAATACCTTCACGTCCCTCTCCACAGGCGGCTTCACCCCCACCAACCTCTCGGTGGCGGCCTACAACAGCGTCTTCATGGAAGCCATCCTAATCGTCCTGATGGTTTTGGGTGCGACCTCGTTCTTCATCCATGACATGATACTGAGGAAGAGGTTCAGGGACGTGCTCAGGAACCCGGAGTTCAGGCTGTTCTGGACGCTGATAGTGACGTTCACTCTTCTCCTCCTGCTCTCCATGATAACCTTTCCCGAGGGTTTCAGGTATTCTATCTTTTACGCATTCTCGGCCCTGACGACCACTGGGATGACCAATTCTGTCGTTCCTGCGGCAGGCCTGACAAAGCTTCTCCTGCTTCTGATGATGATTATAGGAGGGTATGCCGGCTCGACCGCTGGAGGAATAAAACTGATAAGGGCCGCTGTCATAGGGAAGTCAATCCCATGGATAGGGAAGAAAATCTCCCTTCCAGAGGAGGCGGTCGTTCCCTTCAAGCTCGGCAACAAAATATTCAAGAACTCGGAACTGTCCGTTATCACACTCTATGTTTCCATCTACCTCGTGATACTGGGAGCCAGCTCTGTCGGCCTCACAATCCTCGGCTACTCCCCCGTGGATTCAATCTTCCAGGCTGCGTCCGCAGAGGGGACGGTCGGTCTCTCTGTCATGGATACCGCCAGCATGCACCCGGCAGGAAAACTAATCCTCATCTTCAACATGTTCATAGGAAGGCTCGAGATATTCCCGTTCATGGTCCTCGTTTATGTGGTCTATCGGGGGCTGTCCAAGAGCATCAGGAACAGGAAACACGAAGAGAGGGATTAGCATTTATTTCTCTTTGCCAATTATATCCATGCTGGAAATTTACAAGACTCTCCTCAGGAGGTTCGGTCCGCAGCGGTGGTGGCCTATGAGGAGAAGCTTCTCCCCTCCGGAGTGGGAGGTCGAAGTAGGGGCGGTCCTGACGCAGAACGCTGCCTGGGCGAACGTCGAGAAGGCGCTGG
>CAZIAB010000029.1:0-10067 GCA_964537525.1 uncultured archaeon
TAATAAAGGTCTACATGGAACTGGTCTCCGAGACCAAGAATGAGAAGGTAAGGGATATCCTCAATGGGATAATATCAGACGAGTCAAGGCACGCGAACAACGCCAGGAGGATGCTTGAGATTCTGAAGGAATAAAAGCAGATTTAAATACCTGTTTCGTTTGTAATAAATATGAGAATCCCGGGGATATGCGCCATATGCGGCGGGGTGGCAGAGCCCGCCTACACGTGCACCATGTGCGGAGGCATAGTCTGCAAGGAGCACTTCGTGAGCGGGGAGAAGGTATGCACCAGCTGCTATCAGAGGATAATGAACACTGGCCCGATGGGATGATAGGTTTCTTGCCAGGGTGGCGGAACGGCTAACGCGCACGACTGGAAATCGTGTGTCCGAAAGGACGTGCAGGTTCAAAAAACCCTTTAGCGCAGGTAAACGCGCTAAATCGCTTCCGGAAAGAACGCTGCCGCAAAGAACGCGGCACGGTTTGGGAATCCTGTCCCTGGCGTACACCTTTTTACAGGAGTTACCGCTTCCACAAAAACGTGTACGAAAAATGTGCAAAGTCCTATTTATTCGGGTCTGGACAAACAATAAACATGCTCATAGAGGTCGTGGGTAAGGACAGCTATAAGAGAGAATCGACCCTCAGGGTCCTAGAGCGGGCGCTCCCCCAGAACTACCTCAAGAAGAACAGGATATCCATAAAGATAGTCGAGGACGACCCGACCATGGAAAGGAAGGCCTTCCTGTATCCCGGCCTCGTAATTGGCGGCAAGCTCTTATGTGAGGGAAGGATACCTACCACTGACGAGGTAAGGAAGTGGGTAGAGAGGACGACCGGGAAGAGGGTTGAATAAGGCCCGGGCTAGTTGATGAAAAATAAAAAGGTAGTGGGGATGACCCCACTTAAGCCTTTACAAGGTCTGTCACAATACCTGCTGCGACTGTCTTGCCCATGTCCCTGATTGCGAACTTCGCAAGCTGGGGGAAGTCTGACTGCTTCTCTATCGCGAGCGGCTGCGTCGGTGTGACCTTGATTATTGCCGCGTCACCAGACTTCAGCATGTCAGGGTTTTCCTCGAGCGTTGCACCTGTCTTGGGGTCGAGCTTCTTGACGATTTCTGTTATCTTGCAGGCGCAGTGCGTTGTGTGGACGTGGAAAACGGGCGTGTAACCCTTTGTCACAACGGTCGGATGCTGCAGGACGAGTATCTGTGCCGTGAATTCCTTTGCAACGGTCGGTGGATTGGACTCGTGACCTACAATATCTCCCCTCTTGACGTCGTTCTTTCCAATGCCCCTGACATTGAATCCAACGTTGTCACCTGGCACTGCCTGGGGCAGCTGCTTGTGGTGCATCTCGATGGACTTTACCTCACCCTTCGCCTTGGAAGGCATGAAGACAATCTTGTCGCCCGGCTTCATCACGCCGGTCTCGATTCTTCCAACAGGCACTGTTCCTACACCGGTTATGGTGTAGACATCCTGGATGGACATCCTGAGTGGCTTGTCTGTCTGCTGCGGTGGCGGTGTTATTGACTGGTCAAGAGCCTCCATGAGAGTTGGTCCCTTGTACCAGGCCATCTTGTCAGACTTCTTTGCCACGTTGTCACCAACGTAAGCGGACAACGGGACGAACGGTATGTTTTCTGTCTTGTAACCGAGTGTCGTAAGTATCTTTGACATCGCCTCGACTGCCTGCTTGTACTTTGATTCGTCGTAGCTGACTGCGTCCATCTTGTTCACTGCAACAATAATCTGGTTGATTCCAAGGACCTTTGCCAGATACATGTGTTCCTTTGTCTGCTCCTGAGGACCATCCTTTGCAGAGAGCACCAGGATGGCTGCATCAGCCTGTGATGCCCCTGTAATCATGTTCTTGATGAAATCCTTGTGGCCCGGACAATCGATTATCGTGAAGTAGTACTTGTCTGTGTCGAATCCCTTGTACATGAGGTCGATGGTAACTCCCCTCTCCCTCTCTTCTTTCAGATTATCCATGACAAAGGCGAACTCGAAAGTCTCCTTCTTGAGCTCCTTTGCCTTCTCCTTCAGCTTCCTCAGTTCCTGCTCTGGGATGGAACCCGAATCGAACAGCAACCGGCCTATCAAAGTCGACTTTCCGTGGTCTACGTGACCTGCTGTTATGATGTTTATGTGCGGTTTTTCTGCCATTTAATCACCTTTTTGTCCTTTTAATTTGAGTATAAATGCACTCATAATGACCGCTTTCGCAGCCATTCTGACCCCAGGGCTCGCCTGAAGTCATAATATACATTAACCATTAAGTATTTAAATGTTTTCCTTTGGGTTCTGCGGCTCTTGATAGCGATTTCACACCAAAACACCCCCTTTTTGAGCCAATTATCCCATTTTGGGCCATTTATACCGCTAACTTGACAATTCAAGGAAAAGGGGCCGTGCACATATTCATCTATTCCGTTCAGCGAACAATAAACGCTTCATCAAAAAAGGGCTTTGGTTCTTCTCCATGCATACTATCCAATGCATCTATCCTTATAATTGGGGTATCCGACCAGTTTTCCATCAACCCTGATGGTATTTTTTTTCTGGAGCCAACCCGAAGTCCTGTGTAGTTAGCAACGTGATCCGGCCCCCATGCGCAGTTAAGATAGTAAGAGAATAGGTACATGGCAAAGATTGTTTCTCTTTCATCGAAGTAATTACTGAACAAGATGCTATATTTTCCTAACTTGCCGGGCCGTTTTGCCAAGAATCCCGTATCCGTGCTTACGTCTTCGGGATTGAATCTACCATTCCTAGGGCGGAAGGGAATGTCAAAAACGTCTGCTTCAACAACATGCCTCTTGCCGTCTCTGTATATACTTACCGGGATTATGTTTCTTGCCTTTTTTGTAATTCTAATGACCTTCCCGCCAGTGCCCATGATCACATAATCGTCAGTTTCTGTTGGAGCGTTGGGGCTAATTATCAGGTTTCTCTGCCACTCACCAGGATAGGTGCCTTTCAGATCGCGAAGCTCTTGTTTAAGTTCTAATGATTCGTATGGTGTTGGGAGGTCAAGAGATTTTTCTTCAATTCCATGTTCCTCTTCAAGGGCTCTCAGAACATGTTCTGCATTCCATCTGGAGACGTAGCCCTTGGGCTCTCCTTTTCTGAACAACGGGTTTTCGGATAAGTAGAATCTATGATTAGTGCCATCACTGTAATTATAGGCTAATTCCCTGAATCTTAATACATCTGTTGGTGCTTCTTCCATACACCGTTATTGTGGCAAGACTTTATAAATTGTTTTTACTGCCTAGTGGTGTTTTATACAGGAATCATATCTTCTTTATCTTCCCTGGTGTGGGTTCGTAGCAGATTCCCTCTGAGAGGAGGTCGTTGACGACTGACTCAATCTGAGCCTCCATGCCCTCCACTGACTCTGGTATCACGCTGTATTCAACGCCCTCGGGATTCCCTGCTATGACGTCGAGTATCTGCTTCCTGAGCGCGTTCTCGTCCGCTGTTTCCTGGACGGGCTCCTCCGCACTCAGGGGATTCTTCCTGAGGTTCCTGGCCTTCGCGGAGAGCTCTGCCTGACGGAGGGTTAGAAGGTTCGGGTCACTTATTGCTGTCACGACCTCCGGAATCATGTATATCTCTGCGTTGTATTCCCTCACCTTGCCTATGACCTCCACAAGTGAGCCGGGATTCACCTTGTCCAGCGGTTTCGCGGTCTTGAAGGTCTTCAACCTCATTGTGTCTGTCCCGTCATCGAGGGTTATTGAGGCAAAGTTCCCGTCCTCTGCAACGAACCTTCCCACTACTGTTCCCATCAATCTGACTCGGGAGAGCTTCTCCCCGGAAGGGGAAACAACATAGCTGGGCTCCATGCCCTCCTTCTTGACCCAGCTTCCGCTCATGAGGTCCTTTATCGCGGTCTTCCTCGCAGTCATCCTCTCTATTACCAATCTAACACCAAAAGATAATTGGACGTAATCTTTAAATTAATCCTTAAATGAGGCATAACCTTTTGCCGACGGACGGAAGGTAAGGCTTAAATACTTGCAGCACAAAGAACTTGTCAGAGTTGGTCATAGACTTTCTGGTGAAAAATAAGAATGACATGTTATGAGTGCCAGCGCAGTGTCGCTACAAAGACGTGCGAGATGCACGACCCAAAGGGTGTAAGGATATGCAAGGACTGCTGCATATCAAAGGTCAAGGGCCACGCCTGCAAGTGGTTCCATATCTGCTGGTAGAGCTGCAGCTGATTCTGTGAAATAAACGGAAGGTTCCTATCCATTTGGCCTTTATTTTTTCTTGTCCTTTGCTTCGGTCTCGGCCTTCTCAGCAGGCTCTTCCTTTGCCTGCCCGCCTGTTTCCTCTGCCTGCCCTGGTCCTTCGCCCTTCTCAGGAGCCTTTTCCTCGGCTTCCTTCTCCTCGAGTATCTTCTCGCTCACGCTCTTCTCAGGTGCCTTCTCTTCTACCTTTCCTGCAACCTCTTCGAGAAGCTTCTTCTTCTTTTCCTCGTCCGTGAGCTTCTCCTTCTTTTCAGCGGCACCGAGGAGCTGCTCTATGGGCTTGCTGCCGTACCCGATTACCTTGACGTTCACCTGGGATATGCTAGTGGATATAGTGTTGCCCCTTATGGACTTCCTCTTCCTCTTTCCCCTCACCTTTGTCCTGAATCCCGTTCCGACGGTAATGAGAATCTTCTTCCTTGTTATCCCTTCGACGTCCTTCCTCATGGGAAAGCCCTGCCTGTCAGAGCCTCCTGTTATCTGGAGCTCATAGCCGGTAAGGCCCATGGAATCTCCCCTGAGCTTCTCGCCTATCCTCTTCTGTAATATGCCTGAAGCCCCCTGGTCCATCTCCTTCTGATAGGCCTTCTTCGTCTTCGGGTCTGATATAACAACCTTGAAGCTTGCCATAAAATTACCTCCCAGTTTCAACAATGCACTGAATGCAACGCAAGCAGTGCTTTTCCGTTTGCTGCCGGGTTGCTGTATCTAATAATCACGAGGGTTTATAAATGCAATCCCTGCCAAGACCAGTTGACTCTAAAGGAAAGCGATGGTGAAGTTGAGTATCAGCATCAGGAGGAGGGCATAGGTGAGGTATTTCATAACTGCCTTGGATTGCTTTGGTATTATCTTGTCCAACGCAATCTTCCACATCTTGCCACCGTCCAGAGGACCGAGCGGCAGGAGGTTGAAGGCCCCCACGCCGAGGTTTATCAGGAATATGAAAAACAGCAGGCCGAAGAACGAGGGGCTGGTTCCTGCGAGGAAGTGTACGACAGGGGAATATGGCTGGTACTCGTCCCTGAGGGTGTAGTCCTGGTATATGGCCGCTATTCCAATGTAGCCTTTAGGCTGTCCGGTAGCGTTGGGCTCTGTCCCTGTGATGATATTATAGGAGGCTGTCCCCCCGCCGGGGAGCCTGGTGTAAACGGTTATTGGTTGGCCCGGGCCTATCGCGGTCAGGGAAACCGTGAGGTCTTCCGCTGTCTGTATGGTGTAGTTGTCTATCCCAGTAACCACCCCGGTGAGGTTGACGTCCATTGCAGGGAATCCTTCGGTGTATCCCCGGAACCCGACCCCAGAAGGGACGAACGCCGCTGTTATCAGCGAGCTGAATATGAAGAGGGAGAAGAAGGCGAGGACGAAGTTCGCGAACGAGCCTGCGGCAAAGACCCTGAGCTGCTTCCATGCGCCCTGCTTCGCGAGCTGCTTCTCGTCAGGCTCAACGAAAGCGAGAGGAAGAATGATGAACGCGCCCCATCCGAGGGATTTTATCCTGACCTTCTCCCTGGCTGACATTATCCCGTGGAGCCCCTCGTGCACGAGTATCAGAAGACCTATGGTTATTATCCAGTACCAGAAGGGGACGCCAATCACCCCCGGAGCGGAGACAACGTTGACCGTGGGGCTGGGAAGAACGAAGGCCAGCCCCCCTGCGGCGCCTGAAACTATGCTGTCGAACGTCAGGATTAGCATCCAGTAGAGGATGTAGAATGACATGAAGAATCCCGTTGCTACCCCAATCATGCCGGTTGCCTTCCAGAACGCCGGGAACCTGGTGCCCAGCCATATGAGGAAGGACTTCCCGCGCTGCGTTTTCCTCAGGAGGAGGATTGACTCCCTCTTGACGTTCTTCCTGTCTATCCAGAATATCGCTGCCAGGATGCAGGCAAAGACCAGGACAGAAGCCGTGTAAAGGTCTATTTCCATGATATAGATTTATTGGCAGCGTCACGTTAAATAGGTTTCCGGATTAGTAGGGTTTTAGCAGAAGCATTTGTAAATTTTGCGCATTGCTTATCAGCTTGAATAAGGCCGTGGCCTATCGTAAGCTGATTAAATAACTTTCAGAATGTTCAGGTTTTTGCAGAAGAACCCTTTTACTGCTAACCACTTCGCCAGGTAACCATTAGAATGCCGCATTAATCCAACAGGGCAAATGCGGCTAACTAAATCTGGCAGTTAACCGTAACGAATCCTGCTTGATGACAAAAGGCTTCACCCAAAAACGAACAATTAAAAGGAATAGTTTGTTAGTTGCTTCTCAGCTTGCGACTGAGTGGACTTAACCAAGCGGTAGCGTCTGTAAGCCGAGAAAACCTTTATTAATTATATAATTATATAATTAGTTAAGTGATTTTCAGAGGCCACAGGGCCTTGTTTTTATCTGGAGGTGTATTAATGGCAAAGGAAAAGGCCAAGAAGAAGGAAGAGCACGCAAAGACCCCTGAGCAGGCCGAGGACGAGGAGCAGGCCGAGTCATACCAGGAAGAGGTCACCGAAGAGGGCATCCGCCTGGCTTTCCCCGAAGCGGCTGTCGTGAGGGTCATGCGGAGGTATCTCGACAAGGAGAAGATGATAAAGAAGGAGACCAAGGTCATGATGAACAAGTGGCTCGAGAGCATGTGCGCGGCTGTCTCAAAGACCATGAACGAGTTCCCCTACGTGATGATGACCAAGTCGGAGTTCAAGGAGGGTACGAGGATATATGACCACCTGAAGAACTTTGACAGCGAGAAGCAGAGGATACTGGCGCATCTCGATGCCATGAAGAAGGACATAGAGAAGCTCGAGAGAGACTTAGGGAAGGCAGAGGAAGACGTAATAGAGATGTCCTGATTACATCCTGAGCGACTTCAGCTGGCCATACCTCCTGGTCATCCAGAGGCCGAAGTTGCCGAACCTTATCCAGCCGGGATGGTCTGACATCACGAACCTTTTCAGGAGGTATCTCGATACAGAGGACCTCGGCCAGGAGTAGTTTCTTGATATGTATTCCAGGATGTCCGGGTACGAACGGAGCATCCTCTCCCTTGCCCAGGAGACCATGACGTCCATGGGCACGTAGGACCTTGTCCATCTCACGCGCCCTGCCCTTATCTCCCTGAGAGCGGAATCCAGGTCATCTGCCTTTACCCTGTTGATGCTCCTCCCGAGCATCTCCCTTGAGTGGGCGTCAGAGCCCACGACCATTGGCTTTCCTGAATTCCTTGCCTTCTTGTCGGCAATCCCGTTGGATATCCGGTCTATGTTCAGGGAATTGAACACCTCCACTGCGTCAGCCTTTACGAAGCTGTCCCTTATGCCTTCACCCCTGAGGTCATAGGGGTGTGGAGCGACAGAGAAACCTCCCTGCTCCCTTATCCTGTCAGCGGTCTCCTCGACGGAAAGATTGTCGGGTATCTGCTCATTGAGATTCAGGCCTATCAGATGCCCTTCAGAGGTTTCTATCTCTATCCCCGGGATGACCAAAAGATTATTCCTCTTTCCTGCCTCCAGAGCCTCCCTCCACCCCTCCGATGTGGAGTGGTCTGTTATGGCGACTGCATCCAGCCTTAGCCTCTTGGCCTCCCTGACAAGTTCCGTGGGTGACATGAATGCCTCCACGGGTATCTTCTTCCCCCTCGAGTGGCGGGTGTGCGCGTGAAGCTCAATCTCCATGATAACCAGCATCCCCTGATATAAGTATTTATTATTCACAAGCCCTATTATAACTATCCTGCACGAAAACTTTTAAATTAGGGATACAAACCTTTGCATGGTGGTTGTTATAAAGGTTCCTCAAAGCCTTGGTATCATTCCGGACGGAAACCGCAGGTTTGCAAGGAGGCTTATGAAGGAGCCATGGAAGGGGCATGAGTGGGGAAGCGGGAAGTTCCAGGAGGTCTTTTCCTGGTGCAGGGAGCTCGGAATCCGCAACATGACATTCTACGTACTTTCAATCGAGAACCTGAATTCCAGGCCGAGGAATGAGCTGGACTTCCTGATGGGGATAGCCGGGAGGGAACTGGACTCTGTCATAGATGGAACCAGCTTCGTCCACGAGCACAAGGTGAGGTTCAATTTCATAGGGAGGACAGACCTTCTTGATGCCGGTCTCCAGGAGAAGATAAGGAAGTCTGCTGATTTAACGAAAAAATATCATGATTACACCATAACGCTCGCCATTGCTTACGGTGGGAGGCAGGAACTTACAGACGCCGCGAGGAGGATTGGCCTCAAGGTCGCGTCGGGGAGCCTGAAGCCTGAGGAGATAAGCGAAGAGGTGATAAGGCAGAACCTCTGGACCAACGGCTCGGGAGACCCTGACCTGATAATAAGGACAGGCGGGGAGAAGCGTCTTTCAAACTTCCTCCTGTTCCAGGGCGCGTATTCAGAGCTGGCTTTCATTGATACGCTCTGGCCAGAGCTCTCGAAGGAAGAATTCTTCTCTGTCATAAGGGACTTCTCAGACAGGGACAGAAGGTTCGGCAAGTAACACACCCTTTTATTGGTAAGACCGTCGCCAGATAAGCACATGGCAAGTTAACAGTGACGAATTTCTGTTATCGCAAAAAGCGCGTCCGGAAAAGAACCTTTTTTTGCACTCTGACAAAAAGCGTTCGCGGAAAAGCGGGTGTAATTTCTGCTTGTTGCTTCCTCGTGCCCCGAGGGGTATCGGCTTTTCGAACCCAGACCGCACCCAGAACCAATATGAACAAGCTTGGTTCGAATTCTGGGAACGGAAGCTCTCGTAAGCCGAGGGGGAAAGTCTTAAAAAGTGTATGCATATCTATTATACATTCATTGTTGGCTAGCTAGCCAACCAATCATGTTCACGAATAAACTGACCATTGACCAATCACGCAATGCCATGGAAGCCCGGCATTCACTGGAACCAAACCCTCACCGTAGCTAGAATGTGCTGATTATGAGGGTCTGGGAATGGTCAGTTTAAGGTATAAGGTGGACTCACACTTATTGTCTTGTGTGGGTCTTGCGAGTTCTTTTATGGATAAAACCTTTAGGAAGGAGGTAAGCAATGAAGCGAAAGAAAAAAGATAAGAAGATAGGGCGGTTTGCCCTTGGCCTGCTCGAGTTTGTTGTCGTTCTGGCCTGTCTCGCCTATATATGCTCGATGATTTTCTGGATTAATCCGCCGCTTTCGGGGATTCTGGTTGTCGGGGCGATTCTCCTTTTCCTGGCATACACACTTGCCCGGGAGGGAATTAGAAACATAGTGGGCGAAAGGCCAGATAGTCCAGATGGGTCAGGCAACGGTGGCAGGAAGTGGTGGCCAATCAGGTTTTTCATATTCATTGGACCCATTCTCTATGGGGTTTCGGCCACCATAATCCAATGGCCCTTTGTCAAGAAAAGGGCATGGCAAGAGGCCCCCAGGCACCAGGCCAGCAGCGGCGGTATAATATACCAACCAAATGGAGCCTTCCTTCCGGGAGGGCCCTCTAACCAACATATGGAAGGGAGAGGATATGAGAAAGGAAACAACATCAATAAAAGACGCAACCATGTGGTATCGCGGTGCTATACTGTTCTGTCTGCAGTGGTTCTTTTATGGACTGGCTATCTTCTTCACGGGTTTTGCCTATATGGCAGACCCATGGCTGGCTATTGTAACGGCTTGTTCTGTTTCGCTGTTTCTTGTGGTGGTGGGGATCTGTTTGAACAGGGCCTCCTTAGAGATAGTGGGAATGAAACCCACATGGTAATGGTGTATTGGGGGATTTCTTATCGTTCAGGAATCCCCTTTTTTCCTGTTGTGTCAAGTTAAAGGGATTAGGAGTTGCCGAATAAA
>CAZIAB010000030.1:0-9763 GCA_964537525.1 uncultured archaeon
CGCTTGACGCGCTTTCTGACATAGAGAAGGAAATCAACACAGGGATAACCATTGCCCACCGAGCGCTGGACGACTTCAATACCATCATATCGGTCCTGGACTCCAAGATAACCAAGGCCGACAGCACATCGGACATAGACATAGACTCGTCCGAGGACGTTGACGAGTACGTCAAGGGAATCTATGACCAGATGGAGAAGATAAAGGCAGAGCTCAGGTCAGTCGAGAAATAGGCCTCTAATTTAAATACTGTATCCGAATATACTTAGCTGTGCGGGGGTTCCCGAGCGGTCAAAGGGGCAGGACTCAAGATTACCAGTCTTAAGATTTGAGGCTTTTGCCGTTGATAGGAAATCCTGTGGCTTAGTGCCTTCGTCGGTTCGAATGAACCCTTTTGCCCAAGTAAACGGGCAAAAGCGTTTGCGGAAAGAACGCCTTCGGCACCAGGAGCAACATAAACCATCCTGGATGAAGTGGTTCCGTGAATCCGGTCCCCCGCACTAACCTTTTTGCAGTTAGTTGTGTCGCCAATTAACAACAAGGCAGGTGACTATAACGAATCTTTATTGGTGATAAAAAGCTTAACCAAAAAACGAATGTAAATTCTGCATGTTGCTCCTCGGCTTGCATAAGCGGTAGCTATCGTAAGCCGAGTAACGCTTATAAACCCGCATGTTTATTAATTTCTGTCCCGAAAGGGGAAAGATTTAAATATGCAAAAGGGACTATTGTATTAATCAAAACCGAGCAGGTTCAAATGAAAGTGAGAGCCAAGCACCAGGAACTGAAAGGGCTCATCCAGACCCTCCATAAGAAGGGTGTGGAGGAAGGCGCCCCGATATGGTCAGCAGTAGCACGGGGGCTTAACAGGCCTAACCGGAGGGGCTATGAGGTGAACCTGCATCGTCTCGATAAATACGCGAAGAAGAACGACAGGATTGTCGTTCCGGGCGCGGTCCTTGGTTCTGGAGAGGTAACGAAGCCGCTCACAGTCGCCGCTCTGAAGTTTTCCTCTGAGGCAGAGAGGAAGATAAGGAAGGCAGGCGGCAAGACCATGGGCATAGAGGAGCTTGCCGGTGAGAAGCCCAGGGGAAAGGGCTTAAGGATAATGGGATAGCATGGACGAGATGATAGTCAACGCAGACAACCAGGTCGCGGGAAGGATGGCATCCAGGATTGCCAAGGAGCTCCTGAGGGGGAGCAGGGTTCATGTTGTTAATGCTGAAAAGGCAGTGATATCCGGAAACCCTGAGCATGTCCTAAAGACGTTCAGGGAGAGGGTTGAAAGGGGAGACCCCTACCACGGGCCATTCTATCCCAGGAGGCCCGACGCAATCGTTAAGAGGATGGTCAGGGGAATGCTTCCCAAGAATCCCAGGGGAAGGGAGGCCCTGAAAGGGCTCAGGGTCTACATATCGATTCCCAATGAGCTTGCAGAGAGGGAGCACATATCATTCGAGAAGACCAGGAACACCATAACAGGAAAGGTCACCCCGCTTTCAAGGCTTTCAGAGAGGCTAGGTGCTAAGAGAACATGGCAGTAAAACCGGCGTACGAGAAGAAGCAGGAAGGAAGGAAACAGGTAGCTGAAATTCCGAAGGAACCAAAGGCTCAGGAGAAACTGCCTGAAAAGAAACACGAGAAGCCAAAGCACCAGGAAAAACGACCCGAAAGGCGGGCAGAGAAGACTGAGCCGAAAAAAGCCCAGGAAAAACGACCCGAAAAGAAACCACAACCCATCTTTACAACAGGGAAGAGGAAGAAGGCGGTTGCCAGGGCAAAATTCGTGGCAGGAAAGGGCTCTGTAAAGGTCAACGGGAAGCCCATAGAGCTTTATGATTCAGAGATGCTCAGATTGAGGATGATGGAGCCGCTCATGCTGGCAGGGGATGCTGCAAAATCTTATGATATCAGGGTCAATGTGAGGGGCGGAGGACCGATGGGCCAGGCAGATGCCGCAAGGCAGGCAATAGCAAGAGGATTGGTTGGGCTTGTCGGAGGCAACCTGAAGCAGGTATACATGTCGTATGACAGGAACCTGCTGGTCTTTGACCCCAGGAGGACAGAGCCGCACAAACCCCCGAGGTCTTCACAAGGGCCGAGGAGATACAAGCAGAGGTCAAAGAGGTAGATTATGGAATTCGCAAGGATAAAGCTGGCGGGAAGGAACCCGGAAGAACTCAAGGCAATAACAGACCAGGTTCTTGACATCGCAAAGAAATATGGAGCTTCCGTACGCGGACCAATCCCTCTCCCGACCAAGAAGCTGAGGGTCCAGACGCTCAAGACTCCCTGCGGTGACGGGACAGGTCACGGGAACGCGACCTGGGACAGGTGGGAGATGAGAATCCACCGGAGGATTATTGACATAGGTTCCAATGAGAGGGCGCTGAGGCATGTCGTGAGGATACCGATACCAGAGGGCGTGAAGATAGACATAGAGCTGAAGGAGAAGTACGAACACAAGTAAATTCTTACACTTTTCGTTAACCTTTTGTGGAAGTGGAAACTCCTGTAAAAGGTTAGAACACAAGTGATGCGCGCACGTCTGATTTTTATTCGTCAATCGTTTAACCCATTCTTTTATAAGGTTTTGCTACATAATTATACATAGGTATCATGAAAGCTTCAGTTATCGCTACCAGGGCTTGGCATATGCTCAATGTAGCTGTAACAGGAGCTTACTACTGTACATTCTCAATCGCAGCAAAGCCTGCAGCACAGTGATTGGGGATGATTCCTTTTTGGCGGATGACCCGTATATACTCCTGCTCGATTCATAACAGCAACCAACTACATGGCATTCTAGAGATGCCAGTAATCCCAATAGGGATTTGCCCGAAAGGGCACAAAATTGTTCGAGGGCTCCGGACCAGATCCAAGCCATAGGAGCGTTATCCTTTAAGTGCACGGCACCCCCGACGTCTGACGTCGGAAGAAATCCGTGAATCCGGAATCTGCGTTCCAGAGCCCCCGGAGAATATTTTATCATGAGTCCTTTCTCTCGATTTTCCTGCTCATCTCCTGGACATCGAGAGCAATCTCGTTCATCTTCTCTATTACAGAAAGCATCTGCTTCTCGACCTCTTTGTATGAATCATCCATCAGCTTCGTCATTTCTCTCACGTGGCCCTTCACAGAGGTCTTGTCCTTGTTCAGCATGACCCCTGAGCCCAGGTCTGCTATCAGCTCTCCTGTCGTCTGGCCCTTGGTGTAGATGCCGCTACCAAGGGGTATCATTATGTCACCCTGCTTGGGCTTTATGTTATCTATGGCCTCTTTCGTGCTGTTCAGCTCGAGCAGCCTCTGCTCTATGAGCTGGAGCTGCTGCTTCAGGGACTCGCCCTGCCTCTCAAGGAGCTGGTAGAGAATCAGCTTCTGCTGAATGTCCTCTTCTGTAACAGGCTTCTCCTGCTTGTCTTCCTTTACCTTTACGGTAATCTCTTCTTCTCCCATGGACACTCCTTTGTTTCAGGTGTTTATAAAATTATCACATCAATCATTGCGACATGCACGCTATATGACTATTTAATGCCTCACCCTTTCAGGGTAAGGCCATTATTATCAGTTGACGTTAGAGCATCTTCAGTTCCCCTGTGACTTCATCTATCCTGTCCTCTGCGTCGGGCCCTATCCCCAGGGCGGTGACCGTGCCTGGAGCGAGCTCTGTCCTTCCCGCATCCCTTATCAGGGCGCAGGGGAGTCCCAGTTTGAGGGCCTTCCTGTGCAGGGCGAGCATGGTTTTCAGGTCGGAGACCTCAACTACCACCTTCTTTGAGCCGTCCCTCTTCCACTCACCCTTCTGGGAGGAATTGGCCCTCTCGAAGGAATCCAGCGAGGCATGCGCCACCTGGGCTGAGAGCTTCCCCTTGCTCAGCTTCAGGTCCTTCCTCACCACGATTACCTGTTTGTACTCCATCATCTCTCCTTCCTGTTGGTTACGGATAGGGCGACTTCGTCACCCGCATCTAACTCTCGCCTTGTAATTGGTTACGGAGCCGTCTTGGAGCATCCTGTTAATGACGGCCAATTACACTCGCCTTTTGGAGGTTGTTAACTCCCTTTCTGGATTAAACCTCTTTTGGAAAGAGGTTTATTGTATATAGTTGGGTCTGACTGGTTAAAAAAGAGAAATAGATAAAAATAAGGAAATGGGCATTGGCCTTACAAGAAACCTACAGGGAGGCCGTGACCTAGGTCACGGTTCCTGTGACGGTTCCTGTTTCCGTGTGGTCGAACCCGCCTGAGTTGTAGAGGATAGACACGTCAACAGAGTAGGAAGTCCCTGACGTTGGCGTACCAAGGTCAAGGCCCGTGGTTGCCGGAAGCGCTGAGTAGGTCGAACCAGGTCCCATCTGGAGGTATGTGGCACCCAAATCGGGCGTGGTGTTCCAGGTGTCTGTGTTGGTTCCCATAGTTACAGTGACTGTATAGACGGTAATTGTATCAGAGAGCTGGTTCTTCAGTATTATGCTGAAGTTTCCGTTGCTTTCCAGGTCCCAGTCTGTCGGCGTCCCGAGCGTTGTGAACCCTGTCGGTATCCTTCCCGTGTACGTGGCCGGGTTGAATATTCCCAGCGCATAGAGCGCTGCCGCCACTATTATCACGATCAGAATTGCCCATCCATATGTCATTAGATATTCCATTGCTGATTGTGCTTTCTTCATGGACATCGTTTTATAATTATCAGAGGTTGTTTATAAAGGTGCTTTACGTTGCGTGGCCCGGTTTCAAACCAGATTCAGCGTCATCGCGAACCACATCACCAGGGTTAATGCAGAGCCCCACCCGAAAAAGCTTATGGCAGGCGGCCTTTCCTTGTTGTAATACTCCCATAGTTCAAGCCTGGTCCCTATGCTTTCTATTATGAATCCCGCAGCGCCGGCCATCGTGTAGACAACAATGTAGTAGCTTATCCCCTGGAGCAGGTAATAGGAAACCACAAGTATGCCGGCGGCGTTCAGTATGATGCTGAATATCGTGAAATCCCGCTGCTTTCTGTTCTTCCTGCGGAAGGCGTGCTCTATTGCCCTCATGATTAATCTTTATCAGGGCTTGCTTAATAATATTCCCAGGACCCCCTGGGAAGCAAGCTTTTTATTCCGAAAAGCTTATATATAAAAGATTTCCAATAACAGTTAACTGTTGAAAGGTGTTAATAGGGCCGCGGTGTCTTCTGTTGATATATGAGAAGCGGTCCGTGATAAGGAGGAACGAACATGGCTCAACCGATACCGCAGAACTACATGGCGTATGACAGGACAATCGTCGTGTTCTCACCTGACGGAAGACTCCTTCAGGTGGAGTATGCGAGGCAGATGGTGAAGAACGGGAGCACATCGATAGGCATAAGATTAAAGGACGGTGTGATTCTGGGCGCCATGAAGGGCCACATGCCCCTTGCTGTTGAGGACTCCCACAAGAAGATATGGGAGATAGACGACAGCGTTGCTGCGGTGAGTGCCGGCTCGCTCGCGGATGCGAGAAGTCTGATAGACATGGCCAGGGTGAAGGCACAGGTCAACATGATAACTTATGGTGAACCGATATCAATAAGCTCTATAACGAAGTACATATCAGACAGGAAGCATCTCGTTACCCAGTATGCCGGCGTCAGGCCATACGGAGTAGGCCTTCTCATAGGAGGAACTGACAAGACCGGTCCCCGCCTGTTCGAGACAGAGCCTTCCGGCACGATGATAGAATGGAAGGCGCAGGCAATAGGCAGGGGAGCTGACAGGGCAAAGAAGGTCCTCAACACGTCCCACAAGGACGGTATGGACCTCAAGGCAGGTGTTCAGCTTCTTGTCAAGGCAATGAAGGCAGGCGAGAAGACTGTCAGGCTTGATAACATAGACGCCGTCTTCGTGAAGAAGGGCCTGTTCGAGAAGGTAACTTTGAAAGCCACGAAGAAATAAAATATAGGTGATATCATGATTTCTCTTGAAGAAGCGGTAGTGGCAAGGATTACGAGGGAACACTCTCATTTTGAGATTCTCGTGGACCCAGACCTTGCTATGGAAATGAAGAAAGGCGGGAAAGTCCCTATAGAGGACGTCCTTGCCGCAAGAGAGATTTTCAAGGATTCAAAAAAAGGAGAGAGAGCATCAGAGGAAGAACTTAAGGAGCACTTCCACACCACCAAGCCTCTTGAGGTCGCTGAATTCATAATAAGGCACGGAGAGATCCAGCTGACCACAGAGCAGAGAAGGAAGATGATTGATGAGAAGAAGAGGAAGATTGCGGACATAATCTCGAGGAACGGGATAGACCCCAAGACAAACATGCCCCATCCGCAGCAGAGGATTCTCAATGCAATGGAAGAGGCCCACGTTCGCCTGGACATCAACAGGAGAGCAGAGGACCATATAGAGGAGGTTTTATCCAGGATACAGGAAATCCTTCCGATAAGCATGGAGAGGGTGGAAGTGGCGATAAGGATTCCCGTGGAGTTCGCCGGCAAGGCGAGCTCTGTCGTGAGGGAGATGACGAAGATAAAGAGCGAGGAATGGAAGTCAGATGCATGGATAGCTGTCATGGAGATGCCTGCGGGGATGCAGGCAGAGATGCTTGACAGGCTGAATTCGCTGACCCATGGAAAGGTGGAATCCAGGATAGTAAAGAAGGTTCTGTAAAGATGCGAAAGGAGTGATTACATGACAGAGATTTTGAAGAACGACAGGGACGTCGTCGTCCCAGGAGACGAGATAATAAACAGCATGGACTACCTTCCTGGAAAGAATTCCTTCAGGAAGGGGAACTCGATATATTCCAAGAGGGTTGGTCTCGTGAGCGTCCACGGAAGGGTGATATCGGTCATCCCACTGTCCGGCGTTTACATACCAAAGGCCGGTGACATGGTCATAGGAAAGGTGTCGGAGATACAGTCAAGCGGCTGGATAGCTGACATAAAATCAACCGACAGGGCATACCTCCCGGTTTCGGGAATCAGGGAGTTCGTGGACACCGGAAAGACCGACATGTCAAAGATATACGCGGTAGGCGATATAATATACGCCAAGATAAACGTCGCGAGCCAGAGCAGCCTGCAGCTTTCGATGATGGACCCCAGGGCAAGGAAGTTCACCTCAGGGAGGATTGTCCCGATAAGCCCGGCGAAGGTCCCCAGGCTCATAGGAAAGGAGGGCTCCATGATAAACCTCATCAAGAACAAGACCAACTGCAGGATAAACGTGGGCCAGAACGGCCTGGTCTGGTTCGAGGGCGAGAAGGAGAACCTGGTGACAGAGTCCATAAGGATTATAGAAAGGGATGCGATATACGAGGGCCTGACAGACCGGATATCAGAGCTACTCGAAAAGGCATAAGGAGATGATGAAATGAAAAGAAAGAATGACAGGAAACCCGGTGAACTGAGGCCGATTGTTGCAAAGGTCGGGGTTATACCCCGGGCCGATGGCTCGGCCCTCTTTTCGATGGGCAGGACGACCGCGATAGCTGCGGTATACGGCCCCAGGGAGATGCATCCCAAGAGGATGCAGTCAGCTGATAGCGCCGTCCTGAAGACGATATACAGCATGGCACCCTTCTCGACTTCAGAGAGGGTAAGGCCAGGACCTTCGAGGAGGAGTTATGAGATATGCAAGGTCACGAGGCAGGCACTCGAGCCAGCGGTCTTCCTTGAGGAGTTCCCGAAGGCAGGAATCTACCTGTTCATAAACATAATAGAGGCCGATGCCGGAACGAGGACGGCAGGGATAAATGCCGCCAGCCTGGCTCTGGCTGACGCGGGGATTCCCATGAGGGACCTCGTCACGGCAGCAGCTGCCGGAAAGGTAGGCAACGATTACTTCCTCGACCTGGAGGGAAAGGAAGAGGACGAAACCATATGCGACCTTCCTATTGCGTACATGCACAACGAGAAGAAGGTAACCCTGATGCAGATGGATGGTGACATATCACCGAAGGATGCAAAGGGTGTCATGGATGCGGCAATAAAGGGATGTGAGATTATATACGACATCCAGAAGAAGGCCCTTATGGAGAAATGGGGATACAAGAAGCCCCAGGCCAAGGCCGCAGCAAGGGCAGAACCAAAGAAAACAGCGGAGCCAAAGAAGCCTGCGGAAACAGGCGAAAAGGCAAAGACAAAGAAGGCGGCCCCCAAGAAATCAACAAAGAAAGAGGTGAAAAAATGATAGTCCAGAAAGACCACTACAGGAATCTCATGCTGAAGGGCATGAGGGCGGATGGAAGGAAGCCTGACGAATACAGGAAGATAGACGTTGAGGTAAACCCCATATACAAGGCAGAGGGTTCAGCGAGGGTAAGGATAGGAGAGACAGACGTCATAGCAGGCGTAAAGATAGACATCGGGACGCCTTTCCCTGACAAGCTCGATGAGGGAATCCTGATGGTTAACGCGGAATTCTCCCCGATTGCATCGCCTGACTTCGAGCCAGGCCCGCCCAGGGAGGAGGCGATAGAGCTTGCGAGGGTCATTGACAGGGGAATAAGGGAATCCAAGACCATCGACGGCAAGAAGCTCTGCATAGAGAAGGGCGAGAAGGTCTGGATGGTCATGGTGGACGTCCATATAATAAACCATGACGGGAACCTGATAGACGCCGCAGGCCTTGCATCCATAGTTGCCCTTCACAATGCGAAAATGCCTGAATACGACGGCGAGAAGGTAATCTACGATAAAAAGGTTAAAAAGCTACCGGTCAATTATAAGCCAGTTCCGGTCAGCTTAAACAAGATGGGAGACCACCTTTTCGTTGACGCCTGCATAGAGGAGGAAGAGGTGGCAGAGGCAAGGCTGACGGTCACGACGAAGGATGACGGCAACATAGTGGCCATCCAGAAGGGTGGCCCTGAACCGCTGTCTGCAGAAGAGATAGAGAAAGCCTTCGAGATTGCGGGCAGGATATCAAAGGATTTAAGAAAGCTGGTCAAATAATAGCACAGGTGGAGCATGGCAAAGACAAAGAAGGTAGGGGCAACCGGAAAGTTCGGGGCAAGGTACGGAAGAAGGGTCAGGCAGAGCCTCCTCAAGGCAGGAACGCAGAAGAAGTTCAGGTGTCCCGAGTGCATGAAACTGACGCTCCGCAGGGAAGTGAGCGGAATCTGGAAGTGCTCCAAATGCGGGACGAAGATGGCAGGAAAGGCCTACCGTCCCGGTTAAGGAGGAAAAATGTACAAGTGTCTTGAGTGCGGAAGGGAAGTCGAGGTTGAGCTCAGGACAGCCAAGAAGATAATCTGCCCCTTCTGTGGTTACAGGATAATCAGGAAGGACAGACCCAAGGTAGTCAAGAGGGTAAGGGCTAAATAAGGAGGGATGTTAGATGAACCAGGAAGACATGCTGAACAGCGTGGCAATCCATCAGCAGCAACTGCAGGGCATAATGACGCAGAGGGAGGCAACCGGCCTCCAGATAATGGAGATAAAGAAGGCCCTGGAGGAGCTCGGGAAGACCAAGGAGAAGGAGGTGTACAAGGTGGCAGGGCCCATCCTGGTGAAGGCAGGGAAGGCAGAGGTGCTGAAGGACCTCAGGGAAAGGGAAGAGTCACTGGAGGTGCGCCTCAAGGCGCTGGAAAAAGAGGAAAAGAGGATAAAGATAAGCATAGACGAGATAAAGGAGCAGCTGACTGCGGCACTGAAGAAGGAAAGGAAGTGAAACAATGTCAAAGAGCGTTAGGATAAACGACCTTCTCCAGGAGATAATGGGAGACAGGGGAGTTCCAAGGAACATAAAGTCATCCTTAGAGGAATCCATAGGCATAATGGGGGGAACCGAAT
>CAZIAB010000031.1:0-9690 GCA_964537525.1 uncultured archaeon
GGAGAAGAAGAATCTCCCCGCCGTGCTCAACGAAACAACTGACTATCTCGAACCTTGGTTTGAATCCCCGGGGCATCCTTTCGTGTATCATATTTATAAAGGTGATTTGGCTTTAAATAATTCCCGGCTGGCAGAAAGGATAAAAAGCTTGCATACAGGATTTGCTCATGGATGGAAAGGGTGGTACGCAAAGGAAGCCTGTCGTGGTAGGTAGGCAGAATCCGCTGAAGAAATATCACGCTGACATAGAGGGGCATCATGAGGATTGCCACAGCCCTGACATAATATGCAACTGGCTCCGTTCGTTCAGGAATTACGAAACAACGCCCGATGAGGTCAGGGAATACTGCATTAACAATTTCGGGGGATACTACAAGAACGGTTCTTTCATAAAAAGTGATAAATCCGTGAACAGACCGCCCCCTTTTTAAAACAAGCCCTCAATTATAATCATGAAGTGGGGGCAGGCAATTTTCCTGGTTTTGCTGGCTTTCGTCATATCAGCAGGAACGATATTCAGCTTGTACGGGGACTGGCTCTGGTATAGCGCGGTCGGTTACCAGGCAATCTTCTCGACCATAATACTAAACAGCATAATCCTCGGCGCTGCCGCAATGGCAGGGTTCTTCATCTTCGTCACGCTCAATGTCTTCATTGCGAAGAGAAGGTCACTCAAGAAAAAATCAAGGGGGAAAACAAGGGGGGTTGATACCGGGCTGGCCATTGCCATCCTGTTCATTTCTCTCGGTATCGGGCTGGCATTCTCCAACTGGGAAGTGGTGTGGAGGTATCTCAACCAGGTCCCGTTCGGTGTGGCAGACCCGCTGTTCAGCCTTGACGTCTCGTTCTATGTGTTTACCCTTCCCCTGTGGGGTTACCTGTTCTCATATGCAGCGATTACGCTCTTCGCAGGGATAATATTCTCCCTGGTGGCGTATTTTGCTTATTCGGGTCCCAGGAAGACGAGAGCGGAATCAGAGGAGGAATTCGTTCCTGCATACTCCATAGACCTGTCAGCCATAAAGGAGAGGTTCATCCCCCACCTTTCGGTCCTCCTAGGTATTGTTTTCATTCTCGCTTATTTCGGGTTTAGCATTGCGCAGTACAACCTCCTCTTCTCAGGGAGCGGGGTGGTTTACGGTGCAGGGTACACTGACGTCAACGTGACTCTTTACATTTTGATGCTCATGTCATGGATATCGGTTGCCCTTGGAATCTTCTGCATCGCGAACCTGTGGATAAAGAGGTGGAGGGTCCCCTTCGAGGGCATAGCCGCCATCATAGCGGTAGGCGTGATTGGCCTTCTGATAGCGGGGGTCGTGCAGGCGCTGGTTGTCTCGCCCGATGAGTTCAACCTGGAGAAGCCTTACATAGAGAGGAACATAGAGGCCACCCTGGATGCGTATGGCATCGGTTCCTTTGACGAGAGGGTATTCCCAATTTCCTATGACCTCACGCAGCAGGACCTTGCAGACAATGAGGGAACCATAGACAACATAAGGCTCTGGGACTGGCGGCCCCTGACCAAGACGTACAACCAGCTGCAGCTCTTCAGGACGTATTATGACTTCAATGACGTTGACATAGACCGGTATCTTCTCGACGGTGATTACAGGCAGGTCATGGTCTCCGCAAGGGAGATGAACATAATGGATTTGCAGTCGAACGCGAGGACATGGGTCAACGAGCACCTGGTTTACACGCACGGTTACGGAATAGTGATGAATCCCGTGAACATCGTAACCCCGGAGGGTCTTCCTGACTTCTTCATACAGGACATACCGCCGAAGTCCGAGTTCGGTTCGACGGAGGTAGAGAATCCCGCAATATATTACGGGGAGGACACGTTCAGCTATGCCATAACAGGTACCACGACCAACGAGCTCGATTACCCGTCAGGTAACGAGAACGTCTATACGACCTACAGCGGGAAAGGTGGCGTGGCTCTCGGTGACATGCTGACGAGATTCACCTTTGCGGTGAAGGAGGCCTCTCCTGAGATTCTCTTCTCAGCCTCGATACAGCCGGAGAGCAGGATTCTTCTCTACAGGGACATAGCAGAGAGGGTAAGGAAACTGGCTCCTTTCCTGAGGTATGATTATGACCCGTACATAGTGGTTTCGGGCGGGAACCTCTACTGGATTGTGGACGCATACACCATCACGGATTCTTATCCCTATTCCGAGCCAGTCTATTCCAGCAACCAGAGGTCTGTGTTCAACTACATAAGGAACTCTGTAAAGGTGTTGATAGACGCATACAATGGTGACGTTACGTTCTACGTGATTGACCGGGAGGACCCGGTGATAAGGACGTACATGAACATATTCCCGGGCATCTTCCATGATTTTGATGAAATGCCAGAGGATTTGAAGTCTCACATAAGGTATCCAGAGGACTTGTTCTCTGTGCAGGCAGAGCTGTACGCAACGTACCACATGAAGGACCCGAGGGTCTTCTACAACAGGGAGGACGTGTGGGTCGTGCCTGACGAGATTTACAGGACAGGGAGGCAGCAGATTACCCCATACTACGTCATAATGAGGCTGCCTGGCGATGACACTGAACAGTTCATGATGATGCTTCCGTTCTCGCCAAGGGGCAAGGAGAACCTGATTGCATGGATGGCTGCGAAGTCTGACGTGCCAAACTACGGGAGGGTTGTTGTTTATGCGTTCTCGAAGCAGGAGCTGGCGTACGGGCCGATGCAGATAGAGGCGAGGATAGACCAGAACACGGACATTTCCCAGCTGTTCACGCTCTGGGGACAGGCAGGCTCCAGCGTCGTAAGGGGAAATACGCTGGTAATACCTGTAAAGGATTCCATACTTTACATAGAACCGGTCTACCTGGAAGCAACAGAGACAGGAACCCTTCCCGAGCTGAAGAGGGTCATAGTCTCTTACGAGAACAGGGTCGTGATGAGGGAGACCCTCCAGGATGCGCTGGCAGAGATATTCGGCTCTGCACCGAGCCAGCCACCTGTTCCGGCAGAACCCGGAGGAACCTCCGAAGAGATACTGCAGCAGGTCGCGGAGCTATACCAGAAAGCGCAGGACGCCCTGGCAGCAGGGAACCTCGGCCTCTACCAGATGTACGTGGACCAGATGGGCTCGCTTCTCGAGAATTATTAGGGGCATGATGCGTGTCCCCAACGGTTTAAATATGAAGAGAAATAATACTTAAGTAGGTGTATTGTTTTGGATGTTTTTAACAGTGTTGCCGTTTTCTTCCGCCTGCTGTCAGTGATAATTGGGCCAATCCTTGGTATAGTGTCATACAGGATATACAGGAAGACCCGTGGCGGCTCGACCGGGTGGCTCTACATATCAATAGCATACGTGTCCCTGGGGGTCTGGTCGCTGTCGCAGATTCTGTTCCTGGTAGTGTTCCCTAATTTCATAGCAAGGACCATCATAGGCGCGATGGCAATCTTTCTTATATCATTCTTCAATCCAATGGCTGCCGTGAGGCTTGCGAACGACATGAAGTGCAGGCTTCCCAGGTGGCTGACAGAGACCAATGTTATTGTCATAGGGCTTGTTTTCTATGCTGCCATGTATGCGTATAATATCATGACGTCCGTGGATTTCCTGGGCTCAGTGGCAACGATATCCATAATAGCAATGACCCCCATGTTCATACTCGGTGCGTTGGGTTACCTCATAATAGCGAGGGAGAGCGGCGTGAGATTCTGGTCATGGTGGGCAGGAGGAACGATTTTCGTATTCATCGGTGCGTTCATGGTCGGGGGGATGTATGCCAACTGCTGCGGGACAGGGGCGCCCCTGGAATGGTCCCAGGGAATGGGTTGCGACGGATGGATGTACGACTATGCGCCAGCCATTCCGCTGCCATGCATCGAGGCGCTGCTGCCTATAACCTCTAACGGCGCGATGTTCCTTTCCGCAGGAGTACTTATCCTGATTCTGGTTACAGAAAAGCTCAGAAGGGCATTGTCGGTCCCCAAGTCAGGGTAACCTTATCCCGGAAAGAAGATTCATGTACCTCTCGAGCCTCTTTATTTCCTTCTCCAGGATTTCGAGCGTCTTTTCCATCCTCCTTCTTTCCTCTGGTGGGAGGGACTTCAGTTCTTCCCTGCTCTTATCAAAATCAGTCAGCGTTGAGCTTATGGATTTCTGGACCCTTATCGTTATGGCGTTCTTCAGCGCGCCGAGCAGGTCTCCCTGAAGCGAGACATAGAGGTTGCGGTCTCCGCTCTTCTTCAGCTTCTTTATGACACCCAGGAGCTCCAAGAGGTCGAGCGAGAGGGAAATCATGGAGAGCGAGTATCCCGTCTCATCAGCGAGGTCCTTGAGGGAGAGCTCCGGACCCTTCACCAGGAGGGCTCCTATTATCTTGCCGTGGACAGGGGAGTAACCCAGCGTTCCTGCCACCTCTGCAAAGGTCGAGTAGACCTTCTCCTCCAGCTCAGTGCGTTTTTTCATGCAGGCCACCATTAAATATTTAAACCTTTGGATATAAATATTTAATACATTTAAAATCTATTAAAAGTTGGTGTGAATGGCAGGAAAGAGGCCGGTGGGGGAGAAGGATGTCCTGATAAGGATGACGACATCACTCTGCCCTGAATGCAGGAAGATAATACCCGCGGAGATAGTCAGGAGGGGCGACAGGGTGATGATAAAGAAGGAATGCCCCAAGCACAAGAAGTTCGAGGATGTGTACTGGTCTGATTATCAGATGTTCAGGAGGGCAGAACTCTTTGAGAGGGACGGCAGGGGGTTGGACAACCCGCACGTAAGCAAGGAGAACCCGGTCTGCCCGTTCGACTGCGGGATTTGCTCCATGCACAAGAGCCATACTGCGCTGGCCAACATAGCGGTAACCAATCGCTGCGATTCCAATTGCTGGTACTGCTTCTATTTCGCAGAGAAGGCCGGGTACGTGTACGAGCCCACACTGGGTCAGATAAGGGAGATGCTGGCATCCCTCAGGAGGGAGAGACCGGTTCCCTGCAATGCCCTTCAGCTGACAGGCGGGAATCCGGAGCTCAGGGACGACCTGAACCAGATAATAAGGATGGCAAAGGAGGAGGGGTTCGACCACGTCCAGGTCAACACCCAGGGGACGCACAGGCTGGCTTTCGAGCCGGGCTATGCAAAGGGCTGGAAGGATGCGGGTGTCAATACGATATACCTCAGCTTCGACGGGGTGACGCCCCAGACGAACCCAAAGAACCACTGGGAGGTTCCGGGAATCCTGGACAATTGCAGGAAGGCCGGGCTCGGCATCGTCCTCGTCCCCACTGTGATAAGGGACAAGAACACCCATGAACTCGGCGACATGCTGAGGTTCGGCTTCCGGAACAATGACGTGATAAGGTCTGTGAATTACCAGCCCGTCTCCCTCGTGGGAAGGATGCCAAGAAACCAGAGAGAGAAACACAGGGTAACGATACCGGACACGATAAAGGCAATCGAGGAGCAGACGAACGGGGAGGTGTCAAGGAATGATTTTTATCCAGTCCCGACTGCGCTGAAAATAAGCAACTTCATAGAGGCCCTCACGAAGAAGAGCGAGTACGGCCTCTCCTCGCATTTCGCATGCGGGATGGCAACGTACGTGTTCAATGACAACGGGAAGATGATTCCCATAACGAGGTTCATCGATGTGGACGGCTTCCTGGAGTATATCGATGGGCTTGGAAATGAGATAAAGGAGGGGAAGAAGAGGAGGGCAACTGAGGGAATGAAGATGCTCTTCAGGATAAGCTCCTTCGTTGAGAAGGAAAAGGCCCCCGAGGGTTTCAACGTCGGGAGGATAATATGGAAGGCCCTGGTGAAGCATGATTACAGGGCGCTGGGAGCGTTCCACGAGAAGAGCCTGTTCGTGGGAATGATGCATTTCATGGACCTCTACAATTACGACATAGAGAGAGTGAAGAGGTGCTGCATACATTACGCAATCCCGGGGGGCAAGGTCATCCCGTTCTGCACGTTCAACGTCATCCCTGACATGTACAGGGACAAGGAACAGAAGGAACAGAGCCTTTCGTTTTCCGAATACACGAAGAAGACCGGCAGGGACATCACCAGGGAGAAGTACAAGAGGGACGTTGAGAAGCTGGAGAAGAGCCCACTGTACAGGGAAACGTACAAGGGATTTGTTAAGAGGGCCTAACCAAATAATTATGAACAGGACGGTCGTTTCTGTTTTCATCCGCGACTATAAACTGTTGATGGAGCAGAGAAGGAAAGACAAGGACGTTTATGCGGGATTTGTTACGTGCCCGAGCGGCCACATTGAGGAGGATGAATCGTTTCATGAGGCGCTCAGGCGCGAGATGGGGGAAGAGCTGGACATCGAGGTGACTAAAGCAAGATACCTTTTCACCATTGATGACGTTGACCCGACATCAGGGAAGGATTTCAGGCACAATTTCATGCTCGTTGAATCCTTTGAGGGTATTATATACGGGTCGAGAGAAGCCGAGTGCCTCTGCTGGAAATCCTACGGTGAGATGGAGGATGCAGGGCTTGTCCCGATAGCAAGGAAGCTCGTGGACAGGCTGCACGAAATAGGGATGCTTTGACCTAAACCCTTTACCATTCAAAAATAATCAATGAGAAGATAGCTTTTTATTCATATGCCCGATTTGAGGTCAGACCCTGACCTCGAAGGGGATGGAGTATTCCGAGCAGTAGGATATGTCAGTGCCGTTGGTCATGCACATCTCCACGTAGGCGCGGCAATATACCGTGCTCACCACTGGCTCTCCCTTGAAGGCTGCATCGCTCCTCTCGAAGCGGACCCTCCATGAGCCGGACCTCTCGAGACCCTCCTCCGAGAGAGGGGAGAGGGAGGATGTTATCCCAATCTCGTTCTCCTGGAATTCCCTCTGGCAGAGGCTCTGGTAATAGGATGAGTGAAAACCGGAGATGAAGAGGAAGGCCATGGAGATGGCCAGGGCTATGAAGCAGAGCGCAATCAGAATCTTTATCGTCCTCTCCATGGTTAATCGTTGGGGAAGAGTATTTTAAAGGGAAACGGCAATATATATACAGGATAAACAAAGGCTGGTTGCCATGGCGGACTTGACACTGACCGTAACTTATTTTGCGATACTCCTCGGATTCGGCATAATAGTCGCGAGCATCATGAAGAGATACAGCATGCCTGACACCTTCTTCCTCCTCCTCGTGGGGGTGGTGATGGGGCCGACCCTATACCTGAACCCCGTGATAGCCCAGTACGTGAGCATAAATCTTGTGGACGTCTCGGTGATGGGCAACATACCTGACTTCCTGAGGATACTGGCCCTGATAATGGTGGTGTTCACGAGCACCTTCAGCCTTGGTTTCAAGGCGTTCAAGAAGTTCTCGCACGTCTCCATAAACGTTGCGATAATAGGGGTCGCCTTCAACACGGTCGTTCTGGGGTTGCTGGCTCACCTGATATTCGGGATAAACCCCGTGTATGCGCTGCTCCTGGGAGCGGTAATCAGCGGGACAGGGACAGGGGTTCTTTTTGCGTTCGAGGACTCGCTGAAGAGGATGAAGAACGCGTTCAACATCCTCAAGATAGAGTCAATCCTTAACTCCCCGCTCAGCGTCCTGCTACCCCTGCTGTTCATAGATTTGGTATATCTTGAGCCCGGGGCGCTCATCGAGCCAATGAAGTACCTGTCGCAGTTCTGGATAATGATTATAGGGGGGATAGGAACCGGGATAATCGTGGGGCTGGGTATATCCAAGATAATAAAGGGTATGAAGGGGAACTACACGGTCCTGATGCTGTTCGCGATGGCTCTCATAACGTACGCACTGGCCGAGAACGTGGGAGGGTCGGGAATGCTTGCCGTCGCCATATGCGGCCTGATAGTGGGCGACATGGCGTTCCCTGGAAAGAAGGCAGTCCAGAGGTTCGACGACCAGTTCTCTGAGATGCTGAGAATATCCGTCTTCACCCTCCTTGGGGCGCAGGTCATGCTCTTCCTGACGCTGGAGGAATTCCTGATGATTTTCGTGTTCTACCTGCTGGTCTTCCTCACGAGGCCGCTGATACTGATACCCCTCCTTGGTAAGATGAGGGACGAAATCAGCAGGAGGGACTTCCTTCTCATGTCTTTCGTGGCGCCCAGGGGCCTCTCAGCCGCGGCCATGGCACCCATAGTCGCCCTCGCCATCCTCTCAGTGGGCGAGCCCGAGGCCGTAGCGAGCCAGGTCATCAACATCATATTCATGGTGATACTTCTATCTGTCCTCTTCAGCACCATAGCTGGGAAGCTTCTGGGTAGGGGGATAAAGGATGAGCCTGTAAAGGACAAGCAGGAGAAGATAGAGGAAGCAGTGGAAAAAGAGACCGAGAAGAAGAAGGTGAAGTCAAGGGAAGCAATTCTGGAAGAGGTCGAGGGAAGCAAGTAACTATTTATAGCAATTCGGTATTATTAACCCAATGGGACCGTGGTGTAGTTTGGCAGCATTGGAGCTTCGGGAGGACCCTTTTTTCAAGAAAAAGCGTCCGCGGAAAAAGGAGCTGACGCTTCCGAAAGGAAAAACGGGATTCGGGAGAGCTTCCGACCCGAGTTCAAACACCCTTTTTTTAAAGAAAAGGGTTGGGAATCTCGGCGGTCCCATAACACCCTTTTACTGGTAAGATTGTTGTTAACTCCGCCAAAAGCGTGTACGGAAAAGCTAAGCCCATTTCTGGACCGGGTTCCTGGGGATTATTATCCAGGCAATCAGGTAGGCGATGATGCCGAAGCCCCATGCGATGGAGCCTATGACCCAGAGCAGCCTTATGAGGACCGGGTCCACTCCGAGGTATTCTGCTATCCCCCCGCAGACGCCGCCAAGTATCCTGTCCCTGCCTGACCTGTAGAGCCTGGCCTTGCTGTATGGGACCCTGCGTGCTGGCAACCTTCTGGCGGGAATGGCAGGTGCGGGTCCGCAGCATCCTGTTGCCTTCCTTGCTGCCACCAGGACGTAACCGAAGAGCAGGGTGAATCCGAATATCCACCAGAAGCTGTTCTCGATATAGAAAACGATGGTGGAGAGCATCTGAATCCCCAGGGAGAGGTTGGCTATGCTTATCGCGTTGCCCGCAATCCAGAATCCTACTGTCACTCCCCCTGCTATGACGAATGGCCAGAAAAGGGGATACCCCCTGGGCGAGGCCCTGGAGAAGTAAGACGAGTAGGAGAAGAACATGAATATCAGGAAGAAGAGCCCCAGGTTGGTTAGAATGAAAGCGTTAACGCTCGTAAGGAAAGAGCTCATCACGTGCGCGCTCATGAGGGTTATTGCCCATGAAGCGAGGGATAAGAGAAGCAGGCCGAAGACGCTCGATATGAAGGGGCCGATTATGCCGAAGGTCCTGTGGAACCAGCTGTCCCATTCATCGCCCTTCATCTCGATTTTCTTCCCTATGGCTTCGACCTCCTCTGAGAAGTGCTCAACCCTCCTGTCCTTCACTCCGGGTTTCCTTGAGGCAGACCTTGAAGATGGCCTGGCTTTCTTTGCCATGCTAGATATTTAACGGTATGGTTTTTAAATCAGCTTACGGACGTTAACAACTTGCTTAAATTGGTTCAGTCGCAAGCTGATACCCAAAGGGCACAAGTAAGCAACAGGTAGAATTTACATTCGTTTTTTCCGTACACGCTCATGTCTCATGGACATGAGACATCTCATCATCGTTTATGACGTCTGAGATGCTGATTTTGGC
>CAZIAB010000032.1:0-9099 GCA_964537525.1 uncultured archaeon
CAAAGCCGTCTCCGTTAACGATTGCGAGGCGAGATGATGATTGAAATCCGGTTCCACGGAAGAGGGGGGCAGGGCGCTGTCACTGCCGCTGCGCTGCTCGCGAAGGCGGCTGGAAACGATGACAAGTTCTCCCAGGGCTTCCCTGCCTTCGGCGTGGAGAGGAGAGGGGCGCCTGTCAGGGCATTCACCAGGATTGATGACAGCTACATAACCATAAGGTCCCAGGTGTATAATCCTGATTACATACTGGTCATGGACCCTTCCCTTCTGAAACTCCCTGAAATAACCCATGGGCTGAAGGAAAAATCAGTCGCCGTCATAAACGGCAAGGGAGGGGAAGGCAGCCTCTCCCAGAAGTGCTATTATTACGATGCGACAGGGGCGGCCCTGGAAATCCTCGGGAAGGACATAGTGAACACCGCAATCCTGGGAGTGTTCGCGAAGGCAACCGGGATGGTTTCCCTTAAGTCCATTCTGAAGGCCATCGACGACAACTTCCCCGAGAAGCTCGCGGAGAAGAACAAGCAGCTCGTTAGAAGGGCGTACGAGGAGACGAAAAAATGAAGAAACTCTCAACAGGGGCGGTGTCCGACAGGCCAGGTTCTTCCAGCTCCAACAAGACCGGCTCCTGGAGGACCTTCCGTCCGACGGTCACGGAAAAATGCATCGCCTGCGGCATCTGCGTCCCTTTCTGCCCGGAGGGCTGCATAGAAGTGAAGCAGGAAAAGGGAAAGAAAAAGGCTGTCATAAATTATGATTACTGCAAGGGCTGCCTGATATGCGTGGGGCAGTGCCCATCAAAGGCAATAGAGTCAGGGAGGGAGAGATAGTTAAAGTCTTCTTCTAATATCCTCTATGAAAATCCTATCTTTTCGTGATTTTAGATAATCCCACCCAGCTCTTGTCATTTTATATCTTACTGGTAACTGGTGCCCTGATGGTTTTCTGGGCTTTTCTGTTATTTTAACTAACCCGATTTTTTTCAAATCAACCAAAAAATATGTTGATGTCTTTAATTTGCGCCTGCTATGTTTGGCTAAAAGATGTTTTGTAATAAACCCACTTTCCATCTCAGTTTTTGCTGCATATTGCAATGCAAACAAAATTCTTTCATTTCTTCCGGAAGATGGATACTTATAGCTTTTCAAACACCTATCGAGATATTCTCTTTTATGTATGGAATCAAATCCTATTAATCTGCTAAACCCCTCAAGATTCTCTCTGCCATATATGGAAAGCTCCCAGTCCGTTTTCAACGAGATTTCCTTTCTAAAATCACCCAAGGATATCTTACTAACTATATTCAAATCAAGGAGCATTTCTTTAATCCCAAGCAGGCATCGGGGAGCATACATGCTTGGATTGTTTCTCATCTCCAATTTAGCTATATAGTCAGTTTCAATCGTCTGTTTAAGTTGTGTTCTCCTGTCTTTAAGCCGCACGTTTCCTTCGTCATTGGAAAATTGTCTTATAAAAAAAGCTTTCATTTTTTTATCTGATTTTAGAACAAAAACAGGAATATGAGGATTCGTTTTTGTCTTGTAACCCCATTCTACCCCAAGCGCAGAAAAAACATGACCAACAATTATAGGAAGTGATATGTGATATGTTTTATCCTTTCTGAAATAAATCTTAAAATCAACATCACCCATGATATGCAGACTCTTTATAAAAATGTCAACAAGCACCCTGTCTTGGTTATGATACCTTACATTGCCTTCTGCGCTTATACCACCATCACCGAAAATGCTAGCAATTAGTATCATTCCTTCCTTACTTAAGAAATCAAAAGGAAGCTTAGGGTTCTTGATTCCTACGCCTGTACTCTTGCAGCTTGTTATAAGTGTAACGTTCCTCTCAATATACTCATGGGATATATTCAACTTGCTTGAAATTTCCTTTAGTAATGATAAAGAAAGCCTTCTATAAGTTTTCAGCCTGTAGATAAATTTCTTTCCGAAAATATTTATATCAAGTTTAAGGGCTTTAATTTTCTCAGTAATTTTATTCACAAGTTCATTACTAATGCCGATATATATCCATTTTCCATTGAGGTCAAAAAGATGGACTTTACCACTTATCATTTTAACACCCATATTAATATTATAGATGAAAGTATATAAGTATTTAACTGTGGAGAACATAATTTATGTTATGCCAAAAAACGTTGTTGAGGCATCGGAGGGTGTGGCAGAGGCTGTCAAATTATGTAATCCGGACGTCTTGGCAGTCTATCCCATAACACCGCAAAGCATGTAACATATAGTGTTATGTGCGTGGAGACCCATGTCTCAGAGACCCTGGCAAGGATGCTCGCTGACGGTGAGTTTGATGCAGAGATGATAAGGGTGGAGTCAGAACACTCTGCAATGTCGGCATGCATAGGCGCGCAGGCGACAGGTGCCAGGGCATACACCGCAACCTCGTCACAGGGTCTTGCCCTGATGCATGAGATGCTCTTCATAGCAGCAGGGATGCGTCTTCCAATAACCATGGCAGTGGTCAACCGCAGCCTTTCAGCCCCTCTCTCGATATGGAACGACCAGCAGGATTCCTTCTCCCAGAGGGATACTGGGTGGATACAGCTTCACGTTGAGGACGGCCAGGAAGCGCATGACACCCAGGTGATGGCATTCAGGATAGCCCAGGAGGCGCAGCTCCCTGTGATGATGTGCATGGACGGATATGTCCTGTCACACGTCTATGAACCCATTGAATTTCTCCAGAAGGACAAGGTCAGGAGCTTCCTCCCTAAACTAAAGCAGGACCATGTCCTGAATCCAGGCAAACCAGTCACCATGGGAACGCTAGGGACGCCGGAATACTACATGGGATTCAGGAAGCAGGTCCAGGACGCAATCCTCCAGAGCGCTGACATAATCAGGAAAGTCAACAGCGAGTTCTCGTCCACGTTCGGGAGGAAGTACGGAGACGGCCTGATAGAAACCGTCAATCTGAAGGGCAAGAGGCATGCCCTGATAACCACGGGCTCTATAGCAGGGACAGCGAGGCCCCTCCTCGATGAGATGGGCGTCGGCCTCATCAAGATAAAGTCATACCGTCCATTCCCTGCGGAGGGTTTGAGGAAGATTTGCGGAGGGCTGGATTCCGTTGGTGTGATAGACAAGAACATCTCAATGGGTTGGAACGGCGCGCTGTTCGATGACGTAAGGTCTGCCCTCTATGAGCTTAATGAGAGGCCAGCTATATCGGGGTTCATAGCAGGCATCGGCGGCAAGGACATAACCCTGGATGACATGAAATCCATGATGCAGAAGATAAGGGAAAAGAAGAGCGGTGTCGAGTGGCTGTACTGATTCTGAGCATTCTTTTAAACAACAAATACAAATAGTTTCCAGTGGTTTCCATGATTGACCTCGCCCTCAAGAACGTGATGTCCCAGAAGACCAGGACCTTCCTCACGATGCTGGGGATACTCATAGGGATAACGGCCATAGTGGCCCTCGGCTCCATAGCGGACGGGATAGATGCCTCCATCCAGTCAAACTTCGAGCTCACTGCAGGGAAGATAACGGTGGAAGACAAGGAGGCAAGCGGGATGTTCGGCTTCGGTGGGAGCCTCGACGCTGATGACCTTGAGCTGATATCAGGCCTTCCCGGAGTGAAGGAAGCCTACCCGATACTGGTACAGATCGAATTCTCGGGCATGGGGTTCGGCGCGCCTTCTATGATAATTGTAGGGATAAATCCGGACGAAACAGAAGTGATAACAGGAAAGAAGATAGGCATGGAGAGCGGGAATCCCATAGAGGAGGGAGACGGATTCGTTGCCATGGCCGGGTATGACGTCGGCATCCAGAACGGCTGGGAGCCGGGTGACTACTTCACCTACAGGGATACGGATTTCGAGATATCTGGCGTGATAGAGAAGACCAACATACAGAACATAGACGGCTCGATAATCGTCCCTCTGGAGGCCCTCCAGGACGTCCTCAACAAGGACACCTACCAGAGCATATACGTCGTGCCGGATGACGTCGGTGACATAGAGAGGGTATCAAGGGCAATAGAGGACGCTGATGAGAGATACTCCGCGTCCACGAGCACGGATGCTGCAAGGCAGGCAGAATCCATAACAGGTCAGATAAGAATCTTTACCTTCGGGATAGGGGCGATAGCTGCCTTTGTCGGAGGGCTCGGTGTCATGAACACCATGATAATGTCCGTGATGGAGAGGAAGAGGGAAATTGGCCTGATGAAGGCGATAGGCGCTACCAGGAGGGTTGTCCTCCAGCAGATACTCACGGAATCCGCGCTCATCAGCGTCATAGGAGGGCTGGGCGGCCTCCTCATAGGGATGGTTATAGCAGGATTCATGGGCATCTTCGGCAGGGGATTCGTCGCTATGGTGAGCCCGGGCCTCGCCGCCACGGCAATGCTGTTCGCGCTCTTCCTCGGCCTCGTTGGCGGATTCTACCCGGCAAACAAGGCATCAAAGCTCGACCCGGTCGACGCATTGAGGAACCGTTAGTTCAACTTTTCTGAACATTAACAGACTGACTTTCAAGATTTTGCAAGTTGCTTATCAGCTTGCGACTGAGCCAAAATATACGAGTTGTTAACGTCCGTAAGCTGAACATTAACAGACTGACTTTCAAGATTTTGCAAGTTGCTCATCAGCTTGCAGAAGTGGGAGCTCTCGTAAGCTGATAATTTAAGGAATCCTGACCAAATAGAAATAGGATGGTCTGATGGCAAGATATGTACTTTCCCTGGACGTGGGGGGAACCAACCCCCGCATGGCGATGGTGAAGATAAGCAAGCGTAATGATTACAGGATTGTTCTCAAGAGAGGGATTGACAGGAACCGGAAATCCATAATACCCGAAATAAAGGAATTCCTGAAGGAATGCGGGAAGAAGGGAATCAAGAGCTATGCCTGCTGCGCAGCTGTTGCAGGACCTGTTGACACTCAAAGGAATGCCTGTCACAAGCCGACCAACACGAAATTCCCAGTGGTCGGGAAGGAGATTCTGTGCGAGACGTGCATGAAGGACGTCCTCGTCATCAACGACTTCAAGGCAATCGGGGAGGCAGTCGCGGCAATAGACCTCAAAAAAAAGAACAGGAACATAATCCAGATTCCCGGATTCAGGAGAGGGACTTCAGGAAGCCCCAATTTCTATCCCAAACCAAACCCCTGCGAAAACAGGGGCGTTATCGGTCCGGGAACAGGACTCGGGGTTTCTTACATCGTGAACACGCCCAGTGGCTATCATGTGAGCCCGTCAGAGGCCGGCCACGCCGGATTCCCTGTAAGGGGCGATTACTCGCCGCTATACAACTTCATCAGGAAGAGGCTCGGGGTCAATCAGTTGGGGATGGAGGCGCTCGTCTCAGGCCAGGGAATAAGGCACATCATCGAATTCTTCATAACAGAGCCCCAGGGCTTCCAGGAAATGGTTGAAGCCAACCCCTCCTACAGGAGGGACGTCATGGGGTTCGGTCCAGAGAAGCTCACAGACGATGAAATCAGGAGGGCCATCTTGGACGAGAATAGGAACCCATCGAAGGCGGACGTGGCGCAGATGGTCGCAGAGGGCACGGAGAAGAACATCAAGGCAAGGATTGCCATGAGACTTTTCATGGAATTCCTGGGAAGCGCGGCGCAGGCAGTCGCCCTGCACGGCCTCACCACGGGCGGACTCTTCATCGCAGGCGGCATCCCTGTGAAGAACCAGCGACTGATTGAGAACGGGGATTTCATAAGGAGCTTCTGCGACAACTGGAAGCCGAACATCGGGCAGCTAATGACGAGGATACCGGTATACCTGGTCAAGGATTATGACATAACCTTCTACGGATGCGCCCGCGCCGCTGATTCCGCTTTCTGGAAATAAGCCATTAATCTGATTTTTATTTGCGGTCTGCAACAATATTCAAGGTGAAAGAATGCTGGATTACGGAATCGTTGGCAACTGCATAACGTGCGCCTTGGTAAAGAAGGACACCTCCCTGGACTGGATGTGCTTCCCTGACTTCAGCAGCCCCAGCGTCTTCGCAAGGATACTTGACAGGGAGAAGGGGGGAACCTTCAGGATTATTCCCGTAGGCAGATACAGGATAAGCCAGAGATACCTCCCGAACACGGCCATACTGGAGACCATATTCGACGGCAGGGGGAAGTCGTTCGTAGTCTATGACTTCTTCCCGAGGTACAAGAGGCTCCTGGGAGGGAGGCAGGAGAAGCTGATAAAGGTCAACAGCTTCGTGAGGATAGTGAGGCCCCTCAGGGGGAAGCCGAGGATAAGGGTAATATATGACCCCCGTCCCGAATACGCAACAGAGGAGTGCGGCCTTGAGGAGAGTGACGGCAGGTTCGTGTGCGGTAAGAGCATGAGCAGCGTAACCCTTGCCTCCAACGTCCCCATGGAATCCATAAGGGATTCTAAAGAGATGATTCTTGACCACACGAGATACTTCATAATAGGCGGCGATGGCAATAAGCAATACAGCGTCAAAAAATGCACCAAGCTCCTCACTGACACCAGGAAATACTGGCTGGGGTGGTGCGGGACGCTGATTCTTCCTGAGGAGAACAGGAGTATGATAATAAGGTCAGCGATAACCCTCAAGCTCCTCACCTACAGCGCGACAGGGGCGATAATAGCAGCCCCCACAACTTCCATTACAGAGGAGATTGGCGCGGACAGGACCTTTGACTACAGGATATGCTTCATCAGGGATGCGGCTTTCTGCGTTGACGCACTGAAAAAGATTGGCAGGGATTACGAGCCAAAGAAGCTGATTGAGTTCGTGCTCAACAGGATTCTCTCGGACGACCACATACAGCCACTCTATGGAATCAACGGGGAAACGAACCTTGCGGAGAAGGAACTCGGCCACCTCACGGGCTTCATGGGCTCCATGCCCGTCAGGATAGGCAATGCCGCATACAAGCAGAGGCAGAACGACATATACGGCGAGATAATAGACATAATCTACCTCTACTTCGTCTATTATGAGTATGAGAAGAAGATGACGAAGAAATACTGGAGGTTCATTAGGTACGTGGTCAACCAGATAAAGTTCAACTGGCACAGGAAGGACAGCAGCATATGGGAATACAGGGAGCTGGAGGACCACTACACCTATTCCAAGTTCATGTGCTACATAGGAGTGGACAGGGCAATAAAGATTGCCCAGCACTTCGGCAGGGACGAACTCGTGAACGAGTGGCTGCCCCTGAGGGACGAGATAATGGAGGACTTCATGAGCAAGGGCTATGACAAAGAGCTCAATTCCTTCACCATCGCCTACGGGAAGAAGTACATTGACGCTTCCCACCTGCTGATGGCATACCACGAGTTCCTCGGCAGGGACGACCCAAGGCTGGTGAATACAGTAAAGGCGATATACAGGAATCTCAGAAAGAACTACATGGTCCAGAGGTATACGATGGAGGACGATTTCGGTAAAAGGGGGATTGCCCTGACAATATGCACCTTCTGGTTGATAGACGCCCTCTATTACATAGGGGAGGAGGAGAAGGCAAGGGAGCTCTTCAAAAAGATAATAAAGAAGGCAAACCATCTGGGGCTCTTCTCAGAGAGCATTGACACCAGTACAGGCAGGATACTCGGGAACTTCCCCCAGGGCTACACCCACATAGGACTTATAAACACCTCCATCCTCCTGAGCGAATGGTCGTCCAAGAGGAAGAAGATTGACTGGAGCATATTTCCCAAGAGGAAGAAGTGGTTCTAGACACCTTCTCGGACAGTAAACGCCCAATCTGCATCTCCAATATAACCGTTGCAGAGATGTCTCGTGTCATATTGCAAAGACGAGACACGAAAACGTGTACGAAAAGACCGCTACCGCATCTAGTTCCCTTTCTGGTACTCGAAGTATGAGAAGACGACCGTGTAAACGGCGACTGCAATGACAGGTACTATCACGAACCAGATCGCATAATCCCCGAACACGATTCCGGCCACAGCTATGACCCCGCAGAGCTTGAATAGCTTCCCCCCAATTTTATGGGTCTTGTTCCACACCCTGTCGCTGCTCATGGTCCAGGGAGTCCTTATCCCTATGAACCAGTTCCTCTTGGCGTTCTCTGTCAGTATCCCGATGTAATAGAACAGCCCCCCGAGCGCCGGGACCATCATGATGGTCATGCTGAACCTGAACCCGAGCGACCAGAACAGTGTCAGAAGGTAGATGTAGAACATGAAGGCAATGATAAGGAGGATGAACCCCTCGTAGTATTTCATGAACTTCATTATGTTGTGCTTAAGGGGGTCTATCTTCGGTATCCAAACGAACAGGAGGTACATCCCCACCAGGACCATCGGCATCAGGAAGAGCCCCCAGAGCTTGGGCATGTATCCGTCAACCTCACCCGCTGCGTTCCAGTGCGAGGCCATCTGCTCGGGCACCTGCGGATAGAGATAAACAGCTATCACAAAGGATGCGATTATTATCCCCCAGATAACAGCATTGGTTAGTTTCATGATAATTAATTGTCCTGATTGTTAATAACCTTTCAGGAACCGGGCCTTTCGACCCTGAACATCTTGCCATGACCGGGGATTATATAATCAGCGATTTCCAGAATCTTTTTCCTGCTTTCAATCAACTGCTCCTTGTTTTTCATATAGGGGTCTTTGTGATTTAACAGGCTTTCCCTGTCGGTCTTCTGTTCCTCATCGTCACCCCACCAGAACAAGTCACCGGCAACCACGACAACCCCCTTTTCTGACTTAACGATTACGCAGATGTGGGACAGGTCATGCCCCGGCGTTTTGATTAGCTCTATTTTTGTTCCCGGAATCCTACCTTCATGGTCAACAGACTTCCCGTCAAAAGTGAATATAGAACATGGGTCAACAGCCCTGGATTTCCTGAACAGTGCCGTGAGGAGCATGTGATCCGTGTGGGTGTGCGTCAAGATGACATAATCAATATCATCATAGGCAAGGTTCTCCTTCCTGAGTGCCTCTTTCAGCATCGGCTCGTTCATGCCCGGGTCCACGACAATATTTTTCCCGCTGTCCCTTATCAGGGTGGTAGTGGAGGATACCATCTCAGTTCCATCTTCCTCCCTTACATAACCCTCAACAAGAATCTTCA
>CAZIAB010000033.1:0-8846 GCA_964537525.1 uncultured archaeon
AGCCCCGGGAGGGATTGTCGGAATCCTTTCACATTTTTTGCTGTAGCGTTCTTTCCGCGAACGCTTTGGCGCGTTTACATGCGCGAAAGGGTTCAGTCGAACCCCCGACCTGCTGCTTTCAACCACCTCTTTTGGTGCAGCTTTTGTATGTTCACCCGAAAAGGTGCTACGAGGCAGCCGCTCTACCAACTGAGCTACCGAGGCCTCAGCTTACGGACGCTTCCGCCCATGCAACCAGCGCAGTCGCAAGCTGAGAAGCAACACGCAAACTATTGTTATGAGATTATTGTCAAGGGTTTTTAAAGGGATTTCTTAACGAAGGTCCTGAAGAAGAGGTATCCCAGTCCTATGAGGACGAATTCTAGGATGAGTATGAAGGGCTCGAACTGGGCAAGCATCACCACAGAGGACGCGATGCCGAGGACAGGAAGGACGGGCATCCTTCCGATGTTCAGCGGAACTTTGAAGGGCCTCTCCTCCTTTGGCTTGGTGAACCTCATCCTTATCAGGGAGGAGTTCACGAAGACGTACGTTATGAAGACTCCAGCATTGGTCATGTTGGCCACCGTGCCCAAATCACCCAGCAGGGTGGCCATGGAAGAGAGAACGAGGACCACAAGTATTGCATAGTGCGGCGTCCCCGTCTTCTTATGTATCCTTGAGAGGAGACCGGGATGGTTCCTCGCTATCCCGTAAATCATCCTGGAGGTCGCTATGAGCATTATGAGGACAGTGTTTCCCGTGGCGAAGAGCGCTATCACTGACAGGACTAGATACATCGACGGCCCCATAGCGCCGACCGCAACGTCAGCGAGGGGCGCACCGGACGCTGATAAAGCCCCCCAACCCAGGACAGAGACAGCGGAGATGGCAACGAGTATGTAGAGAATGGTCGAGATTATGAGCGAGAGCATCAGCGCCCTGGGGATTATCTTGGTGGCGTTTTTTGCCTCCTCTGATATGTTGGCCACGTTCTCGAATCCTATGAAGGCGAAGAACAGGAGGGCCGCCGCGCCCATTATCCCCGCCATCCCTAGCGGGGCCTCGAAGTAATTGACTCCCGCGGCGCCAATGAACGGAAGGCCTATAATGATTATTATAAGGAGGCCCGAGAACTCTATGAGGGTTGAGATAATGTTGACCCTAGAAGACTGCTTTATGCCTATGAAATTGACCATGGAGAGAACGACTATCAGGCCAATCGCAGTGAGGATTATGGGAGTCCCGAACAGAGCGGAGAAGTAGCCGGCAAACCCGATGGAAACGGTCGCTGAGAAGAACAGTCCAGCCACTATCATGATGAAACCGACGAGGAAGGCCAGCCACTCCTTCCTGAACGCGTTCCTCGTGTAATTATATTCTGCCGCTGTCTTCGGGTACATGGAAGAGAGTTCGGCATAGGAGAGACCCGTGAAGGACGCGACTATTGCGGCTATCATGAAGGAGAGCCAGACAGCGTTCCCTGCAAGCCCGGCACCCTCGCCTATTATGGCGTATATGCCAGCGCCGAGTATGACGCCTATCCCGTATATCGTGGTCTCAAAGAGCCCCAGCTCCCTCCTAAGCTTTTCCATGATAATAATTCGCGAATCCCGAATAAATAGCCCCGCACCTGCCCAAACCATTTATAAATCCTTCCCTTATTGTTTATAGGCAACAGGCAAGGGGACCATGGTGTATAAGCCTTTACAGACGCTGACGCAAGTCACAAAGGCTTAAGCCAAATGGTAACCATAACAACATAAAGACAGACGTCATGCATTGATTGGACAAAGACGTCATTCAAATGATGGGACCATGGTGTAGCTTGGTCTAGCATTGGAGCTTTGGGAAAACCCTTTTTCAGGGCGAGCTTGCAAAAAGCGTTTGCGGAAAAACGGGATTCAGGAAAGCTTCAGACCCCGGTTCAAAGGACCTTTCTTTACAGAAGGTCGCGACCTTTCGCAAGAAACGTCTGCGAAAGAATTGCAAACAAAGTTTGCAAAATTTGACATCAGAGATGTCAAAGAAACATGTAAAGAGAGTCTGGAAATCCGGGTGGTCCCACTAAGCCTTTTGTCTTCGAGCCCAAGAACAACATAACCAACTCTGGGATGAAAGCAAAAGGAGGCCAAGGCCTTCCTAAAACGTTTTTCCGGAAGCGCTTTTGAAACAAGTAAGTAATATTAAACATTAACTGAAAAGGGTTTAGGGTGATTCAATGGAAGAATGTGTATTTTGCAAGATAGTGAAAGGGGAGATTCCCTGCAAGAAGGTTTATGAAAGCGAGAGGACGCTTTCGTTCCTTGACATAAACCCCAGGAACAGGGGCCACGTCCTCGTGATACCCAAGGCCCATTGCCTCGGGATAACCGACATGTCCGACGATGATGCAGCAGAGGTCATGAAAACCATAAGGCTGGTTGCAGCCGCGCAGAGGGACAGCATGAAGACAGAAGGGATGTCGCTCGTCCAGAGCAACGGGAGGATGGCAGGTCAGCTTGTCCCGCACGTCCACTTCCACCTGATACCGAGGACAGAGGAGGAGAAGGGAGTCGGGCTGGAAGGTGTATTGCCTGTGAAGAAGCTCGAGGATGCTGAGCTTGACAGGATTGCAAGCGACATGAGCAAGGCCATACCGAAGGGGAAGGCAGCGCCCCCGGAAACCAAAAAGCCAGAGCCTGAACCAGCGGGAACAGGCGGACAGGCAGAGGAGCAGGCAAAGGAAGAGGAGCCAGAGGACGAAGAAGAGGATATTGGTAAGATAAACTTTGACTTCTAATCAGCTTACGGACGCCAACGGCTTGGTTAAGACAGCACAGTAGCAAGCTGATAAGCAACTAGAAGAATCTAGAGGTCAAGGTTATGTTTTTAAATACGCTTATTTCAATACAGATAGCAAAATCAGCTTTACAGGAGTTGCCACTTCCGCAAAGCTGATAAGCAAACATGCAAACAATAGAAAAGAGCTGTAAAAACAGTGCGTGGATAGTCTAATGGTTAGGACCCAGACAGTCTTGGAAAACATGATTCCAAAGATGATTGGGGTAAGCCTTCCAAGAGGTCCTGGCTAATCCCGGGCTTCGAACAAAGCCTGTGATCCGGGTTCGAAAGAACCCTTTCGGCCAAGTAAACGTCCGAAAGCGTTCGCGGAAACACCGCTTCCGCAAAGGAAGTCGCTGTGAACAAGGTTCTGAAAATCCCGGTCCACGCATTCATTTTTAATACTTCTTACACCAATTATTATTATGGCAGCCAAAGGCTTCGATGCAAAGAAGATAAAGAAGGCCCTGCAAAAGAACAAGAAGGTCACCATCACGGTCTCTGTAATCGTTGTCGCAGCGCTCGTCTTTGCATCGGCCTGGGTCGTCTCCCCGGAAGGGGTCAATGATTTCTTCGCGAGTTTGGGTGCCCTGCCCCAGATGGTTGGAACTTCCGGCTCACCGAACGATCCAGCCGGGATAGCTGAGGATGTTGGATCAAAGGCTGGCGGGACGGTCAGCGGGGAGGAATTGACCAAGTGTGGGACTGAGATGTGTGAGTACCTGACAATGGACTCGGTATCGCTGCCCGAGGGACACGAATTCAAAAACTTTGCTAAAGTTGATTACAAAAACAAGGATGATTGCAACGAATTCATAAACATGATAAAGAACACGAAATGCGATAAAATCAGATTCTCAGACAACCCCGACGGTACAGGAAGCGGGGAATATGCCTATATAGAGGACCCGACAGGGAAGGAAATAAACCTTACGCTAATGCTCTATCCGTGCAGTGACCCCAAAAAGGATAATTCTGTATCCCTTCCTTATGTGTGCCAGTACGGGCAGATAAAATCAAACGGTGAATTTTACCTGAAGGATGACCTTAATAATAAGATATATGAGAAAAGCCTGGATTATATAGAAGAAATTTCTGATTACTCTACTTGGAAGCAGGTGGGAGCAAAATACCTGCACTGCTATGATTCATCTGACAAGATTATATCAACATACGAAATAACCGATTACTGTATACAGGGCAATTTCATTTACAGGTGGTCTGAAGTCTTCAAGGTCGTCGATTTTGATTATGATTATGGTGCAAACGTTACGATAGACCCTTCATCAAAGCTTGCGGTTTATCCTTCGGACAATCCGAGGCATGATGAACCTGTATGCTACCTAGAAAACGGTAACAAAGCCAAAGTGGATGGGATTTACTGGATGGGTCGTGGATATTATCTTCTGCTGGATTTCAACTCTAAATCTGAATTTGCAGGCAGCACACCCCAGTGTTCAGGGAAAGGATTGGCGCAATACACAAGCTCACCAAACAGCCCATGTAATGGAAATGAGCAATATTATGAGCTTGAAGCGGGTTATGGCTATAAATACTGCTTTGCTGATAATGATTGGTTTTTCTGCACCAACCACCCGGAAGACCCAAACGTACCGCTTTATGAATCCACTTCTCTTTCAACAGCAAACAGTTATAAAGAAGCAGTAGATGTGTGCTGCGGTACTGGGGCAACATCAGGTTTCTTCAAAGCTCCAGAAGGTACAACTGCAGTAACAACGGGCTATAAATGCTCGGATACCCAGACCGCTACAAAGGTTTATCCAGAATCCAGCGCTTCGGTGTGATTTGTTTGTTTGGTCTCCCGCCAACCATTTAAGGAATTGTTTGCATAATTAATTATATGAGAGGCCAGGCCGAGATAGTTGTTATCGTGGGGGTGATTGTTGTTGCCCTTGTCGTCATTGCCACCCAGATGGACCTCTCCTCGCTGGGCGGCGGCGGGCCGCCTGACGTCAGGCTCGCGAGGGAGTCTGTAGAGGGGATGATAACCGCGGGCCTTTACGATACCGTAGACAGGATGTCAACCTACGGGGGGTATCTCTCTGCTTCGGAGATAGCGACTGATTATGTGATGCTGGACGGGAAGGCCGTTCCCTACTGGCAGAAGGACGGGGTAATAAGGTATCCTGACCCAGAGACCACCATGATGGAGGGGCTGGACAGGTACATAAGGGAGAACAAGGCATCCCTTGCAGCGGGCCTTAACAGCGTCGTGCTCGGGGAGGCCAGGGTTGGAAGGCCTGATATCTACAGCGACAGGATAACGGTCAAGGTCCAGCTGCCGACCAATGTGAGGGACGTGAGTTCCACGGAGCCCTACACCGTCACCATCCTGACGAGGTTCGGTGACATGTATGATTTTGCAGAGAGTTTCGCTGCATTCAACACAGAGCAGAGGATGCTCGAATACTACACGCTGTCAAGCATGAGGCTTTCCCCGACCACCAGTGGGGTTGACGATATCCTTTCCTTCGAGTCCCTCACCGGGTGCGGGGACCTGATAATAAAGGGCTGGAGGGAGCTCAAGGAATCTGTAGAGGAATCCATAGGCAAGACGCTCGCATCGATATACCTTCCCGGTGATGTCCCCCTGAACACGCTCTCTGACACAGAATCCTCGAAGTACACACTGACCCCTCTCGGTGGGAGGGTGTTCAACGAGATAGGGATTGGCTTCACCCTCCCTGACGGGTTTGCGCTGTCAAGGGGAACCTTCGGGTATGAGGAGGAGCCCATAAAGCTGGTATCGGAGGTCGTACACTTCACAGGGGAATGCGTGTCAGACCCTCTGAGCGTTGATTATTTCATTGATTATCCGGCTGTGGTCGTCCTCAATGACCCGGTCACAGGGAACGACATGAGGTTCGCGCTCCAGGTCTACATAAAGGACAGCCTTCCGGGGATGTGGCCTGTTTCCGGCTACGAGCCAGATGAGAGGAACCTCGCATGCAGGACAGAGGGATGCTCTATTGACATAGCGGTCCAGGATACGGGCGGCTATGCACTGGAAGGGGCCGACATACTCTTCATGGGATGCCCCATAGGAAAGACAGACAGCAGCGGGACGCTCTCTGCTTACGCCCCCTGTGGCATAGGAGGGTTGGAGGTATTCAAGAAGGGCTATTCGCCTTTCAACGAGACCTCTGACTCCCAGGGGCTTGTAAGGACAGTTAGCCTGCAGAGGATGCCTGAGGTCAACCTCGTCTTCAACGAGCTGGTCTTTGAGGACCACGGGGTCGATGTCTACCTGCTTGACTCCAGCAACGTGAGATACAATGACGACAACCTGGTCTACATGGACTGGGTCTCCCTTGCGACAGGAGGGAGCAGAGAGGTCTATTCTGAAGAGGGGAGATACATACTGAAGTACATGCCTGCCGGGGAATACTCTGTCGCGGCCGCGATGTACAACACCACAATCAAAGGGATATCCGGCGCGTTCGGGACGAGGTTCGTCCTGACAGAGGCTATTGCAGGAAAGACCATATACGTGACGATTCCCGTGATGACGGGATTTGCAAGGCCGATAGACTACAGCACACCTTATGACCTTGTCGGCAAGATGGTCGCGATAATGGAGGAGTGTGGGATAGAGCCCATTTCAGAAAGCCCCCCGTACGTAAGCAACTGCATAGTGGACGTTAACGAACTCAGGGGGGTGACGGGATGAGGGTAATGGTTCTGGCTTTGGTTCTTGCCCTCATGGCCTGCGCATATCCAGTCAATGCTTCCCTGTTGATGACCCTTGATTCCACCTCACAGCTTTCTCTCGAGGGGTGCGAGAAGAGCCACGTCATTGAGATTTATGCCAGCGTCAGCTCCCCTGAGGGGCTGGAGCTCCATAACGGTTACCTGACGCTAGGCAGGGACATGATGATTGATGCGGACTGCACAGAGGTTGGGGGGAGCATATCCTGCTCTGTAAGGATACCCCCGACCCCCGGCTGCACGAGGGACAGCACCCATACCTATTCGGGCAACTCCCTGTCTGTGGTTGTCTCATACCCTGACAGCGGGGGGCTCGTGAACGTTGAGGAACTCTACGTCCCTCTCCCTGACATAAAGGTCAGGCAGGGCTACCTCACCCTTGAAAGTATAATGGGTGATGGCACAGACAGGATGGAGCAGAACCTGGAGAGCATGGGGCTCATAATCACGGAGATTGAGGATGCAATCCTCGAATGCGAAGAGCTGGTGACGAGGCTCATGGCAAAGGTGATGACGATAAGTCTGGTCTATGCAGAGAAGGGCTGGGTCCCGACAACCTACGGCCACACGATCGGGACAATCAACTATGCAGACAGCTTTGCAGAGAAGTACCAGCTGAAGGAAGAGTTTGACGAGGCAGGTGCTGAGCTCATTGGTGAAGTGAGCATGATAACGGATGACGTGTGCGACGTCATTGAGAACAGGCACAGGATAGAGAGCGCGGGAATCTCGCTCCAGAGCCTCTACATTGACATGGATGACTGCCTGTCTGTCCAGCAGAGGGTGATAGATTCGGGAGGACACCTCAGCAGGGAGACGGAATGGTTCACGTCTGTCAGGGACTGCCTGCTCGAGAGCACCAACCTCGTATCCGCAGAGATAAGGAACAACGACCTTGATGACCTGATGTCAGAGGCAGATTCCGGGGAATCCGGGATGCTTTCAGAAATTTCCAATTTCACCAAGGGCTTCCTCAACATAAGCGAGGTCTCGTCGCTTGGTGCGCTCAAGATATACTGCGACGGGAGCATTGCGAACGGCGGGCTCTGCTGCGAGAGGAGCAGCTACTCAGGACAGGTATATTCAAGCATAGCTGACTGCACAGAAACCGAATCCAGCATAGTCTACATGCCAGGTGGATGCCCCGAGGAGAGCCTTGTTTTCGGGGTGAAGGGACCGAACGAGGATTCCTATCATTCGAGGGACCTTTCCCAATTCGATGGTGAGTTCGGTGCATCAGAGCTCTTCAGGGAGCATGGCTCACTTGGACCCACAGAGGGAACATATTCATTCGTTCTCTACTGTGATGACGGTGACGGAAGCTTCGGGGAGCCGGACAGTATGATATCTATGACAGAGATAGAATACATGAGGCCATCGTGTGTCTCATCGAGCAGCAACGACAACTGCATTGACGCTGTCTCAGCAGAGGAGGACTGCATGTGCTCGTTCAAGGGAAGCCTGTTCTTCGGCAACGGGGCCAACATGAAGCTGGAGGACGCGATGACAGAGCCCATGGCGAACAGGGACTACGAGCTCAAGGCAAGCAAGAGGTTCTACAGGGACAGTTCGGCAGAGCCCAGGTGCACCAAGCTCGGTGATACAGAGATACAGATGATGAGCGACAAGTCGTGCCAACTCTATGCAGGTGAGACAATCCCCGAGGATGCGGTGGTTCACACCCTCTCGCCACCGATAAAGACGTGCAGCAGGGACGGTTATTATGCCTACTTCCTCTACGGCAACCCCAAGGTCATGGGAACCGGAAGCAACTGCATTGACCAGAGGGTGTTCGTGAACGATAAGGGGTTCGTTCATATAGCCAACCTGAAGCTGCTCACAGAAGAGGAGCTTGCAGGATATGTTGACTTCGATGAGCTCTATGAGATGTATGGGACCGGTATCGAAGCGTCATCCCTCTCATACCAGGGAGAGGACCTCAGCGATGTCTACAGGAGGATAAGGGAGATTTATTCCGAGTATACAGTAACCACCATGCAGTTCGACAACTTCTATTTCTGCAAGGGCAAGGAGCTGAACGAGAACTGTGGGAGGGTTCCTGACACTGTTGCAGACGGCTTTGACCATGTCCTGATGGATGTCATGTCATACTACACTGCAACCGGTTTCATGCCCGCCACGAAGGACGGCCAGATAGCCGACAACCTGATAGTCACCTTCTACACAGAGCAGATGTTCTTCAGCGGCGGCTACCAGACCGCAGGGAAGCCAAAGATGATTGGAACGGCCTATCCAATTGGCACCCAAACTTTTATTTAACCCCTCCAAGAATATCCCATGGACAGGAGGTTCGT
>CAZIAB010000034.1:0-8696 GCA_964537525.1 uncultured archaeon
ACCTGTTCCTCACCACCTCCACCACGTCGACTGCCCTGGATATGGAGCGGCCCCTCGCCTTGACGTTCACCTCGGGCATGCCGTCCGAGAACTGGGTTATCACGGCAAGGACATAGGACATAGTGGGCTTCTTCCCGACAAAAACAACATTGTCATTCTTCCCTGCCTTCTTCTTCACTGCCATCGCTGTCCCCCACTCAGCTTACAGACGCTTCCGCTCATGCAACCAATGCGGTCGCAAGCTGAGAAGCAACTCGTAATCCCTCTTTGCAATAAGCGCTTGATGTAATTATTTGGCTGCAACATTTTAAATCGCTTTATTGTGCCGGGGTTTACGCACCGGCTACACCAGGTTGACAAAGGCCCCGTAACCAAAGGCGAGGTTTCAGGCAGTGGCGATGCCTGCCCAGGCGGTTATCTCAGCTACGTAGGTCTTGGTTTCTTTATAGTTTATTTTTGTCGGGTCGCATCCGCTGGACATCCAATTCTTAATTACAGGTTCCCCGCCGGCATTGTATGCGGCGAGCATGCACTGTATCTTCTCTTTTTCAGAAAGCCCTTCGAATTCCTTTTTCCTGAGAGCAGGCAGGTTCTTTTCCCGAATCCATGAAAGATAGCAGACACCCCTCATTATGTTCTCCTCGGGGTCCAGCCTCGGATCAGCGGTTGAGTATTCGCTGGCCATCTCTGCCCAATCGAGCCCCTTTTCAGCCGCCTTTGCCTTGCAGTGGCTGCCCTCGTTCGAATTGGGGTCTCCCAGGGCGTTCGAGGTGTCCTCTTTAAGCTGTATGAGGCCCGTTGCGCCGCTGTCCGGGTTGACGGCATCCTTCTTGAATCTGCTCTCATGGCATATCACGGCCCTTATCAGGTCAACGTCTATGTCGAATATACTCGAGGCCTCGTCCATGTAGGCGTCGTAATCGTGGTTGGTGCGGCATAAGTAGGGCAGGGTCCCGCCTATAACGACCTCGGGTGGGGAATAATCCTCGGGTGGCTTCACCTCCTCAGGGGCGGGTTCTGTATCGAGCCCCTCGGTTGTCGGCTCCTCGCCGGTGCTGGTGTAGGCATACCTGACCAGGAAGACAAGCTCCACGGGCGCGAAGTTGGGACCGTCCTCGTTCAGGATTGGGACGGATGTCTCATCTGCCTTTATACTGACCCTCGCCACACCAAGGATGGTGTGCTTGCACGGTGTCTCGGGAGTCGTTCCCAGGGACCTCTTGGCGTCAGAATGCACCATGCTTATCTCAAAGGAATATCCGTTTTCCTGGGGGGTGGGAAGGGTTATTGCCATTATGGCGTCCTTTATCTTCTCCTTCTCTGCCTCTGTGGATGCACTGTAGCTGTCTGCGCACGTAGCCGGCAGGCTTATTGCCTTCATGCCGTTCTCCATCCCGGAAACTATCGTGGGAAGGAGATTGTTTCCCTTTTCGTACAGCTCCCTGACATCGGCCGTGAGGGTGTCCGAGACGTATGACTTTGCCTCCATGCTTATTATCTCACCGGTTGGCTGCTTCCTCACTATCACCATGTTGTCTCCGGTCGCAGTGAAGGAGAAGGTTTCCAGCGGTGTGTCAACAATCTCTTCATCCACGACCTCGGCGTCCTCCAGAGTAACCTTGTATTCCGGGATATAGACGCTGTAATCTGACATGAAATTGTATCCGGCCTCAGCGTATATGTTCAGGTTCTTTTCTGTGTTGTACTGTATGGCCTCCAGAACGCCGTCCTCTGAGGGGATTTCTGCCTCGCTGAAGCTGTCGTGCCAGTAATTATAGCTCCTTCCCTCGCCAGGCTCCCTGAACCCGCCCTGCCTGAAAACATCATAGACCGCCTGGTAGAAGGAGTATCTTGAAGCGGTCTCCATGTATATCTTCGCGCTCTTGAGGGCGTTATCCGAGGTGTGTATCTCATGCCTTATCGCGAACCTGTTCTCGACGTTTGCCTTTAATCCAGCACCTATTACCGCCGAATCCGCGATGAACGCTACAATCATCGCGACTAACACTATTATCACGACCGTCAGCAGCGCGCCCGATGCTCCCTTCATGTCCTCATCCCCCCGGCAACGCCCTTGATTATAGATGGCTCTGCCCCCGGAAGCGGGACCTCTGTCAGATACTCGGACGGCAGCGGTCCCTGCGTTATTTCCTCCCATTTGTCATCAGGTATGCTCACGCCGGACGTGGCGTATGTATCTGAAACATATGAGCCGCAGTTATAGTGGTTGATTGCAACGCATTCCGTGTCATCCGGGTGGACGCACCCGTCAGGTATGGGATCAAGGAATACGCACGGGTTCCTCGAGTTCTTTCCGGAGTCCCTGTCCCTGGTCTTGAACACCTCGAAATGCAGGTGGTGCCCGGTGCCCCCGCCCGTGTTGCCAACCCAGCCCAGCAGGGCGCCCCTGCTTACCATGTCTCCGACCTGTATCTGGGGTATGTCCTTCATGTGGGCGTAAAGGGTTGAATAGCCATACTGGCTGTGGTAAATGATGACCGTCTTCCCGTAGCCGCTTATCTCGCCTGAATAAGTTACCTCGCCGTCGGCTGCGGCAAGTATGGGCGTCCCCTCGACCTCCCCTGGGGTTGGCTTGACTATGTCGATTCCGTTATGGCACCTGCAACCTGAATATGATCTGTAACCGAAGCCGGAGGAGAGGACGTAGTCGGACATCTCCCCCTCCAGAGGCCATGCGAAGACTATGTTTCCCGGGTCCTCTGTCTGGCACGTCCCGTCAACGGGAATTGGCTTGCATATCGGCTTCCCCTCGGTTGACTGGGAGGTTGCTCCCGAGGTCGCCAGATACGCTGGCTTCTCGGTCGTCCCTGTCACAAGGTCGAGATTGAAGCTCTTTCCCATGTCCGACATGGTCTTTTCCATCTCGTCAATCTCAGGGACGTTTTTATAATAGTTGGACGTGAACTTGTAGCCAATCATCTCCATGTATAGCATCCCTCCCCTCTGCGCCCCCATCAGGCTCACGAGGGCGCTGCTGTCATCGTCCAGGTATATGTAAAGGTCAAGCGTGTTCTCGATTATGTTCACGTTCTTTAGGAGGAAGAACGTCTGGATGACCCCTATCGTTCCTATGACGAATACGCAGATGAGGATGAACACCCCGAAATCCAGTTGTCCTTTCCTGTTCAAGTAACCACCTTTAATATCATTACCCTTGACCTGAGCTCCCCGACATGTATGTCATCACCCTCACCTATATTGACGAATATGGAATGCTTGTGCGGGCTCGGGTTGACGTAAGCGTATTTGAAATCCCATACCCTCTCCCCCATACCCAAAAACACTGAATCCTCGATGTCCTCTATTTCTATTCCAACGCCATCGTTCATTATGCCGCACGTCCTTATAATGTTCTCCCTGTCGGCGGTCTTCTTATCGAGAATCGCAGCATCTATGAAGTGCTCATCCTCAGTTAAGTGCTCTTCCGCAGTCAGCCTCCTCAGGCATCCGTCCATCATGTAAGTGACGTCTATCGCTTCAAGCCTCTTGGACGTATCCGCAAGGACGCTGTCAAAGGATACTATGTAAGTGCTGACCGCGAACAGGACTGCCGTAATCGTTCCCACGAACAGGAGGACCTCGATATAGGTCTTCATGGTTTCCTCTGCAGAAAGGCCCTTCATCTTCCTGGACTTTCTTTTCAGCATAATATGCACTCATCCCCCCAGCAGTTGGCATCCTCTGACCAGCAGTTCTCATAATATATCTGGACCCCGTCAACGTGCTTCTGCGTCTCGTCGAAATTCACGCATCCGTTCGGGAGGGACGCCGCTCCCTTTATGTCATCCCATCCTATCTCACCGAACTCCTTCCCCTCTTCTGTTGCGCGCTCCTCGACCATGCTCCTTATCTTGTCGTGGCCGCACATGTACGCGGCAGAAGTGAGCCTCATCCAGTCATCGTTATCCTTGAAAATCTCCCTTATGAATCCCAGATAGCATGCCCCCGCGTTGACGTTGTCCTCCAGCTTCCTGAAATCGAAATCCTGTATGATGCATCTCGCACCCAGGTCCGTGCTGGTGTCAGTGGCATAAAGCCTCATCTGGTCACTGAGCATCATTGCACCGACGGCATTCGGCCCGCTGACCACTCTGTTGTTCTCGCAGTGGCGGAAGGCAGTCAGCTGCCTTATCGTCGCCTTGAGGAATCCGGAATCTATTGAATACTTCGATGAGGCCGACTCTATGACCGGCCTGAAGTCATCGGGCTGGGTGACGGGCGTGCAGGAGGGTCCTGTCTCTATCCCCCCGCTGAAATCGTTTATCTGGACGTTTTCCCCGGGCTTCTTTGACACGATGAGGGTGTTTATGTTCTTCGGCCCCCCGGAACCCACCTTGCAGAGGAATTTCGTCTCATAGAAATCCTTCGGCCCATCTCCGTACACGACGCGGAGGACGCTCTCCCCCTCATCCTGCTCTATGGTGACAGTGAAGTTCCTGTCAAGGACCTTGTAGAAGCTCCCCTCCTCGACCACTGAAAGGGAGTTCGCTGCAGAGGTAACAGTCTGCGCGAACGTGATTGCTTGGGCCTTGTCGCTTAGTATGTAGGTATTGGCCAGATAGAGATGGACGAAGATTATGCCTGTAACGGCTGTGAGGATGACCCCAACTATCAGTATGCTGTCCATCATCGTTTTCATGAACATCAGTTGTCATGTCAGGCTGGCCATGACACTTCGGCGCAGGTCCCCTCTTTCGCGCTGATATAATAGTCCGGCTCCCCGGATATCGTTCTTATCGCGCTTATCCTTATGCAGTATGATGCACTCTTCTTGTCCTCGCCGGGCCCGTCCAGGGTGGGCAGCTTACCCTGGAAACTTGCGTCATACGACTTGCATGTTGACTTTGCCATCGTCCTCTTCCATGCCTCAACCGGATTATTAAGGGCATCGGCTATGCCGTTTCCCCAAAAACCGACCTCCACAGGGACCATGACTATATACGAGTTCCTGTCAAGAGGACAACCCGGGTCCTGGCCCTTTATCTGCGCCTCAATCATCCTCTGCCTTATTTCAGAGTTGCTCATGAACATGACGTAATCCACGCAATCCCCGAGGGTTATGGTCTTGTCAACGTGCTCACCTGGCTGTGGAGCAGAGCATGTGAAGCTCTCCTTCAGGCAGAGGCCGTTTATCTGCTCGTTAGCGCTCTTCCAGCAGTTCGTCTGGGAGAAATTATTAAACGCTCTGACACCCATCACTACTGCAATGACTGTCAGGACAATCCCGAAAACGGCCAGTATCTCAACAGGCACGCCGAGGTCTCCTTTTCTCATCATTAATTATTGTGGGCGGATGTTAAAATAAGATTGTCATAAAGGGGTTACCGTGCCCTGCAGGAACGGAGCCTTGTCCTGGCAAGGCAGAAAAGAACAGGCACGTGAGTCAGCATTCCCGGCGTCCCGCCCTGCCCGACCTTGTTCATCACTAAATATATGGCAATGGTGAAAACTATTGCCAGTGCAAGGCCTACTGCAATCTTGATGCCGGTGAATGTCAGCTGCGCCTTTTTCATTGTATCACAATACCCTGCCCAGCCAGCTCGTATAGACGAACGCCACTATCATCAGGAGGCCCAGTATGCCCAGGATTATCCATAAAACCTGATCTCCTATCTGTGCCTTCCTCGCTTTCATGGCGCGACTCCTCCCGTGAGCCCCTTGAACCAGTCCAGTATGCTGAGTGTGTTGTTCTGGGCATCCCCTGCAATCCCCCCTGTCATCATCACTATTAATAATGCAGCTATCAGGCCCATTATGGCTATTATGAGGACCCTTATCGGGAATTCCATGAATATAATTGTGGCTGATTCTTTTTATCCTTGCGCACGACCGGATAGTGGTTAAAAAAGCACGTAAAAACACGATTTTTAACTACCTAAAGGTTTATAAATAGTCGAATTAATTGTTTATTATAGAGGGATTTCAAATCCTTCAGAGGTTGGTAAGATGTCCAAGGAAAAAGAGCTTTATTCTGACGGCGACCTGCTTACGAACATTCCGGGCGCAGAACATGCTCCCGGCATAGAGCAGGACGAGGGTCTTATAAGAACCATATATAAGTCGGCCGCATCCAAGGCCGTGATACCGATAACATCCCTTATGCTCACGTTAGGGGCAATTGGCTGCGGCACGGACAAGACCAGGGAACCTGCCACAACAGGAGATGGTGGCAGCAAAGCGCGCGTTGCCGACAGCAGGGGAGCAAAGGAGATGGAATTTAGCAAGCCCGCTGACAAGGAATTCTACACGCCGTACAGGATGGAAAATGGTGTCATAGGCGTCTATGTACCGAGCGGCGGATTAATCCGCTACGTTCCCAACGGCGATGGGACTTATCTGGCCTTTTACCATGGTGATGTCACGCCAATAGAAGTTGCCAAAGCCCTGGGCAAGGTCGATTTTGATGTAAGATAGTTGGGGTTGCAGACCTCAATGGGTAAGCATTAGCTAGCCCGGCCACTCGGTGTGGCCCCATTTTACTGAGACGTAAGTTAAGCCGCAATCGACCGCAACGCCGGCAACATAGCTTATGCCAGCGCTCTCAACGGCCAGCATCTTCTGAAGCGCAATGTCGCTGAAGAACATTCCGACGGTCGCAGCGTATCCCCAGACCGTCTTGTCCCTGTAGCAGAAATTGTGCTCATACCCGGCCTCCTTGGAATACTGGCTCTTGTCCGCATCTATCTTCACTGCCTCTACCTTGCAGTTGCTCTGCTCAAGGCTGTCAAACGTTCCGTCTGAATCGGAATCCGTGAATCTCAGGGTAGTGTAAACATTATCTCCAGAAAATCTTTCATCCCATCCTGCCTGAAAGCTTACGGTATCCACCTTCCCGTCAGGCACGCTTAATCCCTCGCTGTTCCCGGTGTCCATGAACGAATAGATGTTGGCAAGGGACATGACCGTCCCGCCGGTTCCGATAGAATGCAGATTGGATTTTAATGCAACTCCCATTCCTCTCATTCCCTTAAAATAACCGTCATCGTCCACCGCAGCCATGAAATATATTGAGGTTGAGATTCCGGCAACGCCAATTCCTACCGGGGCTCTTTGCGGATATTTCTCTCTCATCTTCTCTTCCATTTCCGTTGTGCCAGACCAGTAATACGAATCCAGCTCGCATGAAACATACCTTCCGGAGCCGAATGTCTGGGTGGAATACAAATCTACATCGAATCCTATATCTTTAATCCTCTCTTGTTCTTGGTCATCAAAAGCCACACCCTTGATGTCCCTGTCAAGAACCGGGTCCCTGAGAATGCACGGCCAAATGTCAATATCACTAAGGGAAATTTCTTTCACCTGCCCAATGTCGTCCTTTATGCTCTTTATCCTCAGCGGGTAGCCGAGCTGGAGGTCCTTCTTCTTTTCAATGCATTCAATGTCATCAACCGGCGTTCCGGAAAGGGTATTAGTGCATGTGGAAGAAAGCACCCATTCTTTTCTGTTATCATACCCGCAGCAGACGATCTTCCAGTTCTTGTTATACTCAAACTCAAAGGTGTAGCTGGTGAGCGGGTCCCTTATGCTCAAATCCCCTGTCTCCATTTTGAGGAGTTTGGTTCCCCTTGAGGCAACCGGCTCTATGACCACTCTCTTTATCTCCTTCACCAACTCTTTGTTTTCCGTCCCCATTATGCCTTCAAGGAGGTTGTCATCAATCACGCCGCACCTCTTGCTGGACTTTTTGGATAAAAGGGTCTTCCACTCGGATGGGGTGTCGCAGAAGACGGATTCCGTGTCGTCGTTGTACGTATAGCTCGAGCAGAAAACGTCCCCCATGCCTATTATAAGGTCGGCGTGGCACGGGGATGCCAGGTAGAACGGAGTGATGTCGTCCGTAATCCCCTTGTCGAGTATGATTGGCCTTCCTATGTCCATTATGGGCTTGCCGTTATTGCGCTCCTCCTGGGTAGATGCCCCTGAAACCTCAGAGAAGACCTTGGTATCGACAAGCGGCACCGGGTTGACAGGTTCCTGGAGGAGGAGCTTGCCCTCGACAGGATAGAACTTGCCGAACTCGGTGGCAATCCTCCTGTCAACGTATTTTGAAAGTGTCATGCCCAGGACTGCGGCCTCTCCGGTGTAGGCGCCCGTCTTTATGAGGGTCTCAAAGGACAAGAACGCGTTCTGAAGCTTTTCAGTGGGTATTTTGCTGGCAAGTGATTTGAGCTTTGATACAAATCCCGCTTTTCCTGAGGTAGATAGAAATGCAGAGTCTGCATTCCTGAAAGTATTAACGACTGTGAGTTCTGCACCCTCTTCTGCAATCTCCCCTGCTTCTTCTGCGACTTCTCTCTTCAGAGCCTTTGTAGAGAACCACTTCCAGAACTTGGTAGCCCTAGAAACTATCCCCTTTGCAACGGCCTCGCTGGCTTCAGCGCCCAGACCTTTTCCCGGAATCCTCCCGGCTAATACGTTGAATGCACCAAATACGCATGAAGTCAGGAATATCAGAGTCCTTGACGATTCCATCCATGTTGATTTCCCGCTCCAGGCAGCATCCTCGCCCTGCGGGAAGCTCTGGTAATAGAGGAGGAAGTTGGGGTCCCCGAGGCCGGGTATAACGTCAACGGTCGTCCCTATCTTCTGGGGGAGGTGGAAGTTCGTGACAAAGCATGTCGGCTCTGTCTGGTCAGGGTTGTCTTCTACCCACTGGCAGAGATAGTCTTGCC
>CAZIAB010000035.1:0-8506 GCA_964537525.1 uncultured archaeon
AACGGGAATGATAAGGGGGCTGGAGCATGAGGAGAGGGTGATAAACAACCTCATGATCAGCCTCCAGAAGAACTACTTCGTAAAGAAGAGTATAGGAAAGGAGACCTATCTGGGCTCGATGGAAGACTACCGGACGCGGATTGCCGGGATAAGGAGGCTCAAGGATTCGCTGAAGGCAAGGAGGCTCAGGGGAGACCCCCTCAGCAGGCTCAGGATGGAAAAGAGCGACATAATCAGGTTCATGAAAGAAACCCAGATAGGGTATCTTGACAGGGGAGATATGGGCAGGGGTCTCTATGAAACCATAATGAAGAGGATGAAGGAGGAGCTTGCCGAGGTCGAGAGCAGCATGGACATTGCATCGAGGAAGAGGAAGGGCTCGTGCCGGCTTCTGGTATTCTCCCTGATGATTCTGCTCCTCCTTACGCCGCTTGCGGCTGCGCAGGTAACAGAGGAATATGCTGCAGGAGAGATATCAAGCGCCGGGCAGGCCATATGGGAGATGATGGACGCGGGATTCGGCACGTCCTATGCGAACGACACCCTGGCAGAGGCGAACATAATGCTGGGCAGGGGGGAATATGCAGCCTCTGCCTCACTTGCGAGGGATGTCTGGAACATAAGGAACGCGGCGTTCGATGCAGACTCCCTGATAGACCTGGCAGAGGAGAGCGTTTACACCGCCTCCCTTGAGGGGATAGACACGTCACATGCAAGGTGGATGATTGACGAAGGTATCCTCCTTTTCGGTTCAGAGAACTACCTCGAGAGCAGGGAAAGGCTGCAGGGAGCGATAGAACTCGTTGAGAAGATGAGGTCAGAGGCCGCCCTTGAGCAGAGCCTGAGCTCGACCATGCTTACTGGCATCGCCGCATTCGCAGCAGAAAACTGGATTTTCCTGGTTTCCGGCCTTCTTGGAGCAACAGTGGTTGCCGTCTTCGCTTTTAGGAGGAGGAAAATATCCGGAATTAAGGGGAAGCTGAAGGACCTTGAGGATGAAATGAAGTCCCTGGGCAGGATGATGAAGCTCGCCCAGGACAGGTATTTCCGGCTGAATTCGCTGGGCAAGCTCGATTATGAAATAAGCATGGAGAGGTACAGGAAGAGGTCCGCCTTCCTCGAGAAGGAAATAATGGCGATGAAGCAGCAGCTGAAGGCCTGACTGCGGATATGAGGGTTTTCTATCTTCTCAGAATCTGCTTTATCCTGTGTTTCCTGGGGACCCTGTATTCCTCGCCTATCAGGGAATGCGCTATCTTCATGTAGGCAACCGCCGCAGGTGAGTGCGGCTTGTGGACGACCAGCGGGTTCTTCTCGAAGATTGAGCGCTTGACGTTCCTGTCCTCAGGTATCCTTCCTATCACCTTCAGGTCGCACATGTCCTCAATCTCCTCTGTGGAGAGCTCGTACCTGTCCCTGACCCTGTTCACCACTATCCCGATTGGTTCCTTGCCCATCTCCCTTGCCACCCTTATCACCTTCAGGGCATCCGTTACGGCTGGTATCTCGGGGTTGGTAACGACTATCAGTTCATCAGCTGCCTTGAGTACCAGCCTCGCGTCCTCCCTGAGGCCGGGAGGAGAATCTATCAATATGACCCCACCGAGGTCGGCAAGCAGGGACTTGAGCCTGTACGGTGTCGGCGACTTGCTCAGGTATGACAATGATATCGATGCGGGAATGACTTTCAGACCGGATGGGTGGGTGTAGATGGCGTTCACGACGCTTATGTTCCCGTCAAGGGCGTCCTGTATCCCGAGTGGGAACTGATAGAATCCCAGCTGGAGTCCGAGGTTAGCGGTTGACAGGTCGGCGTCAACGACCACGACGTCCTTCCCTATGTTGTTGAGCGCCAGGCCCACGTTGGAGACGAACGTGGTCTTTCCCACTCCTCCTTTTCCAGAAACAACCCCTATGATTTTTTCCATAAAGCTTAATAGGGGTTATGATATAAAAGCATTTGTTTGGGTTAGCGAAAAACCCTTTTCGTGTAAAGGCATGCCAGCTGGCTGGTATAATCGAGCGTTGTCTTTGCTGACATCTTGCTGCTCCCTGACATCCTCGGGGAAAAGGAATAAGGAATCTCGGATATCCTCTTCCTTCCGGGGGCTGCAATTATATCCAGAAGTATCTTGAACCCCCTGGGCCTGATTCTTATGCCCCCGATGAAGTATCTCGTTACAGGTGGGTGCGGGTTCATCGGGAGCAATCTAGTCAGGAGTCTCCTCAGTGACGGGCACGAGGTCCTGGTCGCGGACGACCTGTCCACTGGCAGCATTAAGAACATAGGAAACGTCCCTCTCGTGAAGGATACCAGGGATGCCCTCGACAGAGGGTTTGATGGAATATTCCATCTCGGTATGCCCTCGTCGACCTATATCCTGAGGGGAAAACCGGTGCTTATTACAAAGGCAATTGATGAGTTCATTGCGCTTCTTGAGTATTGCAGGAACAACAAGGTAAGGATGGTCTATGCATCAAGCTCGTCTGTATATAACGGCAACGAAACGCCGTTCAGGGAGGACATGGATATATTTCCCAGGGACCTCTACACCGAGATGATTTACTTCATGGAGAGGCTTTCCAGGGTTTATCATGAATTGTTCGGGGCGGAGTCGGTTGGTCTCAGGCTGTTCAGCGTTTATGGCGACAATGAGGAAAGCAAGGGGAGGTTTGCGAACCTCATATCTCAGATGGTCTGGGCAAAGGAGAAAGGAGATGTTTTTGATATATACGAGCCCAAGACTTTGCGGGACTTCATCCACGTGAACGACGTGATAGAGGCCCTCATGAGTTCAATGAATTCGCATGTCAGCAGCGGCGTCATTAACATAGGGACAGGGAAGGCTTACAGTATCGGGGATATGGCAAGGCTTATTGGGGTCGATTTCAGGACTGTTGACAATCCTGTAAAGAATTACGTGGAGAAAACGCACGCGGACACAAGAAAGGCAGAGAATCTCCTGGACTTCAGTGCAAAGACGGACGTAAAGGATTACATAAAATCGAAGCTTACTCAACTATCTCGAACTTGACGCCGTAGTGGATGAGCCCGCCAGGGCCGTCCTCCATGAGCTTCCTGAATACGGGTCTCACCCTCTTTCCTACCTCGACCCTGTTTATGTCCCCGATGACCTGGCCGGATATGCTGGCACCCTCGTCAAGGTCTACCACTGCGACCGTGTATGGTGTGTAGGATTCAAACCCCTCCGGGGGGATTCTTATTATGGTGTAGCTGGATATCTTCCCGTTCCCGGAGAATTGGAAGTCCTCTATCCTGCCGCTCCTCCTGCATGCAGGGCAGAACGTCTTCGGGGGCATGAAGACCTGGCTGCACGTGGTGCACCTGCTGCCGAAGAGCATGTACCTCTGCTTCTGGAGCCTCCAGAACAGCGGGACAGACGACTTATGGACCATTCTTCCTCCTCAGGGCATCCTGGTTGCACAGGATGTTCACGACCGAGGTCGCACCGCTCCCCCCTATATTAAGCGCCATGCCCGTGCTGGCTCCCTTTACCTGCAGAGGACCATAAGACCCTCTCAACTGCATGACTATGTCCGCAATCTGACGGAGGCCGGTCGCTCCGACCGGATGGCCTATCGATTTCAATCCACCCGTGGGGTTTATGGGCTTCTGGCCCTCCCTCCTGATGTGGCCCTCTTCGACGAACCTTCCGCCCTTTCCTTTCTCAACGAAGCCGACGTCCTCTATCGCGATTATCTCGTTGATGGAGAAGCAGTCATGGACCTCTGCTATGTCTATCCTGTCCGGGGAAAGGCCGGATTCCTCGTACGCCTTCTTCACGGCGTGCTTCGTTGCCGCAAGCTCTACCATGCTCTTCCTGTCATGGAGGGCCAGCGTGTCGCTCGCCTGGGCAGAGCCCGCTATCCATATGGGGTTCTCGAACCTCTTCGCAGCCTCCTCTGACGCGAGGATTACCGCCGCTGCCCCGTCGGTTATGGGTGAGCAGTCAAGGAGTGTTAAAGGGTCGGCAATCATTGCCGAGTTCAGGACCTGGTCGACCGTTATCTCTCCCCTGAACTGGGCGTTGGGGTTGAGGACGCCGTTCCTGTGGTTGTTGACGGACACCATCGCCAGCTGCTCCCTTGTCGTCCCGAACTTCTGCATGTGCTTCCTTGCTATCAGGGCGTAGAGCCCTGTGAACGTCAAACCTATGTGCGACTCCCACTCCTGGTCACCTGCCCCCATCAGGGTGGCTATGGCATCGGTTCCCTTCAGGTCTGTCATCTTCTCTGCCCCCGCGGCCATGACTATGTCGCTCCTCCCGCTCATTATGTCATGCATGGCTGCCCTGAAAGCGAGGGCGCTGGATGCGCATGCGCCCTCCACCCTCGTGGCAGGTATTGGATTGAGGCCTGCCTGCTCCACGGCGAGCGCTCCGAGATGTTCCTGCCCGATGAACCTTCCTGCAGACATGTTCCCGACATAAAGGGATTTTATGTCCCTTCCCTCGAGCTTGGCGTCATTGAGCGCGAGTATGCCTGCCTCTGTCGAGAGCGACCTCAGGGATTTCTCCCAGTGCTCCCCGAATTTTGTATAACCCACTCCAACGACAGCTACCCTCATCACAATCACCTCTTGAGCTTACCCCTGAGCTTTGCGTACGTCCCGTAATCTATGTTCTCCTTCCTGTTTATGTAAAAGTCAGTCTTTGGCGCGTTCTCCCTCCTCTCCAGTATGCTGTCAGTGACGGTGAAGACGAAGGAATCAGAGCCCGCGCCAGAGCCGTATGAAGTCATGAGAATCCTGTCGCCAGGCTTTGCGACGTCGAGGACGCTGCTGAGTCCTAAAGGACTCGAGCCAGAGTAGCAGTTGCCAATCTTCCTCACGACGAGACTCTGGTCTATCTGCTCCATGGTGAAGCCGAGTGACTTGGCAACGGTTATCGGGAACTTGCCGTTGGGCATGTGGAAGACCGCGTATTTGAAGTCCGGTGGTGAAAGGCCTGTCTTCTCCAGCATCATCTTCGTTGCAGAAGAGACGTGCTTGAAGTATGCGGGCTTTCCCGTGAACCTTGCCCCGTGCGAGGGATAGTCCTCGTTCTCCCTCCTCCAGAAATCGCTGGTGTCTGTGGTGAATGAGCATGTTGCGTCGATGGTTGCGAGCGGGTCATTGCCTATGATGAAAGCCGCGCCTCCGGCCGCTGCGGTGTATTCCAGCGCGTCGCCGGGCCTTCCCTGCGAGGTGTCCGCGCCAATCGCCATCCCGTACTCTATGAGTCCTGCCTTCACGAGGGCGTATGCAATCTGCATTCCGGCTGTTCCGGCCTTGCACGCGAACTCCAGGTCAGCGACCATGAGCTCGTTGGAGAGGCCGAGCGCCTCTGATACCACTGTCCCGCTGGGCTTTACCGTGTATGGGTGGCTCTCGCTCCCTATGTAGAGGCATCCGATTTTCTTGGGGTCGATGCCTGCCCTGAGGATGGCGTTCTTTGCAGCCTCCGCTGATATGGTTATGGTATCCTCGTCCGTGTCAGGGACGCTCTTCTCGCTTATAACGAGGCCCCTCTTGTAAGCCTCTGCATTCTCCCCCCAAATACGCGTTATCTCCTCAACAGAAATCCGGTACCTGGGCACGTAAGCGCCATATCCTACAATACCTATGGGCATCACAACACCATAAGCTTATACTGGGACCAAAAGGTTTTTAAATGCTCGAACCACACTACGACGAATGCCATTTTCTGCCCATGCCGGCAGCCAATATATTAATAGCTGACTGGCATCTATTTCTTATGAGCAAAACCATACTTTCCGTGCATGACGGCCACACGGCAACGGCGGCTCTCGCCAGGGACGGGAAGATTCTCGCGTGCATAAGCGAGGAGCGCCTCAACAGGATAAAGGAGTGGGGCGGAGTCCCTTCGCTCGCGATAGGGGAGGTCATGAAGATTTCTGATGTCTCTCCGCAGGAAATAGACGTCGTTGTCATTCCCTCGTTCATAAATCCCGTTACCAGCATGGAATCGGGCAGGAAGTCCCTCCCCCGCAGGGCTTTCGGCCATGCATCGAAATTAACACCCAAGTCAGTCCTCCGCTCCGACATGTGGGTGAAACCCGCTGTCAAGCTTCTGAGGAAATTCAGGCATACAGAGAAGATAGAGAAAGCCCTCAGGGAGAACGGCGTCAATGCTCCAATCTCGTTCTGCGACCACCACCTGGCACACGCGGCAGGCGCATACCTTCCCTCATGGCTGGACAGGAAGAAGAGATGCTTAGTCATAACGGCCGACGGCTCAGGGGATGCTGTTTCAGGGACCATCAACATCGCGAAGGGTGACGATATCGAAAGGCTGCTCAGCATATCCAATTACAATTCCATAGGGGAGCTTTACTCGAAGGTGACAGAATACCTGGGGATGAAGCCCCTTTCGCACGAATACAAGGTCATGGGCCTCGCCCCCTATTCCAAGAGGGAGCACGTCCAGAGGTCGTACGAGAAGTTCAGGCAGATGATAAGGATAAACCCTGACAATCCGCTGCTCTATGAGAACATAAGCGGGGCATGGAAGTGGCAGTACATGGACAAGCTCAAGAAGGAGTTTCATGGTGAGAGGTTCGACAACATAGCAGGGGGGCTTCAGATGTTCTTCGAGGAGCTCGTAACGAACTGGGTGAAGAACATAATAGACGAGACGGGCATCCATGACGTTGCCTTCGGTGGGGGCTTGTTCATGAACGTCAAGACCAACCAGAGGATTCTGGAGCTCCCTGAGGTAAGGAGCATGTTCGTCCTTCCCTCCTGCGGGGACGAATCCCTGCCCATAGGGGCGGCACTGCAGCAGTATGTCTCCCTGTGCCAGGAGGACGGGGTGAAGCCCAAAGTCGCGCCGCTGGGGCCCATATACTTCGGTCCAGAGTATTCGGATGATGAGATAAAGGCGTCCATAAGGAAGGAGAGCCTCGGGAAAGGATATCGTATTGAAGAGGTTAGGGACATCGATGCCCACGTCGGGGAAAGGGTCGCGAAAGGGGACATAATTGCCAGGTTCTCGGGAAGGTGCGAATGGGGGGCGAGGGCCCTCGGTAACCGCAGCATACTATCTGACGCGAGGAACAGGGACTCGGTGAGGAAGATAAACGAGGCAGTGAAGAACAGGGATTTCTGGATGCCCTTCGCACCGAGCATCAAGGCAGAGAGGGAGAAAGACTATATTGTCAATCCTAAGGGGATGAAGGCGCCCTACATGATAGTATCCTTTGATACCACGGAAATGGGGAGGAAAAGCCTTGTCGCGGCAATCCACCAGTACGATTTCACAGCCAGGCCGCAGGTCGTGGAGAAGGAATGGAACCCGGGATACCACAAGGTAATCTCCGCGTTCGAGAAGGAAACCGGCGAGGGAGGATTCATGAACACCTCCTTCAACCTCCACGGTTATCCGATTGTCTGCTCCCCAGAGGACGCCCTGTGGACGCTGAGGAACACCGGCCTAGAGCACATGGCCCTGGGGAACTGGATGATAAGCAAGAAATGGGCATGAAGAGGGCGAAATTAACATTTATAAACCCTGTCCATATTGTTAACATTACAGGTGACGGCATGAAGGTTCTTGCGATAGGCGCGCATCCCGACGACATAGAGTTCGGGTGCGGCGGGACGATAATGAAGCACATCAAGAGGGGAGACGAGGTAGTCTTCATAGTCCTGAGCCACGGTGAGAAGTCAGGGAGCAGGGAAGAGAGGAAGAAGGAGGCGATGGATTCTGCAAAGAGGTTCGGGGCAAAGCTCTACATATTCGGCTTCCCTGACACCAAGATACCTGACGACCACGACGTCATAGAGAAGATAGAGGCGGTGGTCAAGGAGTTCAGGCCGGACAGGGTCTATACACATTCTGTCAAGGACACCCACCAGGACCACAGGAAGGTCGCGTACGCGACACTTGCGGCGGCGAGGAGGGTAGCGGAGATACTGGCTTACGAGTCGCCGAGCCTTTACCTCAACTTCCATCCCAACTACTACATAGACATAAGCGACTTCGTGGACAGGAAGACGGAATCCCTTAAGGCGTTCGCCACGCAGAACAGCAAGGAATACATGAAGATAGAGGCCATAAAGGGGCTCGCCCAGTTCCGCGGCCTCCTCCCGCAGGCGAGGTTCGCAGAGGCCTTCGAGGCCATAAGAATCATCAGGTCCGGGGACGTCTAGGTTTTCTGTCCATATTCCCGTTCAATAATAACTTCTTCTGTAGCAGGACGGTATATGATTGTTGCTATGAGTGTATCACCTTCTCCTGAGAGAGGGTCTGACTGATGCACTGGGTCTGTTGGAGGACATAGAAAAAAGAATCTTTCAAATTGCCTGAATGCCCTGTAAACATCGGTCATGATTAAATATAAGGCGGGATTTTATTTATGCTTATAGTAGCTTCTGTTCGTTTACGCATTGAAACAGAAGATTTTTCATAAAGGTTTCTTGGGTTGGTTAGGGCTGCTTGTAGTCGCGGCCTACCTTCTTGGCTATCCTGTTCTCTGCCTTGAC
>CAZIAB010000036.1:0-8288 GCA_964537525.1 uncultured archaeon
AGGATTGGTTTCCCTACTTATATAAATCCCCTTCCCAAATCATAATATTAGTGTATAGTGATGGTTATGGCAAAGAAGGGCGGGACAGAAGAGACAGTGGGGATGACCTATCCCAAGAGCAAGTTCTCGGAATGGTTCTCAGAGGTCATAGCCAAGACAGAGCTGGGAGACCTCAGATACAACGTCAAGGGTTTCATAGTCAACAGGCCCTGGTCAGTCCTCGCAATGGAAGCGATGTACGACCTCTACGAAAGGGAGCTGCAGAGGAAGGGACACAAGCCGGTCTGGTTCCCCGCGGTCATCCCTGAGGAGAACTTCATGAAGGAGGCAGAGCACGTGGAGGGTTTCGTGCCAGAGGTCTTCTGGGTCACACACGCAGGAGATAAGAAGCTGGAGAACAGGCTCGCCCTGCGTCCGACATCAGAGACAGCGATGTACACCATGTACGAGAAATGGGTCCGCTCCTGGAGGGACCTCCCGCTCAAGCTATACCAGAGGTGCCAGGTCTGGAGGTATGAGAGCAAGGCGACCAGGCCCTTCATCAGGGGCAGGGAGTTCCACTGGATTGAGGCCCACGACGTGTTTTCAACACTGAAGGAGGCAGAGGACCAGGTAAAAGAGGACATGGGAATAACAGAGAGCGTGATGCACCAGGAGTTTGGAGTCCCTTTCATGTTCATGAGGAGGCCGGAGTGGGACAAGTTCCCCGGAGCGGTCTACACCTATGCCGCGGACAGCCTGATGCCCGACAGGAAGATAATCCAGCAGCCATCGACGCACCTCCTCGGCCAGAACTTCTCAAAGCCCTTCAACATAAGGTTCGCAGGAAAGGACGGCAGGGAGAAATACGCATGGCAGACATGCTATGGCCCCTGCATATGGAGGATAATGGCCTCTGTCATAGCGCTCCACGGAGATGACAAGGGGCTCATGTTCCCGTTCAGCATAGCGCCCGTACAGGCCGTGATAGTTCCGATAAACCCCAAGAACGACAGGAAGCTCATCAGGTTCTGCGAAGACCTGAAGGAAGAGCTATTTGATTCAGGCATGAGGGTGGAGCTGGATTCTTCAGGGGAGACACCCGGCTTCAAGTTCAACCACTGGGAGATGCGTGGCGTCCCCATACGGCTGGAGATAGGGCCAAGGGAGCTCAAGGAGGGTTCTGCCACACTCGTCAGGAGGGACACCGGAGACAAGAAAAAGGCCAAGATAAAGACCCTTCTGGAGGTCATATTGAAGGAGGGCCAGCTCCTTACCGACAACCTCAGGAAGCAGGCGGATTCGTTCTTCAGGGGGAGCGTCCGCGACGCAAGGGACTGGGCCACCCTGAAGAAAGAGATTCCCAAGGGAGGGTTCGTCAGGATTCCCTTCTGCTCCATGATGGTGGAGGGCGTTCCCTGCGCACAGAAGATAAAGGACGAGCTGCACGGCGACGTCAGGGGGGAGAGGGCGGACAGGAAGGAGAAGCCCAAGCCCTCTGACAAGTGCGCTGTCTGCGGCAAGAAGGCCAACCACATCGCCTACGCAGGAAGGCAGTACTAGCTTATGATGAAAACATTTATTATTCATGCTTCTCCTAACTATATACATCACGGAGCATTGTTATGCCTAAGATAAGGGGAAAGCGCTGGGAAACGGGGATGGAGGAGCCAATCAGGAAGAAGTGGCGTCAGGCTTCTCACTTCAGGTTCGACAGGAAGAGCAAAAAGCCAATCTACTCGATAGACACGCCGCCCCCTTACGTCAATGCCCCTGTCCACATAGGGCAGGCAGCAACCTACACGATAATGGATTTCATAGCGAGGTTCAGGAGGATGGCCGGTTATAATGTCCTCTTCCCCCTTGGCCTGGACAGGAACGGGCTTCCCATTGAGATGGCTGCAGAGAAGAGGTTCGGAGTCTCCATACAGGATACCCCCAGGAAGGATTACGTCGAGGCGTGCAGGAAAATCCTCGAGGAATCGTCGATGGCAAGCGTTGACATATTCTACAGGATTGGGATATCCTTCTGCTCATGGAATCACGGCGAGTCTGTTGGTGATGTTTACCACACCGATTCGGACAGGTACCGTGCGCTCACGCAGGCCACGTTCATAGAACTCTGGAACAGGGGATTGATTCACAAGGACAAGAGGGTTTCCAATTACTGCCCTGACTGCAAGACCACCATCGCTGACGCAGAGATAGAATACAGGGATTTGCCCAGTGAGTTCCTTGATATCAAATGGAAGATAAAGGAGACCGGGGAGAGCGTGATAATCTCGACTACCAGGCCCGAGCTGATATGCTCCTGCTCGATGGTCGTTTACAACCCGAATGACAAACGATATAAGAAGCTCTCGGGAAAGCACGCAATCCTTCCGCTCTACGGGAGGGAGGTCCCCATAAGGGCCCATCCCGCGGCGAAGATGGAGAAAGGTTCAGGCCTGATGATGATGTGCTCTTTCGGTGACTATGCAGACATCCTCTTCTACAGGGACATGAAGCTCAAGCCGATAATATCGATAGGCAAGGACGGAAAGATGAACGATAAGGCAGGCTTCCTCGAGGGCCTGACCGTTGAGCAGGCAAGGAAGGAGATGAAGGAAAGGCTCGCGAAGGAGGGCCTGATAAAATCAACGAAGAGGATGGTCCACAGGACGCCGATATGCGAGAGGAGCAAGAGCCCGATAGAGTTCATAGAGATGACAGAATACTACCTCGACCAGCTCGACTGGAGAACTAATCTCAAGAGGGACGTCATTGAAAAGACGAGCTTCTTTGCCCCTAAATCGAAGCAGACCCTGCTCGACTGGGTTAATGGCCTCACGATGGACTGGGCAGTATCGAGGAGGAGGTTCTATGCCACGGAGATTCCCCTCTGGTACTGCGAGTGCGGAGAGACCATTATTCCACCGAAGGGGAGATATTACAGGCCCTGGATGGAAGGCCCTCCCCTGAAGAAGTGCCCGAAGTGCGGAGGGAAGAATTTCAGGGGGGAGGAGAGGGTCTTTGACACATGGTTCGATTCCTCAATATCCCCCTTTTACGTCCTCCATTACGAATACGACAAGCCGTTCTTCAGGAAGGCGCATCCGTGCTCCCTGAGGCCCCAGGGGAGGGAGATAGTCAGGACTTGGCTGTATTACACGCTCCTCAGGACCTACCAACTGACAAAGAGGCCGGTCTTCCGGGATGCATGGATACACTACCACATCCTTGACGGAAAGGGAACTAAGATGTCAAAGTCCCTGGGGAACATCATAGACCCCAGGGAAGTCATAGGGGAGTTCGGCGCAGAGCCCTTCAGGCTCTGGTGCGCCCTGGAGGGGAACCTTACGCTCTCTGACCTCAGATGCTCATTCGACAGGATAGAGGGGGGAGCGAAATTCCTCACCAAGCTCTGGAACGTCGCGAGGTTCATCTCGTCCTTCAGGAAGCGCGAGGGAAGGATAGATTTACAGCCCCTTGACAGGTGGATAAGGAAGGAAGCCCACTCCCTTCTGGAATACTCGAGAAAGGAATATGAGAAGTACGAATTCCACAAGCCCGTCACGAGGATAAGGTACTTCATATGGGAGACGCTGGCCTCGCACTACCTCGAGCTGGTCAAGAACAGGGCATACAACCATGACGGGAAGTTTACCAAGGCAGAGCAGCAGGCAGCGATACACACGCTGCACGAGGTCCTCGACCTATCACTGCTCATTCTCTCGCCAGTTGCCTGCTTCATAACCCACAGGCTATACAAAGAGATGCACAACAGGGACATAGAGGACCTTCCCTGGCCGGAAACAGACAGGAAAGCCATGAAGGAGAGGACTGGCTTCAAATCAGGGGAGCTCATGGAGCTCAACAGCAGGATATGGAAGGCCAAGAAGGACAAAGGTCTCTCCCTCAAGAGCGAGATAGAATACGCGATGCTGCCGGAAAAATTCAAACCCATAGAAAGGGACCTCAGGGAGACGCACCGGATAAAGAGGGTCGAATATGGGAGGGAAACCAGCCTGGTTTTCGCGTGAAACCCGTTCCGGGGCCGTTTCAATGTATTTAAACCCTCTTCCCCAATTCTTAATGTTGTCGTTATGAATCGAGCAGGAGTATATGCGGGAAGTTTGGTCAGGCTCAAGAGGGAGCTCCTGGCCACTTGCGTGGAGAGCCTGGAAATCAATACAGGTTCCCGCAATCCCCATATAGATGAGATTAACGAGATGCTCTCTGACAGGAAGCTATGCCTCACCCTCAGGGAGAAGTTCCGTCTCTTCTGAATCCTTTTTATCCCACCAGCACAATTCTAAAGCATGGTGATAGGATGCTAGAGATAGTCTTCCTCGGAACGGGTTCAGGAATACCCACGAAGAAGAGGAACCCCTCAGCCATATGGCTCCAGTACGAGGACAGCGTGATGCTCTGGGACTGCGGCGAGGGGACGCAGAAGAGGATGATGCAGGCAAAGGTTTCTTTCATGAAGATTGACAGGATATTCATCACCCACTGGCATGCTGACCACTGGGCAGGCCTGATAGGTCTCATGCAGACCATGAACATGGAGGGAAGGAAGAAAAATCTATACATATACGGGCCAGAGGCAGAGAGGTTCGTGGGAAACCTGCTCGATCTCGATTACTGGGGCCCAAGGTTCAGGATAGTCCCCAAGAACGTCCCCTATTCGGGCGAGGACATCAACCACGTCTGGGGGACCAAGAAGTTTGACGTCTACTCCATCCCTGTCAACCACACGGTCCCTGCGGTCGCTTACTCGTTCGAGGAGAAGGACAGGTGGAACGTTGACATAAAGAAGGCAGAGAAACTCTATGGCCTGAAACAGAGCCCGCTCGTCGGGAAGCTCAAGAACGAGGGCTCTGTGATGTACAAGGGGAAGAGGATATCCCTCAAGGACGTCGGTTTGCTGAGAAAGGGCCTCAAGGTGGTCTACACAGGAGACACGAAATCCTGCAAATGCCTGGAGGTGATAGCGAAGGATTCTGACATCCTGATTCATGACACCACCTTCCTGGACGAGAAGATTGGGAGGATGCACAGCGGGGCGAAGGCAGCAGCCAGGCTCGCGAAGAAGACAGGAACGAAGAAGCTCGTTCTGACACACTTCTCCAGGCGCTATCAGGACGTCAACCCGCACGTCAAGGAGGCAAGGGAGATATTCAAGCAGACAGTGGCTGCACATGACCTGATGAGGATAAGGATTAAGAGATAGGGTCACAAAAACCTAAACTTTATATATATGTTATCACTAGTAAATGATTAAATGGTGGTATAATGAGTGATGAATTTTCCGGATACTCTGTAGAGGTAACGGGTGATGAAGGTTTTTTTAGTGACGTGAGAAGGGCTTTGGCTCATCTCTCGCGCGTGTATCTGAATGGAGACCCCGGCAGCGACGGAGATGTCGTTACAGGCACATATACAAGGGACAGGAAGCCGTGCCCGGTATCAATAATATATAGAGGAAAACCCAAAGGAGAATAATATGGGAAACTACAGGTACATAACGAACAGGACGCTGCTCAACAAGGCGGGAGAGGAGAAGGGAAACATGGCAGTCCTCGTTCCCAACGACTCCAGCACCGCAAGGGTCAAATACAGGTGCCCTGAGTGCAGCCACCAGGAACAGACAGAGCAGGAATGGAAGAGGCCCTTCAACGTCAAGTGCTCAGGCTGCGGATTCCTGATGCGCCTCCCCAAGCTAAAGGACGAGGTCAAGAAGGAAAAGAACAGGGAAAAGAAGCTGGCCAGAAGCCAGGCGTGAATATTGCATGATGAAGAAGATTTTCAGCATAGCGCTTACAGGGCTTCCCTGTTCCGGGAAGAGCGAGATTGGCAAAATTCTTGAGAAAAGAGCTGGTTTTGTTCGCATACCATCGGATTCTGTCAGAGAGAAACTGTTCGGCGATACGCACATAAAGAAGATAAACGAGAGCCAATGGAAACTGGTTCATGTAATTTACAGCGTGGATAAGAATGCCCTGTTACTGCAGGGGAATAATGTGGTTACAGAGAGCTGCCCGCTTGATGAAACCCTGAAAAGACTGACCGTTTATTCCTCTCCCTACATGAAGAAGTTCCTTAAAGACAAGAGACTAATTCTCGATAGATACCTCATAGAGTTATCTATAACAAAAGACGAATACAGGAAGAGGAACGATATGAAAGGAAGAACAGACAAAGAAAGCAGGGACATCGGCAAACTCATTGCTGATAACTGGGAGAGTGTTGACAAACTTTCCGACGATTTCGGCACAGTCAAGGTTCTTAGATACCCGAACAATACAATGGATGACCAGAAAAAAATACTTGAACATCTAGGTAAAATAATTGGAAAACCCCTCATTTGAGCCCGAAATAACCTTTATAAGGAGGGTTTTCAACACTTTCTTGTGTGAGCCGGGTACGCAGCTCCCTGACCCTTTCGGGTTGGGAGGAAGCTCCGCTCATCTAAGCCCTTTCGAACCCAGGATTGGTTAAACCTTTGCTGGGCATGAAGGGGCTGGCGCGCTGCCGCGAGGCAGGAGCCGAGAGGTTCGCATCGGAAGCAGAAACCCACTGCCCTCCCGGAGCAATGATGGCGAAACATCCGGGGCGACCTGGTGAGATAGCCTGAGTGCCGAAGGGAAAGGCAGGTGAGACGTGTCCGGTGATGCGTGGATGCAAGCTTTGAGCGCATCAGACAGATGCTGCGACGCCAACTGCACAGTGAATGATTGGCCTGCTGCAAAAGGCTGGCCGGTGAGTCATGGTGCCTGGCGGACAGAAAGCGGGCTATTCCCGGCACACACATCATTTTTCACTGTTAAGTTCCTGTATCCTGTCCTCTATCTTCCTCTTCTGCTTCACGACCTTCTCCAGCTTCCTGTAGAGCTTGCCGAGCTGCTTATCCCTCTTAGTCCTCGGTCTTGGCTCCCTCTTCGGAAGGGGCGGGCGCTTCTTCCTTCCCTCACTCTCCAGTTCTATGAAGCACTTTGCCTTGGGGAGTATCCTGTGTATCCTGTTCTCTATGTCGTCTATGACTGCCTCTATCTGGTCGGTTATCAGGCCGTCCTGGAGGTTCACCTCAACCGCGACTATCGCCTCCTCAGGGGATATGTGCATGGTCCTTATGCCTATTATTTCCCTGACTTCCCTGACATTCTCGACGGCTTTCCATATCTTCCTCCTCTTGTAGGGCGTGACGGCCTCGCCGACCAGCAGGCTCTTCGTCTCGTAACCGAGCATGGTCGCGAATATCATCAGGCCGATGCCTATTATTATGGACGCTACCGCATCGTATATCGGGTCGCCCGTAACCGATGAGAGATAGACCGCAATCCCCGCGACCGTCATTCCGAACATGGCAAGGCTGTCCTCGAAGAGGACAGTCAGGACGGTGGGGTCCTTGGACTGCCTGATTGCGGCATAGACGTTCTTCTGGCTGTCCTGTTTCATCTCCCTCCTCAGTTGCCTGAAAGCGACAGAGAACGCAAAGAATTCGAGGACAAAACCCAGGGCAAGCGCCATGTAGCTGAGCGTCACGTCCCCGAGGGGCTCAGGATAGACGAGCTTGACGTAGCCTTCGTATATGGACAGCCCCCCTGCTATCCCGAATATCATCATCGCGACGACGAATGCCCAGAAGAACTGCTCTGTCCCGTAACCGTATGGGTGCTCCTCGTCGGGCAGCTTCCTGCTCTTCCTGAGCCCTACGAGAAGGAACACCTGGTTGAACGTGTCAGAGAAGGAATGGAAGCTCTCTGCGAGCATCGAAGAGGAATTGCCTACAATGCCCGCTATTAGCTTGAATACGGCGACGCAGAAGTTACCAAGAAGTGCTGTGATGACCGTCCTTTTGCTGCCCTTTACCATTTCCACCATTCCTGATAATCCTTGGCAGGGAAATTTATATATGCAAATATAAATACAAATAGGCAAGGAGATAACATGGGAAAGAAACAGAAGATGCAGATGCCCCAGTCCACTGCCGGGCTGGTCAGGTACTTCGATTCTTCAAAGGAAAGGATAAAGCTCAGGCCAGAGCACGTGGTCGGGGTGTGCGCGGTCATCATAATCGTGGAACTGCTCCTCAAGTTCGGTGTAATCGGGATTTGAGCCAACTATTTTTAACCAGGTAAACCAATTCTAATCATGGCAGAGATAAGGCTAGGCCCCGCGGGGACGCCAGGAAAATCCACCCTAGAGGGGGCGAAGATGGTTAGGGAACTCGGTTTGGATGCTTTAGAGGTGGAATTCGTCCAGGGGGTCAGGATGAAGAACGACCTCGCGAGGCAGGTGGGGGAGGAGGCAAGGAAGCACGACGT
>CAZIAB010000037.1:0-8213 GCA_964537525.1 uncultured archaeon
TTCCTTTCAATATTTTACAAGTTGCTTATCAGCTTGCAGAAGGCGGCAGCCTCTTGTAAGCTGATTACTTGACCCACAGCTTGGCCTGCTCGATGTCCCACTTCCAGTCCTCTGGAAGGGCCTTGTTCTTCTTGTAGAAATTGGCGAGGCGTCTTATCTTGGATTCGGTGAGCTCGAGCCCCCTGTAGGAGGTGTAGTCCCTCCTGTTCTTGTCCATGTGGGCCCTCAGGCTGACCGCCTTGAGGATGAGGTTGTACATGTCCTCGGGGAACTTCTCGTTGTATGCCTTGTTCTCCTTCATGATTTTGGCGACCTTGTTTTTCGCCACCAGCCTCGTTGAAGGGACTCCGTGCTGATCCCTGAGAATCATGCCTATCTCCGCTGACTGCTTTCCCTGCTTCGCCAGCTCCACGATAATCTTCTCTATCTCCGCAGGCTTCTTCTTGACCCAGTCAACCTTCGGGTCAAGCGGCTTGTGGCTGCCGGAGCGGCCTTTTTTTCTCGAGTACATTCGTGACATATCGTTTCGCCTTCCTGTTGGTTACGGAGCCGGCTTTATAAAATCGGGGTTAGCCGGTGGTTTGTGTTTCGCCTTGTTGCTGATGTTCGTATTGGTTAATTAATGTATGTGGCTTTATAAAACTTTGCTTGAGTATAGAATTATGAAAGAAGAAGCATTCGGTTCGGACTGGTTGGTTGCATACATGTATGAAGTAGGGACGAAAGATAGTGAATATGCGGACCACCCTCTAGGACCTTTGTTTTGTTTTACAATCATAAAGGAAAGCGCTATACCTTCCTTGAACGACGCCTGGCAACATGCCATGAACTCAGAACCATGTTCAAGAGGTGTAATGGATATTCCTGTAAAGTATGTTGAGGAAGGCATTGATATTGCTAGGTCTCTGGGTATTAACTTTAGAGGGAATGTGATTAGGGGAGGCAATATAGAGATGGCAGAGTTTGCTTACCCTATCCATAAGAGGCTTGATGTCATTGCCGCGCTGGAAAGGTATGCCGGAAGCTTGGAAGACTAACCCAGAAGTTTCTTCAGGTCGGGATTCGGGGAAATCTTCCTGACCTTTCCCGGGACGTCTGTCCTTGGGGTCTTGAGGCCGTGGCCGGTGACTATGCAGGCCACCTTGCTTCCGCTCTCTACCATGTTCTTTGATTTAAGGATTCCGGCGAAGGCTGCCGCTCCTGCTGGCTCTGCAAATATTCCCTCCCTCATGGCGAGAATCTCCCTTGCCTTGAGAATCTCCCTGTCTGAGACGTCGTTCGAGAATCCGCCTGACTCGGAGATTGAGCTGAGCGCCCTTATCCCGTCGAGGGGGTCCCCGCACTCCATTGCGACCGCAACGGTCCTCCCGCACACGGGCTTGATTGAGGATTTGGATTTGAAGGCCCTGGTGACAGGGCTGCATTTCGTTGCCTGGATGCCCACCATCTTCGGGGAGGCCTTCATTATCCTGGTCTCCCTGAACTCCCCGAAGGCCTTCCATGTCGCTGAAATCAGGGTCCCGTTGCCCACGGGGCAGAAGACGTAATCGACGTAGGGGAGCTGCTCAGCTATCTCGAACCCAACGGATTTGGTCCCCTCCCTGCGGAATAGATAATCTCCGAGGAGGTAATGGCCGTATTGGCTGCATGCCTTCTCCACGAGCTTCGCGGCCGTGGTGTAGTCGCCCTTAATCTGGTAGACCCTGGCTCCATGCGCGAGAATCTGCTTGAGCTTTGTGTCGGCAGCGTCCTCCGGAGTGAAGATGTAGCAGGGAAGGTTGGATATCCCCGAGTATGCGGACAGGGAAGCGCCCATGTTACCTGTGGATGCGCAGACAGCGGACTTGGCTCCCTGCTCAAGGGCCCTCGCGACCTCCACAGAGGAGCCCCTGTCCTTGAAGGAACTGGTGGGGTTCTGCATCTCCAGCTTGAACCACACCTCGAACTTCAGCCTGTAAAGTTTCTCGACGTTCCTTGCCCGTATCAGGGGCGTCCCTCCCTCGCCGATGGAGAGGATGCTCTTCACCGGGTAGAACTCGAGATACCTCGCGTGGGAGAAAGGCCTCGAATGGAGGGTTCCCAGGGAGACGTCCCTTCTGAGCTTGGCATAATCATACGTTACTTCAAGGGAAGCTCCGCACCTCTCGCATCTGAATATCTTCCTTCCGAAACCATACTCCATCCCGCAGGACGAGCATATTATGGATTTCTCGTGCATCTGTTAATAGTTGACCGGCCCGGAATAAATTATTTAATCAGGCGCTGTCAAGTATTAAGATGGCGGACGGATTGTCAGGCATCGCGCAGGCAATATTCAGCAGTCCGGAATCGTTCCTTCTGCTGCTGAATCTCATCCAGATTGCGGTCCACCTCAGCCTGGCGATGTTCTTCGGGTGGATTATAATGATGGGCTGGAGAACGTATTCGAGCGGTGCTGTCAAGTTCTTCCTCCGCCTTGGCTTCGGCTTCGTTGCCCTCATATGCGGGATTGGCCTCTCCGTCTTTGTCAGGGGGTTCCTTGCAGGCCCTCTCGCGGATATACTCTCGCTGATTCAGCTGGACATCATGGTAGGAGGGCTGGTTTCCGCGTTCATACTGGTGGTAAGCATCTACCTGATATCAACGAACATCTACAACGTCGGAGGGCTTAAGAAGGAGATAGAGCGCCTCCAGGAGAGGCTCAGGATTGCGGAGGGCCTCCTCAAGAAGACAGGGAGGGCGGTCAATTCCAAGGCCCCAACGATGATTATCGGGGTCGTAATGCTTCTGGGGCTCGTCGTTTTCTCGCTCATGAACTTCCATGGATACCCGAGCTTTGCTGACGACATCGGCTCTTTCCTGGGATTCTCCCCGTCCGATTTCGGAGGGACATCGACGGGAGCCGCATCTGGATGCATCTCGCCCATAAGCCTTTTCATGGCCAACATGGAGAAGATACAAAGCGGTGACCTGGAGCCCTATACCGATGCGACTCTGGAGAGCGCGATAGAGACAGAGTCAGGCCATCCAATAGAGGCCATGCTCCTGATAGAGCATGAGGGAAGGGATTACGTGATAGCCATGTCCTCTGACCAGTACATCTGCGTTGCCACAACCACCGACTTCTGCAGCTGCATGGACATCAGCCAGTACATGGGGATGCTTGGGTAGATTATTCTTTTTCCTTAAGCTCCGGGAAGAGGTCCCCTTGGTCGGGGTTTTGTTCCTTCCTCATATATGCAGGATTTATGCGAAACGAGTCTAATCCGTCTCCCTCTATTATACCGTCTCCAATGAAATTCTCTAAAACCTTAATCAGTTTGCCTTCGTCGGCTATGATTCCCATTACTTTGAGATATCCCAACATATCGGATTTACTTAGATACCTAGCCCTGGCAGAGGCAAGCAGCACACCTGCAGGCATATCGTCAAGCCCTTCAAGCGAATATGTGCCTGTAACCAGTTGTTTTAGCTTCTTCATGTAAAATTCCCTCATTGTGTGGAAGGGGATTGTATATTCGCCATCATCCTCAATCAGCAAACCCCTCCCAATCAAATTATTGACTGATTCCGATACCTGTTTTTCGCCTTCAGGCCGATCTTCAGGGTAACAAAAAAATCCTATAGGATAAAATTCACCATCCTTAATGTACTCTATAATCTCATGCGTTGTGCTGGAATCTTGATATTCACTATTAATGGCTACAGCGAAAAGCACACAGAGATCCATAAATTCAAGATCACCAATGTCTTTGATGCCATATTCAGACAAGCCTTCAATGACAAGTTGGTTCTTGTATTCCCAATCACATATGTTTACATCCGACGTATCCATGTATAAATCTATGGCGATAAATTTTTTAAGTCTGGGTATGTCCGGAGGTTAAGCCCGGAAACCTTTTAAATGAGGGTAGGAATTATAAACATGGAAAAAAGGATTGTGATATGCCCCAAGTGCGACAAGGAACAGAGGGTTCCGGTGGACAAGAACGTGGTGAGATGCAAGAAATGCGGCTTCGCATTCAACGTTGACACGGATGACAGGCACCCGCACGAGTTCTGGCATAACCCCGACAGCGGACACAAGTTCTGATTCGTGGAAGGGACAGTTGGCTTTAAATATTTGCTGTTTTATAGAATAAAAAAATCACATGGGGGATGTTCATGGAGATCTTCAAGTTCGAGGATGACGAGGACTGGTCTGACGAAACCGAGGAAGCAGAGGAAGAGGGCGAAGAGGAGATGTCCTTCTAACCCTCAGGCCTGCTCATGAAAAGCCGTTAGAGGCAGAACTGTCTTTTTTTATACTATGATGTATGCATAAACCAGAAGGACTCCCAGGGCGAGGATGGTGGGAACGATTCCTGCCCTGAACATTTCTTTTGATGAGACACCTGCCCCGTGAACTATCGCGTTGGGTGCGGTGCCTGGCGGGAGGAGGAATGTCATCGATGTCGCTATCACGGGTATGACCACGAGACCGGGCGAGCCTCCGAGGCCTGCTGATATTCCCATGAGTATGGGGACGAGCATCCCCGCTGTCGCGGTGTTCTGTATGAACTGGGTGAGTCCCACTGCAAGGAGGGCCAGCCCGAACGCAATCATGACAGGATCCGTGAGGCCCGTTATCAGGAGGAAGTTCTGCGCCATCCATAAGGACGCCCCTGTCGCGGTGAGGGCGTTGGCGAGGGATATCGCCCCTCCCATGAGGAATATGACGCTCCAGCTCGTGTTGCTCTGGAAGAATCCCCAATCGTAGACAAAAACGAGCATCAAAAATCCCCCGAAGAGGCCGACCATGGCTGCGGATATCCCGTGCAGGGGCGAGGTTATCCAGAGGGCCATCGTTATCATGATTATGGCGGCACATGTCTTCTCCTTCTTCGAGAGGGGCCCCAGGTCCTTCAGCCCGAGGACAACACTCCTTGCTTTCTTGTGGGGCTTGTACATTATCAGCAGGGAAAGGTAAACCAGGGGTATGGTTATGATGGCAAACGGGAGGCCAACCAGCATCCATTCAAAGAAGCCCCATCCAAGTGCCTCCGCGGCTATGACGTTCGGCGGGGTTCCAACAAGGAGGCCGACACCGCCCACGTTGGCGGCATATGCAACGGCAAGGAGAAAGAGTTTCTTGCTGAGCTTTGACTTCTCGCAGAGGGTGATTATTATCGGAAGCATCAGGAGGACCGTTGCGGTGTTGGACATTATCATGGAAAGGATTGCAGTGACCGCCATCACACCGAAAAGCGTGACCTTTGGGTTGTCAGACGCCCGTATGGCCATGTAGGCAATCCTCTTATCAAGGCCTGTCCTCATGAGGCCTATGCCGAGCATGAACCCCGCGAGTATAAGGAAAACTGCGCTGCTCCCGAAAGCTGATAATGCCTCGAGGGGGGTCGAAACGAAGAGTATGGGCTGCAGGATGACGGCGAATATGGCAGCGACCGCTATGGGTATGGCCTCGGTGACCCAGAGCGTGGCAATCACGAGGAATATGACTATAGCGTTCCATCCCTGCGGAGAGAGACCGGGAGGGGGAGGGATGAAGACCATCAACAGGAAGAAAAAGACCAGAACCCAGACCAGGGCCTTTGGCTTCATGCTTTATTATTTGCAGAGGCTGCTTTTAACTTGTCCATAATCCTGCTCGTGCTGTACGAGCCCAGGGATTCCTTCAGCCTCACTATCTGGCACTTCATACCGTTCTCCTTCAGGGTGTTCCTCAGCCAGAGCATGTCGAACTGCTGGTCATACCCGATTACTATTATGTCGGGCTTTGCCTTCTTTATCGGACTGAAAAAATCCGTCTCGTCTCCAATGACGACCTCATCAACGTACCTGATTGCCCCAAGCACCTTCTTCCTCTCGATGGCAGGAACAAGGACCGTGCCCCTCTTCTTCTTCACGTTCCTGTCGTGGGTTAGGACGACCGTAAGGTGCTCTCCCATGGAGCGCGCCTTCTTCAGGAAGAAAACATGGCCTGGGTGGATTATGCTGAAAACCCCTCCGACAAGAACCTTTTTCATGCCAAATGCTCCTGTAAATATCTGTCACGCGTTAATAAAAAACTAGTACATGGTCAGTATTCAACGGCGTTCCAGTAATCGCCCCTTGTGAGGTGGTCCCACTCCATGTTCACGTAATTCTGTATTATCTTTATCTGCGCATCCCTCAGGTGCTGGAACCTCCCCTGGGTCTTCAGGTATTTCTCTATGGGCATCAGGACCGCCGGCTTGTAAGTGAGCCTGAATTCTCCCTTCTCGACCTCGTACAGGGGCCATGCGCCTGTCTTTATCGCGAGGTTGCCGACCTCCACGGTCTTTGATGCATCGAATCCCCAGCCGGTGGGGCAGGGCGCCAGGAGGTCAATGAATTTCGGGCCCGGTATAAGAGAGGCCTTCTGGAGCTTCTTCATGAAGTCGATGGGGTTGGAGATGCATGCCGTAGCAACGTACGGCGCCCCGTGCGCCGCTATTATCTTTGCAAGGGGCTTCCTCCTGAGCATGTTCCCCATCGAGGCATTACCTGTCGGCGTCGTTGATGTCTCTGCTGCAAAGGGCGTTGCAGATGACATCTGGACGCCCGTGTTCGAGAAGGAGTTGTTATTATAACAAATATAAGTAAAATCTGTCCCTCTCGTTACGGCGCCGGAGAGTGCCTGGAAGCCTATGTCATAGGTCGCCCCGTCACCGGCATAGCAGAGGATGTTCACACCCTTCCTCCTGTTGAGTTGTTTGAGGGCTGCATCCAGCCCGCTCGCGGCGGCGGCTGCGTTCTCTATCGCTATGTGCATCCAGGGGACCTTGGTGGGCATGTGGGGATAAGTAACGAAAAGCGTCATGCACCCGGACGCGTTTATCACGACCGTGTTCTTACCCAGGGCCTTGAGGGCGAACTTGAGGCCCATGTCCGCAGGGCACCCGGCGCAGAGGGGAGCGCCGCCGACAACAAGCTCTTCCTCGGGGATGTCCTTTATGGTCTTTATCTTAATCATCATCATTCTATTATGTAGGGAGACCGTATCTTAAGGCTCTCCAGCTTCTCCTGAAGTTCCTTCACCATGTCCATCACCGGCTGGACATCTATTTCCTGCCTGCTCTTCTCGAGCCACTCCACCTTCTGCTTTATGGATTCAAACTCCCTCTTTACCTCTTCGACGGCGGGTATGCTGGTAAGCGAGGCAGATACCTCGTCGACCCTCTTCTCAAGCGCGCCTATCCTTGACTCGTCCCTGCTGACCAGCTCCTCTATCTTGGATTCGTTATCCTTGACGACGCCGTTCATCCTCTCGAACTGCCTGTATATCTCGTCGGTCATGCCCTTGAAATCCATGGCGTTGAATTTCTTCCTTATATCATTGACCTCAGAGAAGAGGTTCTCCAGTTCCTGTATCCTCTGCCTGTTCTTCTTGACCTCCACCAGGAAGGTCAGGAACTCCCTCTGTGTTTCCTCGAATACGTTCCTTATGGTCTCTGTGTCCTTATCGTTCATCCTCTTGATGGCACGGCTTATCCTGGTCTGGGAATCCTCCACAGACGGGAGCGGCTCCGGAGGTTTGGGTGCAGTTTCCTTAACTATGATGGTTTTTGGGGCAGCCTTCCTGACAGGGGGGCTGGGTGGTTTCTCTGCGGCCGGTTTCACAGAGGGTGCGGCAGAGGGCTTCACGACAGGTTTCGGGACAGGTTTGCTCAGTGGAGGTTTCTCAACAGCTGATTTAACGTCAGGCTTCGGGGCAGGTTTGAGTGAGGGTTTGCTAACAGCAGGCTTTGGCGCGGGTTTCATGGGCTTGTCTCCCACGATCCCCCTCTTTATGTCAGAAAGCGGGGACCTGCCCGGGGCAGGAGGTATCGGCGGCCTTCCTATGAGCTTGGTCTTCTCCTCGCTTATCTTGTCCAGGCCCTTCTTGTGGTTGTTTACCGCCTTGTCATAATCATTCTTGGAAATCTGGTTCTTCCGATAGTCTCTCTTCAGGTTTTCAAGAGTGGTCTTTAGTTCCCTCTCTTTCTTGTTCAGCTCCGATATCTTCACCATGGACACCACTAACAGTTAATTATTATACTCCACGGTTTAAAAATCAGAGGAAGCTATTCGTTCGGCACGTCGTCCTCTTCCTTTACCCTTTCCTCTACCTCGTCCTTTATTCCCAGGGTCTCGACCATCTCTTTGTACCTGTTCCTGATGGTAACCTCTGTCACGCCGATTGCGTCAGCGACCTCCCTCTGGGTCTTCTTCTC
>CAZIAB010000038.1:0-7905 GCA_964537525.1 uncultured archaeon
ATTTGAACTGGTGATCTTCGCCTTTCCAAAGCCAATTTCCTTTCGGAAGGCCTCAGCCTCCTTTCTGGCTAAAGCCTCTTTCCTGAAAAGAGGCTTTGTAAGGGCGACGTCATAACCAACTAGACCACGGACCCATCATTAATGTTTGTGACATGCATCCTGCATGACTATCCAATGACGACTTTGTTAACCCAAGGCATGTCGTCTGTTTATATAGCGGCATGCATTCATGTGCCACTTAATTATTGTTCCAATAAATAAATGATTCACATAGGTTTAAATGCGTTCCTAAGGCGGCTATTTAAGATTTTGTTTCAACCCTCAAGATGGCCGAGTTGCTATTGCCTCCTGATTCCAGCAGGAGAATGAGGAATTTCTATAGCAAGATAAGGGACTATTCCGGTTACTGCGAAAGCATCATGGACAAATGCCTCAATCACTGCTGCGACAGCAGGGCTCCCATGTCATACATAGAATTTGCTTATCTTATTGATTTCCTGAATTCCAATCACCCCGAAGAATATGTAAAAGAGATTCTTACAAAAGAGCTTATGGTGTCACCAACGATCGGTATTGATTTGAAGCTTGATGATTCAGACTTTGAGCAGAACTATTATTGCAGAATCCTGGTAGATGGTCGCTGCCTTGCATATGAGGCAAGGCCCTTCAGATGCAGAATATACATGAGGGACGATAAGATGGGTTTATGCCGTCCCCTGCGCCATATAGAGTTGGTGAACGAGAAGGATACCAACAAATCCAAGAGAAGTATATGGAACCTGAATGATTCCTTGGACATTCCCGATGAATTCAAGACGAAAAAAAGACCAATAACACAAGGTTTTGTCAAACTTGCTAGGGAAGAAACGCTGGATTTCTGGATTAGGGAATTCCTAAAGATTTAAGGTGCGCCGTGCGGGAATCGGACCCGCGTCTCAGGCTCTTTCCAGGAAGCTCGGAAGCCCCCTATATTGGAAGCGTTAGCTCCTTTTGGATGAAACCTTTTTCCAAAAGGTTTCTTGGGAAGCCCACGTTCTACCACTATACCAACGGCGCAATTCCTAAAAATATTGTAGAGCATCTATAAAGCTTTTGGTAAAAAAATAAGCGCTGGGAAGGGGATTCACGGAACCATTTCACACCCAGGATTGTTTATGTTGCTCCTGGGCCCGAACGCGGTTTTTCCGCGAACGCTTTAGGACGTTTACCCTGTCCTAAAGGGTTCTTTCGAACCCCTGAGTGCATACGCACACAGGTTTAGCAAACCTGCGCCTTAACCGCTCGGCCTTTGGGTCGGACATCCGATATCCCAGCAAGCGCTCTCGGCGTTCGGTTGTTACACGCAAACCTTATAAACTTTAGTTATATATTAGTTTTATAATTTACGACTTAAAACAGGAGGGGTGATATAGATGGCTATCAGGGTTGCTAGCGTTTCAAACACTTGGCAGAAGGATGTTTTCACGGACAAGGGACTCTACTGCGGCAAGGTAGAGGACGTCGAGTGCGATCTCAAGAGGTTCAAGGTGAGGTCCCTTGTGATAAGGGCAGAGAAGGGCTCATACCTTCTTAACATGCTTGGGAACAAGAGGGGACTGATAATCCCTTTCCCGATGGTTGATGCCATAGGGGACATAATAATCGTCAAGCACATATCAGCGCCCGTCACCGATGAGGCAGCAGAGAAGATGGCAGCTGAATCAGATAAGATGAAGGCTGCGGGCTAATTCCTGGAAAGGACCCTGCACCCTTCCTTGGTTACGACGACCATATCCTCTATCCGGCAACCGCCCCTCTTTTCTTCGTATATTCCCGGCTCTACCGTAAGGACCATCCCAGGCTCCAGGACATCGTCCGGGCCCGGGCCTTCGTGGACGGATAAGCCGACACCATGACCGAAGAGATGGAATACCTTATAACCACCCTTTTCCATGAGTTTCTCGTACATCTTCTGGATTTCAGAGAACCTGACACCCGGTTTTACCATGTCTATCAGTTCTCCCTGGATGCTTTCAACGTCCCAGTAAACCTTCTGCTGGAACGCGCTTCCGGAGGGAAGGAAAGTCCTCGTGAGGTCAGAGCAGTATCCTCCAAGCCTTGCGCCGCAGTCCATTATTATCAGGCCCCTGCCTATCCTGCTCCTGTCGGGTATGTGGTGGATGAATCCTGAATTGCTCCCTGATGAGACTATGGGAGGGAACGCAATCTCTGCTCCTGATTTCCTTATCAGGCTCTCTATTTCGTGGGCAACCTTTATTTCCATCTTTCCCTGCACCCTAATCCTGAAGCATTTCAGGGCCACCTTTATGGCCCTTTCCATCATCTCAATCTCCCCGCTTTCCTTCACCTGCCTCGGTTTCTTTATTCCTGCTGAGAAGGGCTTCCAGCTTCCAATCCGCAGCCTTCGGTAGAGATAGACGGACATGTTCCTCTCATCGAACCCAACATTCCGGAAACCGGACAGTTCCTTCCTGATGACGCCCTTTCCTGTGATCGGCTTCACAAGGAGGTGTTCGTCGCCCTTTATCTCGTTGCTCAGGGCAGAGGGAAAGAGCCTGGGTTTTCCCCGGACAGGGACAAGGAGGAAGGCAATGTCCTCATTCCTTATCACCTTCCCGGTGTAGTAGAATATGTCATGGATGCTATTGATTATAATCGCGTCAAGCCCCGCCTCCGATGCCACGTTCTTAAGAACGGAGAGCCTCTTCTGGACTGACATGATTAAATATTGTCCGCGCTAATTAAATATCATGAAGCTCGTTGAGATGGATGAGATACTCTCAAGAAAGAGGCTCAGGAATGACATAGTGAACAAGATAAGGGACGGAACCGTTTTCCTGTACCCCACCGACACCCTGTATGGAATAGGATGCAACGCAAAAATCAGGGATTCGGTGAAAAGGGTGAGAAGGATAAAATATACGGGACATCCCTTTTCTGTGATAGCTCCCTCTATGGAATGGATACAAAAGAACATGGTCGTGACGAATCCAAGGCATCTCAGAAAGCTCCCGGGGCCCTACACACTGATAATGAGGATGAAGGACAGGTCCGTTTGCAGGGAGGTCTCTGAAAGGAAGACCCTGGGGATAAGGATACCAAGACATCCCTTCACTGAAGTGATACAGGAGGCAGGTGTCCCCTTCGTGACTACCTCTGCGAACATGTCGGGCGAGACTCCTCTCTGGAGCACGTTCGGCATCCCTGAGGGGGTCAGCAGGCACGTTGACATAGCTGTCCATGACGACATACTGAACAACCCGGCGTCAACGATAATAGACATAACAGGAAAGCGGGCGGTCGTGGTCAGGAAGCCCACAAGGAGATGGACCCATATAGACGCTTTCGAAGAAATGAAGGAGTGAACATATTTAAGACAGCTTCACAATTAATAATTAACTTCTGGAACGATATTATGACAAAGATAAAGGTTTTTGAAAAGCCAAAGCTCAGGAATCCCATACTCGTGGAGGGCCTCCCGGGCGTGGGCAACATAGGAAGGGTCGCGGCAGGATACCTCATAGAGGAGCTCGGAGCGAAGAAGTTCGCCCAGCTCTATTCCAAGCATTTCTTCCCTTTCGTCATGCTGCACGAGAACTACCAGACCCATCTCCTCAAGAATGAATTCTATTACTGGAAGGCAAAGAAGAAGGGCCAGAGGGACCTCATATTCCTGATAGGAGACTGCCAGTCATTGTCCACACAGGGGCATTACGAGATAATAGAGGCAATCCTGGACTTCATTGAGGGTTTTGGCGTGAAGGAAATGATAACCATAGGAGGGTTAGCGACAGGCGAGATAGAGGAGGACACACCAACCGTTTATGGCGCGGTTTCTGACAAGGAGCTGGTCAAGAAGTATGCAAAGATGGGGATAGACTTCAGCGCTGGCGAGAGGGTCGGTTATATCGTGGGCGCCTCCGGTTTGTTCCTGGGCCTCGGGAAGGAGAGGGGAATGAAGGGCCTCTGCATGCTCGGCGAGACCTCAGGCTTCCCCATAGTCACTGACCCAAAGGCTGCGGAGGCTGTGCTGGACATACTGAACAAGATATTGAAGATAAAGGTCGACATGGGCAAGCTCGAGGGCAGGGTCAACGAGATGGAGAAGTTCATAAAGAAGGTCGAGGCCCTCCAGAAGAAGGCAATCATGCAGATAAGCGGTGATGAGAAGGGCCAGCCTGAGGCAAAGGAACAGCTCCGTTACATCGGATAGTTATTTAAATACATGTTTGATACTGATACTATGCCCGAAACCAAGTACAAGACGAGGTACGAGAAGACCAGGATAATATCAGCGCGGGCGCTCCAGATTTCCCAGGGTTCACCTGCAATGGTAAAGTTTCCCAAGGACGTCAGGGAACCGATAGACATAGCCAGGCTGGAATGGGAGCAGGGCCTGATACCCATAGACATAAAGAGGCAGGTCAGGGAAGAGAAGAAGGAAGAGAAGAAATAAGCATTTTAACCACCGGGCCAATTATTCTATATGATAAGGAACCTCAAGATATACCCTCTTTTTAATACCCGCGGAGAGCTAACCGTCAAGGTAAAGGTATCCACCGAAAGGGGTTCCTACTATGCTTCCATACCCTCCGGCGCCTCCAGGGGGGAGAACGAGGCAGTGGAGCTTCCCGTGGAGAAGGTGATGAGGTTCTTCACCAGGATAAGGCCCAGGTTCATGAACCTCGATGAGAATGACTGGGAGTCTGCGGACCTCATGATTAGACGTCTGGACGGGACGGATAATTTCAGCAGGATGGGCGAGAACCTTTCCCTTGCCTTGTCAATAGCGATAGCGAGGGCATCCACGAACGACGAGCTCTGGAAGCTGAATTCACCGGGCATCTCGGCCTCCTTCCCCATACCCGTCTGCAACATGATGGGAGGCGGGAGGCACGGAGGAGGGACGGACTGGCAGGAGTTCCTTGTGATACCGCACCTCGCCAGGAATCCCTCCGATGCCGCGAAGACCATGATTGAGCTCTGGACAGAGATAGGCAATGAGCTCAAGAGGAAGAAGATGCTCACCGGAAGGAACAGGGAAAATGCCTGGATGTCCTCCATGGACGACATGAAGACCCTTGATTTCCTCTCTGACTTCGCAGACGACTGGAAGGTGAGGCTTGGAATCGATTTTGCTTCATCAGAGCTCTTCAAAGGGAAGGTCTACAGGTATCCTAAATCCGGGAAGGAGCTAACCCCCGCAAAGCAGGTGAATCTGATCGAAGAGATTGCAGAGCAATACAACCTCTATTATCTCGAGGATCCGATGGAGCAGAACGACTTCCGCCACACCCGGGTTCTCTCGGAGGGTATGAGGAAGAACAGGCTCGTTGTGGGCGACGACCTCTACTGCACGAATCCCGCAAGGGTGCAGAGGGGCGCGAAGATGAGCGCCACCACCGGAATAATAATCAAGCCCAACCAGGTGGGGACCCTCCTCCAGGCATCCAAGGCAGTGGAGATAGCGAGGAGCAACAAAATGGCAATCGTCCCCAGCCACAGGTCGGGTGAGACTGAAGATCACTGGCTCGCGGACCTCGCAGTGACGTGGGACGCGCCCATGATAAAGATAGGGATGTCAGACATCCCCAAGCACAACCGCCTGATTGAGCTCTGGGAGGAAATCCCCAAGGTCAGGATGTCAGAGCTCCCGTGACTTTTTTGCAGACCGAATCTACAAACATTTAAATACCTACTGCATTAATCTATGATAGCAAAAGTGGTAGCATGAGCGAATCGATGCTGGTTAACAAGAACGAATACCTGACTGCAGGGGTGCACATAGGGATGAAGTCCTGCACGCCCTACATGAAGCAGTTCGTTTACAAGATAAGGGACGACGGCCTCGCCGTGTTCAACCTCCAGAAGGTTGACGAGAGGATAAAGGTAGCCGGGAAATTCCTCACCAAATTCAACAAGATGCTGGTGGTGTCAAGGAAGGACAACGCAGCCAAGGCAATTACCAAGTTTGCCGACATCGTCGGCGCGAAGGCCGTTGCAGGAAGGTTCTCCCCCGGGACCATGACAAACCCACTCTACAAGGACTTCTACGAGCCCGACGTGGTGTTCGTGGTGGACCCGCTCGTTGATGACCAGGTGATAAAGGAGGCAAGGAAGAAGCGAGTCCCTATAGTCGCCCTCTGCGACACGTTCAACATAGCAAAGGACATCGATTTGTGCATACCCATAAACAACAACGGAAAGAAATCAATCGCCCTGGTTTTCTGGATACTCGGTAGGGAGATACTCAAGGCCAGGGGAAAGATAAAGAAGAATGATGATTACAAGTATGACCTGAAGGAGTTCGGTTCGGAGTGATAAAATGAACACGTCTTCCCAGAAAAGGATTGCTGCGCAGGTTCTGAAGTGCGGCACATCCAGGGTAAAGCTCAAGGAGAGCCATGAAGTAGAGGAAGCCCTGACTAGGCAGGACGTCAGGGACCTCGTCCAGAAGGGCGAGGTTTACAAGAAGCAGAAGAAGGGAACCTCCCGCTTCGCTGCCAGGAAGAAACTCGTCCAGAAGAAGAAGGGAAGGATGCGCGGAATGGGGAAGAGGAAGGGAACGTTCGGCGCCAGGAAAAAGGACAAGACGAAATGGATTGAGGCCGTGAGGGCCCAGAGGAGCCTTATCAGGGAGCTCAGGGACAACGGGAAGATTGATGTCTCCCTCTACAGGAAGCTCTACATGAGGGTGAAGGGAGGCTTCTTCAGGAACAGGTCACACATCATGATGTACCTCAAGGAGCATGAGATGCTTAAGGGCATGGGGGCAGAGGTGGTAAAACCGGTGAAGAAAGCCGCTCCGGAGGCCGCCCCAAAGATGGAAGTTAAGAAGGCCATCAAGAAGGCTGAAACAGCTGCCAGGAAACCCGTAGCCAGGAAGCCGGTTGCCATGAAGCCCGCAAAGAAGCCAGTCCCGAAAAAAGCTGCCAGGAAACCCGCACCAAAGAAACCGGCAGCAAAGAAGGTTGTCAAGAAACCTGCTCCAAAGAAGGCTAAGGCAAAGAAGAAGTGATTCTTATGGTAAGAGGAAAGGTCAGGGTAGTTGCCCACAGGAGGAGAAGGGAAGGAAGAACGAACTTCCGCAAGAGGCTTTCCCTCGTGAAGTCAGGAAAGAAGAGGCTCGTTGTCAGGAAGACATCCAACGGTCTGGTTTGCCAGATAGTTGATTACAAGCATAAGGGTGACGTCACCCTGATTTCTGCAACCGCGAAGGAGCTCCCGGGATTCGGCTGGAAGGGAGGGACAGGAAACCTTCCGGGTTCCTATCTCGTCGGATACCTCTGCGCTGTCAGGGCAAGGGAGAAGAACATCAGTGAAGCAATCCTGGACATTGGTCTGCAGAGGTCAACGAAGGGCTCGAGGGTATATGCGACCCTGAAGGGAGCGCTGGACGGAGGGATTAACGTCCCCTTCTCAGAGGATATCCTTCCATCAGATGAGAGAATCAGAGGGTTGCACATACAGGCAATTGCAGAGAAGAAAGCTGCAATGTTTTCCGGCCTCAGGAAATCCGGCCTCGACGCGAAGGACATGAGCAAGCACTTCGATGAGGTGAAGGCAAGGATATCAAAGGTAAAAATCCCGGAAAAGAAACCTTCCCCAAGGAAGGTGGCTGCAAAGAAGCCAGCACTCAAGAAAGCTATCCCTAAAAAGGCTGCCAAGAAACCGGCGGCAAAGAAGACTGTCAAGAAGCCCACGGCAAAGAATGCAACCAAGAAACCGGCAGGCAAGAAGGCAAAGAAATAGCCGGAACCAATTTATAACTGAACGTTCAATTGGTTACTATGAGGAGCAAGGAATTCCCTTCCGCACCCCTCGAGAGGATAGCGAGGGACGCATCCGGGAAGAGGATATCAAAGGGAGCCACGAAAACCCTCAGGCAGCTCGTTCTGGACAAGG
>CAZIAB010000039.1:0-7714 GCA_964537525.1 uncultured archaeon
AGGCAATAAAAAAGAATTGGATGGTTGCCTAGGTCACGGTTCCTGTGACGGTTCCCGTCTCCGTGTGGTCCAGGCCGCTTCCCGTGTTGTAAAGCATGGACACGTCAACAGAGTAGGAGGTCCCAGCGGTCGGTGAACCGAGGTCGAGGCCCGTGGTTGCCGGAAGCGCTGAGTAGGTCGAGCCGGGTGATATCTGGAGGTATGTGGCACCCAAATCGGGCGTGGTGTTCCAGGTGTCTGTGTTGGTTCCCATAGTTACAGTGACTGTATAGACGGTAATTGTATCAGAGAGCTGGTTCTTCAGTATTATGCTGAAGTTTCCGTTGCTTTCCAGGTCCCAGTCTGTCGGCGTCCCGAGCGTTGTGAACCCTGTCGGTATCCTTCCCGTGTACGTGGCCGGGTTGAATATCCCCAGCGCATAGAGCGCTGCCGCCACTATTATCACGATAAGAATTGCCCATCCATATGTCATTAGATATTCCATCGCGGACTGAGCTTTCATGGACATCGCTTTATAATTATCAGAGGTTGCTTATAAAATCCGCTTTGAATCACTATTCTGGTATAAGGGTCCCGAACATGGAGGTCACCACAATCCTTCCTATCAGGAACACGGCCAGGCCTATCAACATCATTATCGGCATGTATTTTATCCCGCTCCTTTCCTTTCCTGAATCTATTATGCCTATTATCAGGCCACCGAACAGTGTCGTTATTACTATGGCAGCAATGGAGAACCAGAACAGGAAGTCTCCTGATATGTCTATCTGGCCGAACTTCATCAGGGGGAGGCGCGACTGGAACTCGTCAGGGACCTGTGCGACCGAGCCGAGCCTCGATATCGTTGTCACGAGGTAGCTGGACAGTGCATATAAAGCAGGAGCGCCAACGCATCCCGCGAATCCGATGAATATCCCGTACATCAGGATGTTTGCCTTGACCTCCTTCTTTATTGATTCCTTCCTCCTGATGTCTATGGCGGTCTCCTCGAACAGAGCAACGAGCTGCCCGCCGGAACGAACACCCCTTATTATCAGGGATATTGTGTTGTCCAGTACCGTTGACTTTATCGTTTTGGGTATCGTTGAAAGTGCCTCCTGGAGGGATTTCCCTGTCATCATCTCCTTGCCTGCCTGCTTGATTGCATCGGACAGCGGGCCGAACTCCTTCCTCGCGGACAGGAGCATCGCCCTGCTGGGTATGAACCCCGACTTTATGTTCGCTGCCATCAGCTGCAGTGCATCGGGAAGTATGCTCTCAACGAAGTGGCTCCTCTTCTCCACGGCGAGTATAAGGAAGCCGTGCATCATCAGGAAGACGAAGATGAAAGCCGCACCAAAGGCTATTAGGAAGAACGAGCTGAACAGCAGGGCCGACCCGAGGCCGGCAGCAAGGGAAACAAGGACCGCCTTCTCTATAAAGCTCTCTGGCTCTTTCTTGCTTCCGGAATAAACAAGCATCTCCTCTATCTTTTCCAGATAAGCGTGCGGAAGGAGTTTCTCCAGCATGTATTAATATAACTGTCTTGGGTTAAAAAATGCCACATGAATCAGAGCCCTGTTATCCATCTGCTGCCCACGAAGTCCTGGACGCCCTGGCATTCCTGTGACTTTATAGTCACCTCCTTCAGGGTTGACCAGACGTTGTCTATGGTAAAGGTCTCAAACCCTCCGCCGGCAACGCTGTATTCAGCAGGGTCCCTTGTTATCGTCCCGTTATCGTACTCGAGCAGCGTATAGAAAGTCAGGTCTGACTCCCCGCTGTTGTCCACGTAGAGATTAAGCTGGTTGTCAGAAGAGGAGTAGGTAGCCCCCTGTATGATTACGGACGCATCGAGGCAGTACTGGGTCTTTGATATCTGGCTGGTCGTGAACTGCGTTGCCCAGTTGGCAAGAAAACCCGCTATTATGAGGGTTACGCCTATGAGGAAAATAACTGCGACAAGAGGCGACACACCCTTGAGTGTTTTGCTAACCATATTAATTATATTTGCCAGAGATTCCTTATAAAGTTAACAGAATACCACAACCCATAACGGCCATAGCACATCCTTCCTGTTGCCAGTGAGCTTACAGCCCCTCCTCCTTCAGGCCGTAGACCAGAATCTTGAGTATGAGGAAGCCGATAATCGTTCCTATGCCAACGAACATCAGGTATGGCATGGGAGAATCGAATATGAAGACCAGTTCCAGAGGCCAGTCATAGAACCCGTGGTGGAGGTCGAAGAACAGCACCGCCATGAAGGAAACGAAAGCTGATATCGCCAGGAATATAACATCACCCACCAATTCGTCCCTGGTCACCTTTGTCTTCCTGACCCTCCTGAGATGCCTCCGCATGGTTAATATTGGTCGTGCAGCGATAAAAATCTTCCGTTAAATGGCTCACAGCCAGATGAAGGAGAGCAGCTTCGCTATTCCATAAAGGATGAACCCGACTATGAGGTCTATTGCCTGGAGAATGAAGCCAGCGAACGTGGCCAGCAGGGCGAACAGCGGGGATAGTATAACCAGGAGGAGAAGGAGGAATCCCAGGACGAAGAAGCCCTTGACCGCCCTCTTGGGGGAGTAGAAGAAGGCGAACATCGTTCCGGTTATCACACCTCCTATGTGCGCAACGTTGGCGACGCCGGTCGTCACCTCAGCGAGCGCCTCTGGCTGGAAGAATACGGCCATTGACTCGAATATCACGAACAATATTGCGATGATTCCCAGCGGCAGGGGAAATATGTAGAGATGTATCCTCTTTATGGGGTTGATGAACATCGCGGCGCCCATCACCCCGAATACGCATCCTGACGCCCCAACGACTGGCATGGTACTGGTGAACATGTAAGCGAAGCTTCCTATCAGGCCCGAGATTAGGTACACTGCACCGAACCACCCGGGTGACATGTCGTCCTCGAGGGCCTTTCCGAAGAAGTAGAGGCCCAGCATGTTGAAGAAAAGGTGGGAAGCGCTGACGTGCAGGAAGAGGGAGGTGAACCACCTCCATATCTCCAGGGACTGCGGACCCGAGAACGAGAAGGTTTCGAAGACCCATGCCTGCATGGCCTCCGGCATGGAGAACACCAGGAGGAAGACTATGACATTCGCGAATATCAGGCCCCACATGAGCTTGTGGAACTCTATCTTCAGACCCCCGAGCCTACTGCTTTTTGCAGGCCCTTTAGGTTTCTCGGCCATGTTACTATTATTATTGTCCTGCAATAAATAATATCCATGGAATGCCCGAACAGGGAGGAGAACCTCAAGGAATGCACGTGCACCTACCCCGGCTGCCCGAGGAAAGGGTTCTGTTGTGAGTGCATCCGCCACCACAGGGAGAGAGGAGAGATTCCGGGATGCCTCTTTCCAAAGGACGCGGAGAAAACGTACGACAGGTCAGCAAGGGCTTTTGCCAGGTCCCTGAAGTAGGCTCCGAACGTTATTTATTATCCCCGGTTCAAATACTATAACATGGCAAAACTCTCGCAGGAGAAGACAGAAGCCCTCCTCAGGAGGTTCGGGATACCATTCCCGAAAAGGCTTCCTGCAAGGAACGAGGAGCAGGCAGTCCTGTGCGCGAGGAAGCTGGGCTACCCCGTCGTCCTCAAGGTATCGAGCCCTGACATCGTCCACAAGACAGACGCCGGCGGGATTCTCGTCAACCTCGAGAATGACGAAGAGGTCAGGAATGGTTTCCGCAGCATCATGAAGAGCGCAAAGAAATACAACAGGAAGGCCAGGATAAACGGCGTTGACGTCTTCAAGATGATACCCAGGGGAACGGAACTCATTGTCGGCCTGAAGAAGGACCCCCAGTTCGGGCCTGTGATAATGTTCGGCCTCGGGGGAATCTTCGTCGAGGTCCTCAAGGACGTTTCCTTCCGCCTTGCCCCACTGACCAGGAAGGACGCCAGTGAGATGATAAGGGAGATAAGGGGCTACAAAATCCTCGAGGGCATCAGGGGAGAGAAGCCCGCAAACATAAAGGCCATAGAGAACACCCTCCTCAGGTTTTCTGACCTCGTCATGAAGAAGCCCGATATAAAAGAACTGGACATAAACCCGCTCTTCGCTTACGACAACAAGGTGGTTGCAGGCGACGTCAGGATTATCGTCTAATCCTCTTCCTTTCCCTCTACCATTATGCCGCCCAGCCCGACCGAGGCGAACTTGTGAATCATCTCAGAAACCGTGTTCACTATCCCCTGGCCCTCGCCCATGTCAATGCTTATCTTCTCGGGGCTTATTATCTCCACGCTGGATGGCGCATAGTTTATAACCAGGGATACGAGCCGGTCGAAATTAATTGCAAGGACCTCCATCTCCACCACGTATGAGTATGCCTTGGGCACGTTGGGGAAGGGGTTCATCATCTCCTCTACCTTCTTGAAGTCCTTGAACGAGACCAGCGCCCCGTCCTCTGCCTCCATCCTCTTCACGTGCTTCTCGAGGGCATCCTTGGCCGCATCCTTCGAGACCGCCAGGACCTCTATTGCCATGACCGTCCTTATCCAGCCCTCTTTAAGGCGTTTCTCCACTTGCTCCTTCATCGGCTTTGCCATAACATCACGTTACATTGCTTATATTTAAATATTAAAGCCTCGCCCACTTCCTTCCCGCAATTGGAACTTTTTCACCGCACCCGCATTTCAGGATGGTCCTCCTTATCGAGAGGCCGTCCCTCGATATCAGCATCTTCCCGCACGAGGGACACCTTGTGGATTCCCCGCCATGACCAAAGACGTTGCCTATGTACACCCAGCGGAGACCAATCCCCCTCGCTATCTTCTCTGCCTCCTCCAGAGTCCTGACGGGCGTTGGCTTGGCATCCATCATCCTGAAGGAGGGATGGAACCTCGAGAAATGGATTGGGGTATCCTCGCCGAGATTCTTCACAACCCATTTGCAGAGGGCTTCTGTGTCCTTCCTTCCGGTATTCCAGCCGGGAATCATGAGATTGGTTATCTCTATCCAGACCTTCTGGTCATTGTAGACGAGCAGGGCATCCTTTATCGCCTTCTCATTGGGAACGTTGCATAGCTTCCTGTAGAACCTTTCGGGACCCTTGATGTCAACGTTTATCGCATGCAGATATTTGCTGGCCTGCATCGCCGGCTCGGGGTTGGTGTATCCGTTGGAAACCCAAACGTTATACAACCCTCTCTTCTTCGCAATCTTCATGGTGTCCAGGGCATACTCAAAGAATATGGTGGGCTCTGTATAGGTATAAGCAATCCCCCCGACCCCGCTCCTCACGGCGTGGCTGACAATCTCCTGTGGGGGGAAATCCTCACCGAAAACCCTCTCTGGATGGGAGATGTCGGAATTCTGGCAGAACTGGCAGTCCAGGTTGCACCCCACGGTGCAGACGGACAAGCATCTGGAGCCCGGCGCGAAATGGAAGAGCGGCTTCTTCTCTATGGGGTCGACCGCCATTGAGCAGAGCTGGCCGTACACCAGGGACATCAATCTTCCTCCGCTGTTTTCCCTCACCCTGCAGAAACCCCTCTTTCCCGGAAGGATGACGCACCTCCTCGGACAGAGAAAGCACTGGACCTTCTCTGCAGGGAGCCTCTTGTAGAACATGGCCTCTTTCATTGTTATCTCTTGGCTTGGTTCTTAAAAAACCAGAGAATCAGTTCACGTTTTGCCTAGAACCATGTCCTATTCATGTATTCCCTGTACTCGGGGAATTCCTTAACCAGTTCCTTCTCCTCAATATATCGCCAGGCAAGTATCTGTATTATGAATATTGGCGAGAGGAAAAGGGTCAGGAGGATCTGCCCCAATATCGGTGCCCCCAGAAGCATCAGAATCTCCCCGAAATACATCGGATGGCGCAGGCGGCTGTAAATTCCGTCTGTGACGAGCTTCCCCTTTCCACCGTGCATCCTCTTGTGGACCCTTGCGTGCGAGACCAGGAAGAGGTAAATGCCCGCCATGAGCATCGCGACACCAATAAAGCTGATAGTATTTAAAACTGCCAAGGAAAACCCGCTGAAGGATATGTAGAAATAGGAGAACCAGCCGAAGAACATCGAAACCCCGATTGTCACATGGATGCTTCTGTTCCCGGAAATCCTTCTGAAATGCTCCAGCACGTGAACTGCCGTATGGAATGCAAAGCATACCAGTGCAATGATAAAAAAGATGAGATACATGATTCCATTTGTTTCAGTGCCTTAAAAAACCAGAAAGCCCCAAAGCAAGAATCCAGCCGGTTTTAATATCCATACGCAAGAACCAGGCTGCCATCAGAATCCCACATGTACAGTGTATCTCCGTCGTTGTTCCATACAGACCACGTCTCCCCCCAGTAGAGCTCGTCAGAAGAATCAGAGCCAGAGCCTGTGTATAAAGTCACGGTCTGCTGTGCAGCAAGGGTGAAGTCAGGGAATTCGTATATGTGAGTGGCCTCGTCCTTCAGCGTCCAGCCCTTCATGCTTATCGCGAAACTGCACGTATTCATGAAACTGACATATTCGTCGTTCAGGTTTTCCTTGTCATCACCATCGGCATTGTATCTGAAGTACGGTATTCCTATGCAATCCGTATATCTCGACCTGCTCCATATCCCAAGCCCCCTTTCCTCTGCGTATTTCTCTGCCTGCTTGAACTCTTCCATATGTTTCAGGTCAGGCGAAACGAAAAAGGTGTTTGCATAACCCTTCCTTAACAGAACCATTCCAACGTTTTCCCCATCCACGTACACGTGCCTGAGCATCCTTCCGTACTTGTCCCTGTCGCTCTGGTCATATTCCATCAGAACGCTCCTGTTCAGGACAAGCCCTTTCAGTGTCTGGGTTGCTTCGCTGTAATGGGATTGCCCCTTCTCGGGGGTGTTTATTCCCAGAAGCCTGACCCTCTGGCCGTCCTGAATCTCCAGGGTGTCTCCGTCAAGCACGTTGGTGACAAATGCTTGCTGCCCGACGATGTTGCCTGTTATTCCATGGGGAAAGAGTCCGGCCATGAAAAGGCCTGCTGAAAAAGCGCCAATGATAAGAATCGCGACGGACATCAGATGGGTTTTTTTCATTCTAATTTTTTAGAAGGCCGGCTTAAAAGTTCCAGAGCCCCGGGAGGTTTCAGGAGCTCCATGGAAGTTATTAGAGGCGGTGTGTGACTAAAAGATGGTATATGATTCGTATAATAAGCAGACAATCATAGTGTATGTTATGGGAAATTCAAAGACCAGCATTGCAAAGGGAGTGATTGCGCTTCCTGGAATGGTTGTTGTAATAATACCTGCAATCATACTGCTTCTATTTGACTATAGGATGTTTAATTTGTATCAGGATTTTATGTTCGCCGTGGGAATTATCCCATTGACCATTGGAATATACCTTGCGGCCACTACGACAAAAATGTTTTTCGTGATTGGAAAAGGAACTCCTGCTCCGTGGGACCCTCCTGCAAGGATTGTGACTACAGGCATCTATGGAAGGATGAGAAATCCTATGATAACCGGGGCAATTCTCATAATTCTCGGAGAGTCCATTATGCTGGATTCATTTGCTCTCCTAATATGGGCCTTGATTTTCTTTGTTGGAAACCACTTTTATTTTATCCTATCAGAAGAGCCTGCACTTGAAAAGAGATTTGGAAAAGAATATACAAAATACAAAAAAGAAGTTCCAAGATGGATTCCCAGAATAAGAAGATAATCCAAGAGAGCCCCGGGAGGGATTGTCGGAATCCTTTCACATTTTTTGCTGTAGCGTTCTTTC
>CAZIAB010000040.1:0-7572 GCA_964537525.1 uncultured archaeon
GTCAAGTTAGCGGGTTTCCAAACCAGAAACCAGTTACTTGAGGAACTTATCCGCATGGGACCTTGCCTTTTTCATCCTCTTCTGGTGGGCTGACAGGAAGGAATTTACCTTATCAACGGTGTATTCCTTTAGTTCTCCGGTGAGCATCTTGCCTGACTCGTAATCGTCCTTTATCCTCCTCAGTTTCCTGTCGTCCTCCTCGAACAGGAACTTCAGCATGTTGAAGGCAACGTCGACCTTCGTGTCTCCTCCGTGCTTCCTGTGCTCCTCGATGGAGTTGCCCCCGCCAGAGAAGGCGTACTTCATTATCTTCGTCCTTACGGTCTTCCCGTCATCCGTCATGGCTATGTAGGAGAGCGGGTCAGATGAGGACATCTTGCCTCCCTTCAGGCCCTTCATGAACTCGTGGTATGTAGAGGATGGCGGGATGAACCTGAACTCTCTCTGGAACCTCGCTGCAAGGTCCCTGGTCAGGCGCATGTGGGGGTCCTGGTCTATCCCGACGGGAACGACCACCGGCTTCGGCCCTCCATTCTCTGGAAGCTGGGGGTGGAGGATGTCCGCAACCTGCGTTATGACAGAGATTATCTTCCCTGGCGTGATGTCCCCGTAGATTGCCTTCATCTCAGCGAAGGTAACCCTCTGGGGAAGCATCTGCAGGAGGCGGTAATACGCGGTCTGGTGGTCTGACTGGAAGTAGAAGTTCACCTTCCTCGGCTTCATTCCGAGTGCTATGTAATTCAGGAGATACTCCTCTATGGCGACCTTCCTCAGCTCCTTCAGGGATTTTCTCCGCACGTTGAATGCCTCTATGTCAGCAACGCACACGTAGAGCTCTGCCCCCATCTCCTGGAAGTATATCATCTCCTTCGCTAGCATTGCATGGCCTATGTGAAACTTCCCGGATGGCATCAACCCTGTCATCATCACGAACGGCTTCCGCTTCTTCCTGGCATCAAGGATTCGTCCGAACTCCCTGTGCCCGAATATCACTCCCCTTCTCATCTGCATCATCGGCTTGGGGACGTGCTTCAGGACAGAGCTGAATGGCTCTATTCCGAAGTCCTTCATTATGGCACCGTAATCCCTGATGTCAGTCTTTCCCCACGGGTCTATCTTCTTTGTCATGTCTTCCTCCTTGTATCCTTCCTTGAATATTTGTGTTATCTGCTACTTTAATGTTATCAGAATCAGGGCTGGACGAATCCCCCTCTCCTCTCATCGGAAAGTCCAGTTTGACGGCATCACCATCACATGAATAATTCGGTAGAGGGTTTATAAGCCTATTTCAAGAAGGGTGGGAGATGTTTTGCCTCTGAAACCACACCCTCGCTCATCAAATCCTTTATTGCAGGAAGGTCTCCTATCCCTACCTTGCCGACATAGAGTGTTTTCATGGCATCGCTGCCCAGTTTCTCTACTTTACGAAACCCCCTTAGATAAAGGTGGTCCTTGATGTATCCCCCTTCCCCCTCCGGGCCGTTTCCCCTGTGGGAACGCATCGCCTTGGCCCATGCCTCATCATCAGAGAGGCCGCACCCCTTCAATCTTCCGAAGGTCTGGGTGAAGTTGTCACCATTGATAACGGAATGCACTGCAATGACATAGGCAGCGTAGTCCCTTATGACATCTGTTTCCGTTCCCGCCATCTCATCGGAGTATGCCTCAAGCCCGCTCTCTGTCGTGAGGTATCCCGGAAACCCTGAAACGAAGATTCCCAGTGGCTGCTCATATCCGTTGGTTGCCCTGACGACGTTTACGTCCAGGTTCCGGGCAATGAATCCTCTTACTTCATTCTCATCAAAATCTCTGTATTCACATACCTTGATTCTCTTCTGGGCCCTGTTGATAGAGTTCGGCCACTTCTTTGTAAGCTCCACCTCCCAGTCCTCAATTCCATGTTCTTTCAGGGCACTGTAAATCATTTCACTGAAACTCCTTGCTGTTATCGTTTTTTCTGACTTCTTTGGTGCGGGAGACCCGAGGAACATCTTGGCGTCACTCACGAGGCAGTCATCGAGTTTCTCATAAATCTGAACGGTCAGTTCCCTCACTTTCTCATATTCGCGTTTTAATATTGCCGCAACAATCCCATTCTGGTAGAACATCTCCGCTATTTTCTGGGTATATGCCCTGTGCAGATGCGGATAATCCTCGGGAACCCTTATTGCCTCCAACCTCCTTCTTATCAGCTCGGGGTCGTGTTCCTTTTTCTCAAGTTCCCTGTATTCGAATCCTATGTCAACCCCATCTTCCAGAAACCTTTTCTTCTGCGGCTTTTCGTTGATGGGTGTGACGTAAAGCATGGGATTCAGGTCTCTGGAAATATCCATTATCTGTGAATCAGGTTCCCTGTAAATCCTTACGATATCGTGCGCCATAACAAGAACTAAACCAGTTTGTTTTTTAAGCCTAACGGGTTACCTTGAACTTTCTTATCTCCTTCTCGAGCTCCCGGACCTTGCTGTTCTTCTCGAGCTTCTTCCTGACAGGTTCCAGCAGCATGTCCAGGTATTCGGCGACCGCGTTCTTCAAATCGAGCGGGTGGATTGCCCCCTTCCTGAAATCATCCTCCAGCGATTTGTAATGGGTGTAAACGAGCGGCCCCCCGTACTTGAGGTCTCTCTCTATCTTGAACTCCTTGTTCTTCTCGAAGATTATGTACCTGCAGTATTCGAGTATCGGATTCTCCGTCACCTCGCGCTCGGGGCAATACGCCTTGCTTATCTTCCTCCTTATCTCCTCCGCCGAATCGTTCATGAATATTGCCGTGTCGGGTTTTGATTTTGACATCTTCATGTCAATCGCCCTCTGGGTGGCATCGCCCTCTCCGGTCGCTGGCTTCCCGAGACCCATGAGCATGTGGTGAGAGACTATGACAGGCTTCCATAAACCCAAAGAGGGGCCGATTTCCCTGGCCAGGACGTTCACCTTCCTCTGGTCCATCCCGAGCTGGGTGATGTCAGCCTTCAGGTGGAATATATCAGCGCACTGCATGCATGGATAAAGCACCTGGGACGTTTGGATGACCTCCTTCTCCCCCCTTCCCATTATCTGGCCGCACCGGACAATCCTTTTTACGGTCGAGTTCCTCGCGACCTGCATGACCTTCTTCCAGTAATCATCTTCCTTCACCATATCAGAGGCCCACACGAACTCGACCTTGTCCAGGTCCATTCCGCTTGCCTTCCAGACATGGATTAGATACTTTCCGACCTTCTGGATATGCTCCAGGTTTCCGCCCATCTTATTGTTCGCCCATGCGTGCCAGTCAGCAACGAGCATCTTGAACTTAACCCCTGCCTTCGTCATCTTGTTGATGTTGATTGCCCTCTGCAGTCCCTGCGCGATGTGGATATTGGTTCCCGATGGCTCGAAGCCGTCGTAAGCTATGAGCCGCTTCTTTTTCCTGAGTAGCTCCCTGAGCTCTTCCTCTGTGACTACCTCCTCGCCGACGCTCTTTATCAGGGAGTATCTCGTGTTCACGTCCATATTCATTATTGGGCTGGACGGATTTAAAACTGCCCTACAAATTTTATTCATGGATATATCAGTTCCCGAGCCCCTGAACGGCCTCATAAAGGGTTTGGAGAGGAAGTCGCTGATAAACTTCTACGGGGGGCCGGGCACGGGAAAGACCAACATATGCCTGCTTGCAGCGCTCGACTGCGCGAGGAAGGGAGGAAGAATCATATACATAGACAGCGAGGGGAGCTTCTCTGCAGAGAGGTTCAGGCAGCTGACCCCTGAATGGAAGCCCTTCATGGACAGGATACAGATAATGGAGCCAAAGACGTTCGAGGAGCAGGGTAGGGTGATAAGGGGCCTGGGAAAACACCAGGCAGACCTGGTGATAGTGGATTCCATGGTCGCCCTCTACCGGCTTGAGTATGCTGACAGAATGGATGAGACAAAGAACGGAAGGAAAGAGATAGATCTGGTGATGGAGGCGAACAGGGAGCTATCGAAACAATTGTCACTGCTCTCTGCGCTGGCAAGGGAGAAGGACATACCCGTCCTGATAACCACACATACGTTCAGGCACTGGGACAAGGGAACCAACGAGCTGGTCGGAGGGGACGCGATACGATACTGGTCCAAGACCATCGTCTTCCTGGAGAAGACAGGGAGGATGTCAGAGAGGAGGGCGACAGTCATGAAGCACAGGCACGTCCCTGAGCTTGGACAGGCGAAGTTCGACATCGTCCAGAACGGCATCAAACCCTCGGGCTTCAGGATTTTCTAAACAACGCCCGGCTTCTTCTCAGAGAACACGTCGCACTGGAAGGTATAGACCTCTGTCTCTCCATCCTTCCAGGCATCGGGAGGGAGGATTGCCTTGGTGCACGCTGCCATGATGAACTCTTCGCAGGTCATCCTGTGCTCGGTTGCCACCTGAGGAAGGAGAAGACCTGCATGGAAACCGCTCTTTATTATGAGGCCGTCTTTTCCCCTCTTTATGGCCTTTGGCCTCTCTGCGGGAGGGACCTTCAGGGGTTCCGGCCGGGTGAGGATGGAGACCTCGATTATTATCCTGTCCAGCTCTTCTGGGGAGACGGGAGGGAACCTGGGGTCCTCGCAGGCGTGCATGGCTGCCTCTATTATGCCATGTATCAGGTGGTGGACGGGTTCGGGAAAGCCGATGCATCCCCTAAGCTCCCTGTTTGGGTATGTGTGCAGGGTAACGAACACTCCCCTCTTCTCCTCGAACGAGCGGGGGTAATCCCTCGTCTCCAGCTTCTTCCTGTTCTTCACCCATTCCTCTACCGCTTTCCTCGCTATCCTGACCGCCCTCTTTCCATCCGCAGAATTCATATCCTTATTTTAATCAGCCGGTTTATAACAGAGTATGGAAAAGTGGTTTTCAGCGGAGGAGAAAGACTATCTCAGAGCTCTGTTAGAGGACAGGGGAAGGAGGATTGTTCTTTATCATGCGGACCCTGACGGAGTCTGTTCCGCGGCGATGGTCGCGAGGCTCTTCCCTGGGGCGGAATTCATCCCCAGGAAGGGACCCGGGATAACGGATGATTTCCTCAAGTTCCTGATTGAAAAGAGGCCTGACGTCCTTCTTGCTCTGGACCTCCCGCTGGACCAGGAAATCAAGGCCATAAGGAGATTAAGGAAGGAGGTCCCTGGCATAAGGATGGGCATAATAGACCACCACATCTTTGAGAGGAACATGAACCCCGGGATTCTCCACGTAAACCCGAGGTTCCATGAGCCCGGAGTGTACATACCGGCTGCTTGCATGATATACAGGATGCTCGAAGCAATGAAGCTTGAGGTCAGACCGCTGCTCTGGATGGCAGCTGCGGGGGTGATAGGCGACATGGGAGAGAAGTGGTGCGGGAAGCTAATCGGTGAGTCAAAGAAGGAGTTTCCCTACCTCCTGAAGAAAGGAACCAGGGATTCCAGGATAATGGATGCGGTGGAGACCATATCCGCCGCGATAACGATGAACGGCCTGAAGGGGGCAGGGACCTGCCTGAAGGCGCTCAAGGAGGGAGAAGGGTTCGAGGACTTTGCAGGGAACAGCAAGCTCTCGAAGCTCAGGAAGGACTTCCACGAGGAGTTCACGTTCGTCACGGGCGGCTTCCAGAAGGAGCACGTCGAGCACACCAAGAGGATATGGTCATACGAGATAAAATCTGCATACAGCATAACCTCCATGGTCGCCAACCATTTCGGGCTGGAGTTTCCTGACAGAATCATAATAATAAGGAAGGCCAACCCCCAGGGCTGGAAGTTTTCTGTCCGTGGTCACAACACGAAACTGAACCTCGGGGGCATAGTCAAGAAATCCGTCAGGGGTCTTGGTTCTGGCGGAGGGCATGAAAAAGCAGCAGCAGGAATCGTTTCTGACTGGGACAAGTTCATAACACGGTTCGTGAAAAACGCCAAATAAACCCTTTTACTGTTAATGGCTTCGCTAATTAACCAATAGGCAGGTAATAGGAACGAATATTAGTTGTTCCCAAAAGCGTTTGCGGAAAATAACTAATGTAATTTTTGCGTGTTGCTCCACAGCTTGCGACTGAACAAATATAACTAAGCGTTAGCGTCCGTAAGCTGTGATTTCTTCCTCATGAGGACGAAGAGGTGGTCCTTCTCGTAGGGGTCCAGCCTGGCCTTGTCGATTATCTTGAAGAAGGAGGTGAGCTTCTTGAGCTCTTCCTTGTAGACCTGCTCCGGCTTCTTCACGACGTTGATGGAGCGGGACTTTATCGCAATCATCGCATGTCCGCCGGGCTTGAGGAACTCCCTGCAGTTGCGGATTAGTATCTCTGACTGGTCGTTGGTGGCGACGTCCTGGAAGACCAGGTCAACCCTCTCCACCCAGGAATAGGTCTCCGGCTTCCTGGCATCGGCAAGTATCGGGACGATGTTCCCTCTCTTCTCTGCAATGGGGTTGAGGTCCCTCATGCATCTCTCGGATATCTCCACACCGTATATCACTCCTTCCGGCCCGACTATGTCAGAGAAGAACGACGCTGTGGAGCCTGATGCAATCCCCAGGTAGAGAATCTTGTCGCCGCTCTTCAGGGGGAAATCCTTTATCCCAGAGAGTATGGCAGCGGCTGCCTTGCTCCTGTATGGATTCCACTCCCTGAACTCTTTCCCGCCCTTCTTATGGATGGATTTTGCAAAGGTTTTGTCTCCCGGAACGAGGGATTCTGTGAAAAGCTGCTTTCCCTTCCTCGTAACCTCTTTTGGCATCATGGATAGAAATTGTAGGGGTGGTTTAAATGTTGTATCTCTCTTGCCCTGTTCTGCGCAATTCTTTTCTGAATTCTCCTAAATCAGAAACACGAACAAGAGTGCTTGATTCCCGCAAAGCACTGAAATATTGTTCTCCTAAACCAAAGAGTTCGGGCGTATCTGCACTGTGTAGCTGGTACGTCTTTCCTGTCAAGCCCCTCACGTCCCGGCCCTCTGGATATATGTTTACCTGCATTCTGTCACCCTCGTTTGCGTAACCAGTCACTGTGGCGCAGAACGGGTATCTATGCAAACCTATGGTCAGTTTTCCTATGTCCAGTCTTTCGGGGTCTTTCAGCTTATGGGCAATGTCATGTAGTATGCCGAAGGTTGCTCCCATCTCTGACAGAATCCTTCCGACTACGTCACCCTCTTTTTCAGCCCTCTTGGAGAATATATCAGACCTTGGGTCCAGAACCAGGACGGTTACAGCATACATGTCTTCCAATGAGGCTATAATGCTTTCACGTCCCTGGTGAATGGGTCCGGTGGCGTTTATTCCGGTGATGAGCAATTCATTGCCCGATTCCATGATTTCAAGGTCGGTTTAGAGCTTTCTTGTTGGGTCCATCCTCTCATCCCTTTTGAGGTCTGGTTCGTATTTTGCAATCATTTCTGCCATTTCATAATAAGCTTCTGCTGCTGCATCCATAATAGTCACATTAACGTTGGCAGAAATATTTTATAAGATTGTTGTGTTCCTGAGGTGGTTACCTCCCCAACCTTTTGTTTATCTTCTCGACCTGGTCCTGGATTTTCCTCAGGCGCCTGGAGGATTCCACAATCTCAATGATTCCGCCTATGACGAACACC
>CAZIAB010000041.1:0-7500 GCA_964537525.1 uncultured archaeon
CTATGTCAGATAAACGGCTCTTGACAACATCATTGATTATGTTTTTTATCTCATTATGTGAGAGGGTTTTTCCTGCTATCTTCCTCTTGATTGCGACTATGGAATCGGGCGGGAGCGTGGGCTTTACCTTTATCTTCTCGCCCATCCTGACGTTGAGCTTCTCCTGAAGGATTCTGAACAGGCCTATCTCACCCCTCTGGATGAAGTGCTCTGCTATGTTTATTATCCCGACTTCCACGGTGTCCCTGAAGACCAGCTCTATCCTGTCCATGGGCTTGAGGCCCAGCTCGTCAGCGTCATCTGAATTTAGGAATACGATTGGCCTCCTTGACTCGAATTCCAGGGGCCTTGCTATGAGAAACATATCTATTATCTATGGGATTGCTTCCTTAAAACCTTCCCGGGGGGTTGAGGGAGGGTTTTCAAAACCAATAGCTTGCAGAGTTGTCATTGGAGAGGAGGAAAAAATCGACAATAAACCGATATCATGCGATACATTTATAAGGAAGTTCGTTAACAATATAGCAAACCAATATAATGCGTACTATTGAGGTGATTAAATGGCAAAAAGAAGGGCCGCTTCAAAGAAGTATTACAAGCTTATCAAGAGCGGCAAGGAAGTAGCTACCTTCACCGGACGACAGCCGCGACAGGCAGCTCTGAAGGCTGCAACAAGGGGCTATGCTGACATCCGACTAAGGGAGAGGGGAAGAAGGAACAAGGACAGGACCTACACAGTTCACGTATTCAAGGGTTCAAGGAAGAAGGTTTCAGTCCCTGCATCCAGCAAGGTGTCATGGCTTCCGTCTCAGGTATGGAAGCCCGTTGTCAAGAAGGTAGGAATCGAGAGGACAAAGAAGCTAAGGTAAACCTCTCCAACCTTTTTGGGGGGCGACCCCCGCTTATATTTCTCGGCTTACAGACGCCAGAGACTCGGTCATATTTGTTCAGTCGCAAGCCGAGGAGTAACAGACAGATTCCTGGAAGCTTGAAGCCAAGAGAAGCGAAATGATTATCTATGTTGAGGCGAAAAAGTGATTAGTGATAAAAACTAATTTATATTATAAGCCACCATATTAAACATGTAGGGTATTTATATGCCATACGATGACTTTTTTCGGGTATACTCAAACCTTCCGCCACATATAAGAAAACAAATTGTTTTATCACTTGATGGTGAACCTATAACATGGGAAGTTGCATATCATGAATTATCAAACAATACCGAAAAAGGTAAGAAAATATACATAATACTTAAAAAACTAAAAATAATATGATTCATATGCCATCAAAAATAGAGAGAGAAACTGTAATTGAATTGTTAAAATCTCTACCAGATAATGGTTTATTATCAATAGGTATGAGTGTAAGACCATTAAGCAGAGATGATTTAATTAAACATATAAGGGAAAATGACAGTGTTGGAGAAAAAGTGGTTAACATTTACATGAATTATTTAAGGTCTTTAAAAAAGTGATTTATAATGTCTATATTATTGACATTGCCTGATTACGATGCTACAACACATTGTGTTTCTGAATGGAATAAAAACACACTAATTCCTATAATAAATAGAAATTCTTTAAGTCATAAAATAATATCTAATTACCGGGTAAATGAAAGTCATGTTTCATATACAATCAAAAAGGAAAATCCGAGATTTTTGATATTTAATGGACATGGTGCAGATGACTGTATATGTGGACACAATGATGAAGTGATAATAAAACTAGGGAATAATGATAATCTATTGGATTCCAGAATTGTTCATTCATTCACCTGTTCTTCAAGCAGTAAATTAGGTAGAAATTCAAAAGCTGATGTATTTATTGGCTATGATGATGTTTTTGTTTTTTGGTTGGATGGGGCTACTACTACTAAACCATTAAAAGATAGATTCGCTACCCCGCAAATGAGAAGTGCGCTCATAGTTCCAGAAGAATTGCTAAAAGGAAGGACTGCCAAAGAAGCATATGATGCCTCCCAGAAGGTTTATAGTGATTTTATAGATGAATATAAATGGAATAGCCATAAATATACAACAGAAGAAATACAGAAAATTTTGCCTCTCTTAATGTGGAATAAAATGAATCAGAAGATAATTGGAAATAAAAATTCTAAATTTAGGTAAAATGTTTCTCCTATGGCGGAAATCATTTGCTCTTTCCCTCATATAATTGGCTGTTAACCAATCATACTCATACGATTTGATTACTTTTGGTTAGCATGATAGCAGTTTTGGGAAAAGCCCCGCATCGCAACAGAACCCTTTCTCCACTTTTCTGAGTGTATTTATACACTATAATGTATAGAATATGGCATTATAACCGAAAAGTATTTAAACTAGAAGGTCTATATATTTCATTGTATTAATGGCCGTGCCCCTTGGGTGCGGCTCTAGATTCAAGGGGATGTTAGACTGCCGGCTTGTACTGGATGAACAAAGCCGGCTCCTTAAACAATTGGAGGGCGAAGTGATGTCTAAGAAGGAGTTTACAGAGAAGTTCGAGAAGGCAGAGAAGGTGGATGAGCTGTTCGGGATAGTCAAGGATGCGGTAAGGATGACTCTTAACAACGAGAGGGCCGGGCTCATGTTGGGCTTGTCTGACATGGGGATTGCGCAGCAGGGATTCATAGGAGGATTTCACCAGGCGGGCTCCAACGCGATAATACTCAACAGCTCGGTGCTCAAGAGGATATCGAGGATAAGGCCCGAGATGTTCAAGCCCTATGCGTTCTCTGTCCTGCTCCATGAATACCTCCACACGCTGGGGGTACTTGACGAGGTGAGAGCGAAGAAGCTTACTTATGCTATATGCAGCGAGGCGTTCGGGGAGAAGCATGCTGTCACGAGGATATCGAGGAACTTCAACGAGGTGGCAAAGGAGATAATAAACCATGAAGGTCCTGAGCTTCCTGGAGAGCCTGAGATAACCTTCGTTGACGGGTTTGACAGGGAAGAAACGGGGTATATAGGATAGGAAGGCGAAACGATGAGGCGCGACCCGCTGGAAATAATCGAGCAGATGTTCAAGATACTCGAGAAGGAGAGGCAGGCAATGTCCATCAATCAGATTGCGAAGAAGACCGGCCTCCATAACGTTACAGTGAAGAGGTATGTCAAGATAATCCAGACCATAAGGGACGAGCCAGAGCTGGACGTGATAAGGACGCGCCATTCCATAATACTCAGGGTCGAGAGGAGGCACAGGAGGGAAGAATAAAAAGAATCATGATAATAATACTGCATAGTCAACCAGAGAAAATATAATGATGATTAAGCAGTATTTCACAGTCGCACAGTATGCATATGACAAAGATTAAAGATAAACGGCCGGACCCCGGAGGGTGTTCGGCATTGGATAGTCGCACAGTATGCATATGACAAAGATTAAAGATGGGGTGATTGAGATGACAGAGTCGGTAAACCTTAAGGTGGGTGAGCTCACCAACAGGGAAGAGTTCGGGAGAGGAATAGTGAGGATTGACACCAAGACCATGAGCAGGCTCGGTGTAAAGGAAGGTGACGTGGTTTCCATCAGGGGAAAGGAGGAGAGCGCTGCCATAGCCGTGAGGGCTTATCCCGCTGACGTGGGGCTCAACGTAATAAGGATGGACGGCCTGACCAGGAGGAACACTGACATAGGTGTAGGAGAGACCGTGAAGGTCTCCAGGGCAGAGATCAAGGACGCGAAGAGGGTGGTCCTTGCCCCTGCGCAGAAGGGGATAATCCTCCAGGTGAATCCTGACCTCATGAAGAAGAACCTGTACATGAGGCCTGTCACGAAGAAGGACATAATCACCCCGTTCCCTGTCGTGAAGCAGAGGAGCAACTCGCCATTCGAGGATTTCTTCGGCATGAATCTCGAGGATATGTTCTTCACCCCCATACCAGGGGAGACGAAGCTGATGGTGGTATCAACCACCCCGGAGGGCCCGGTAAGGATAACGGACGCTACGGACGTTGAGATAAAGCCAGAAGCGGTTGACATAGAGGACAGATTCATCCCTACGATAACGTACGAGGATATCGGTGGGCTGCACGACGCGATAAAGAAGGTCAGGGAGATGATAGAGCTCCCGCTCAGGCATCCGGAGCTTTTCACGAGGCTCGGGATAGAGCCGCCGAAAGGGATTCTTCTCTACGGGCCGCCAGGTTCTGGCAAGACCCTGCTTGCGAGGGCGGTCGCCAACGAGTCAGGTGCGAACTTCACCGTGATAAACGGGCCAGAGATAATGAGCAAGTGGTATGGCCAGTCAGAGGAGAACCTCAGGAAGGTCTTCGATGACGCGGAGAAGAACGCTCCGTCGATAATATTCTTTGACGAGATAGACGCGATTGCTCCCAAGAGGGAGGACGTTTCGGGAGAGGTTGAAAGGAGGGTTGTGTCACAGATTCTTACCCTGATGGACGGCCTGAAATCGAGGGGCAAGGTAATCGTGATTGCGGCAACCAACAGGCATAACGCGATAGACCCTGCCCTCAGGAGACCTGGAAGGTTTGACAGGGAGATTGAGATAGGCGTCCCTGACCAGAGGGGACGCAGGGAGATGCTGGACATACACACAAGGAACATGCCGATGGCAGAGGACGTTGACAAGGAATGGCTGGCTTCCGTTACCTACGGGTTCGTGGGAGCTGACATATCTGCCCTCGCCAAGGAGGCAGCGATGCTCGCTCTCAGGAGGAACCTCCCTGAGATATCCTGGAAGGAGCATGAGGAGATTCCGGTCAAGATTCTCGAGGACCTGAGGGTGACCAAGGAGGACTTCCAGGAAGCGCTCAAGGTGGTCGAGCCCTCTGCGATGAGGGAGGTCATGGTGGAGATACCCAAGGTCACATGGAATGACGTTGGCGGGCTGGAATCTGTCAAGCAGAGCCTGAAGGAGGTGGTCGAGTGGCCGCTGAAGAATCCTGAGGCGTTCACCAGGATGGGAATCCGGCCTCCGACCGGCGTCCTGCTGTATGGGCCTCCGGGGACAGGGAAGACCATGCTCGCCAAGGCGGTCGCCAACGAGTCAGGGGCGAACTTCATATCCATAAAGGGGCCTGAGATAATGAGCAAGTGGGTCGGTGAGTCAGAGAAGCACATAAGGGAGATATTCAAGAGGGCTAAGCAGGTAGCTCCCACGATAATCTTCCTTGACGAGATGGATTCCATTGCCCCGCGGAGAGGCCTGGAGGTGGGAACGAGGGTCCACGAGAACATCGTTTCCCAGATACTGACAGAGATGTCAGGACTCGAGGAGCTTCACAATGTCGTGGTGATAGCCGCTACCAACAGACCTGACATGCTGGACCAGGCGGTCCTGAGGCCGGGAAGGTTTGACAGGCAGGTCTTGGTCGGCGCTCCGGACGAGAAGGCAAGGCTGGAGATACTGAAGATACACACGAAGAGCATGCCGCTCGAGGGAACGGCAGAGCTCATGGAGAAGCTGCAAAAGGAGAAGAGCGAGAGCAGGAAGAAGGAGCTCAGCAGGAAGATTGATGCGCATAAGGAGAAGATTCTCACCAGGCTCGCGAAGGAGACTGATGGGTATTCGGGCGCTGACCTCGAGGCGATGGTGAGGGAGGCCGCCCTCAACGCCCTGAGGAAGAACTTCAAGGCAAAGAGCGTGACGAGGACCGACCTCACGGAATCCATGAAGAACAGCAAGCCATCGATAAACGAGAACATGGTGAGGTTCTACGAGAAGATTTCGGACACCCTCAAGGCAGAGAGGGTGGTGAAGAAGTCAGAGAAGGGCGAGGACGAGCTGACATACGTTGGCTGAGATTAAGTTTGCTTGGGGTCCCCGGGGACCCCGATTCCTCCTTTTTAAGATATGGCAGCAACTATTTATTATGGAGCGCGGTGCGGTTGCTGCGGGCAGTTTTTATGACTGGGATAAGGAGAACCTGACCAAAAGCCTTAAGGAAATGTCCAAAGGAGTGTCAGACAAGGGCTTCTTGGGATGCGTCTCCCCGCATGCCGGTTATGTTTATTCGGGGAGGGTCGCGGCCAAGGCGATTGGCTCAATGAAGCCCGGGAAGAGGTTCATCGTTCTCGGGCCCAACCATACGGGGCTGGGCGCTAATTTTGCCGTCTACTCATCAGGCTCATGGGAGACCCCGCTGGGAATGGTTCCTGTTGACCATGAACTTTCCGAGGCAATAATGAAATTCGACGGGGCTGAACCTGATGAGGTTGCCCATGGGCAGGAGCACTCCATAGAGGTCATTCTTCCTTTCCTCCAGCACTTCTTCGGGAAGATATCATTCGTTCCTATCACCATACTCTCCTACGGGTATGGTGATTCCTTCATGAAGAGGCTTGACAGCCTTGGAAGGATTATTGCAGGGATAGTAAAGAACAACAGTGAGGTCAGGATTGTTGCGAGCTCTGACTTCTCTCATTTCATAAGCGCCGAGGCAGCGAGGAAGAGGGATATGGAGGCGATAGAAGCGATAAAGAGGATTGACACCAGGAAGCTGTTCCGCTCTCTTTCACATGACGGCTCAGTTTGTGGATACGCTCCGATAGCCGTCCTTATTTCAGCTGCAAGGGAACTTGGATGGAAGGCAGAGCTCATTGACTACACGGATTCCGGTAAGATTACAGGAGACCTTGGGGAGGTCGTTGCTTACGCTGGTATTGGTTTCAAGTGACCTTTTTACAGTTAAAAAATCCGCCAGGTAACCACAAGGCAGGTAACCGCAACGAATAATAATTATTGACAAAAAGCTCAACCAAAAACGGAAGCATGTGCTCCTGTTGTTGGATTGAAAGGGCTGTGTTGTCAAGTAAGAGGGTTATTTTCTATCGGAACCGGCACAAATCGCCCTTGTTTTCACCACCGAAAGGTATTTAAATACTGAAGTGTTACTACTTATAAGTGACATATAATTGTCACTGTTCGGTGATAAGGTGGGTGATAATATGGCTGAAGGATATGATGGTACAATAGAAAAGCAGGAGAAGAATGAGAAGGTTGGGTATGATTCGGAAAGGATTAAACAAACTGTAGGTTCTGGGGCTATCTGGTCTATGCCTGAAACAATTATATCGTTGGACCCACATATGAAAAGGCTTTCCTGTTCCATGGGTTGTTATGGCGATTGATTATTGCGCCATAATTTTATTTTTAGTATAATGGTATGACTAGCCTTGAATAAAATGGGGTGGGCATTTCTGCCCGTTCAAAAACATTGCTTGGCTTATCCGCCTATTCTGAAGACCTTTGTTCCGCAGCTTGGGCAGAGACCCTTCTTTGCCTTCTTTCCGTTCTTCATGGTCACTGCCTGCTCATCCTTCATCTGGACCTTTTTCCTGCACTTCACACAATATGCTTCTGTCATTCGTAAAACCTCCTTAAAATCGCGTGCCCTGCACAGACGCCAATTGCTGGAATCTCTTTCAGGCACGTCTCGTAAACCTAGCAGATTAAATCGCTCGGTTTCCGATAACGAAAACCCCCCTCGGGAGCAAATTTATTGATATTTGTAGGCGTGATATATAA
>CAZIAB010000042.1:0-7371 GCA_964537525.1 uncultured archaeon
TATGGAATGCCAGCCAGACGGCAGCTGCACGTCTCCGCCAGACCAGGGCGACGTCACCGGACCTGAGGGGGTCAGTGACGGCGTTGTTGACATCTACGACCTTACCGCTGTGGCAACCAACCTCGGCAACACAGGCTCCTCAATAGACCCCCCGGAGGCGGACATCACCGGAGACGGCTCGGTTGACATCTACGACCTCGTGGCGGTGGGCAGGAACTTCGGCTACTGATTTTAATCACACAGATGCCAATGGTTGAATACCAATATATACACGTCTCTACAATAATATTACAGGTGATGAAATGATTGGCGTGCCCGAACTCCTGATAATCTTGGCAATAGCACTTCTCATTCTGGGACCTAAGAAGCTTCCCGGACTCGCAAAGGCGCTCGGCAAATCCGTGAAGGAATACAAGAAGGCCTCGGATAATCTGGAAAAGAAGAAAAAGACAAAGCAGTCAGACCAGAAATAATGACACGGGCCAGGGCTATCAAGAACGTGTGGAAACAAGAGCAGTGAGGCTGTGAATGAGATTTTAAGGGTGTCCTCCTTTGGCCATTGAAAAGGAATCCGTGCTTGAGCACATAGAGGTGCTCAGGAAAAAAATAATTGTCGTAATAGCAGTACTTGGTATTTTCTCGGTCCTGGGGTTCCTCTTCAGCAAGCAGATACTGAACCACATAACCAATGACCTAATAGGCTTATCTGACGTGAACCTCATAGTGACCCACCCGCTTGACCTGTTTTACATGCAGATAAATGCCGGGATATTCATAGGAATCGTTGCCTCAATGCCGGTTCTACTCTATCAGGCATACTCCTTCATAAGGCCTGCGCTGGAGAAGGGCGAGACCAGGGCAGTGAAGGTAGGGCTCTTTTTGGGATTGCTGCTGTTCATCCTGGGCATCGCCTTCTCATATTTTGTTCTTATAAGGGTCATAGTATGGTTCTTCTCAGGCATGGCGGGCCCGGCCGGGGTGGAGAACCTCTGGAACATAAACTATTTCATGTCCTTCGTGGTCTTCACGTGCATACTGATGGGCCTGGTGTTCCAGACGCCTATAATACTGAGCATGCTCCTGTTCCTTGGAATAATAGAAAGGGATTATCTCAAGCAAAACAGGGGATATCTGATTATTGGGATGTTCGTCATTGCAGCCCTGATTACGCCGCCTGACCCCATAACACAGGTCCTGGTTGCCCTGCCGCTCATAATCCTGTACGAAATAAGCATATTCTCGAGCAGGTTTTTTATTAAAGAAAAGACAAATAATTAACATAGGCCTCCTTTTGGCCTCTACATCGGGTGTTGGGTTAGATGTTGAAGAAGAAGGTTACGAGAAGGGAATTCATCGCCCTTGCCGGGGGAGTCTCGCTTGCGGCAGCGGTTTCCAGTATGAATCCCATGAAATTCCTCGAAATCAGGAAGCAGGACAGGGAAGACAACTCATACGGGAACAGCTTCTATGGCGGCAGGAAGGGATAGCCATGGCAAGATTACCACACGTAGGCGAGGACGCGAACACGTGGGGAAGCATCCTAAACGAATTCCTAAGCGTAAGCCACAGGGATGACGGCACCCTGAAGGGCGTTGCCGAGACCGTGAGCGTGAAGGATTTCGGCGCAAAGGGGGACGGTGTAACGGATGATACGCAGGCAATCCAGAACGCCATAAACACCAACCCGGCAAGACTGCATTTCCCGTCAGGAACATATATGGTTTCGGGTATTAGTTTCGTATATGCCAACAGGGAAATGACTATTGAAGGAAACGGTGAGAAGACCATTATCAAGCTGAAGGCATCTTCAAGCTCAAACGTTCTTGATTTAAACTTTTGCTCTGGAATAACCGTTCATGACCTTGTTGTCGATGGGAACATGGCAAACCAAAGTTCCGGAACCCATGGACTTTATTTTTATGCCTGCCATGATGCGAAGGTTTACAATGTGCACGTTCACGATACCATGTATGATGGCATAAGATTTAACGGCACCGATGGATTTACTGTTGACAGGTGTCGCCTTGCGGATTGTGGAAAGTCCGGCATCGATACAAACAATTTTGGGATGGGGGTAAAGGTCATAGGGTCAAAAAACTTCCGTGTTATCAACAATACATTTAAGAACATATTGGGTACCGGTGGAGTGCAGGTCATTTCGGACGATCCCTATCCACCGACGAATTTCATTATTACCAACAACTATTTTTACAATCAACTTACCAGCGAAGCATCGGCAGTCAATGTATATTCTGGCCACGACGGGGTTGTTGGTTTTAACACATTTTGTGATTTTCCTGATACTCCCCACGGGACAAATGCGATGTACACCAAAGCGGATCGGGTGTTAATTATAGGCAATGTCGCAGAGAACATATCAGGGATGCTGCTAGAGTTGAACGAGGCCGATGGATGTCTGGTAATAGGAAATGCTTGCAGGCAAACGCAAGGGGGGTCTTCAACGTTCACCAGGGGTATTTTCAACGCCGGTGAGGACAATATCATTATTGGGAATAGGATTGAAAACGCCATCCATCACGGAATCTGTGTCACTAAAGGGGGAGACCGATGCATCATCGAGGGGAACATTATCAAAAACTGCCAAGACGGCGCGGCCATATATCTGTATGCTACCGGCGGTGTGATAAAAGATGTGCGAATAAGAAATAACTTTTTGTATGACGACCAAGAAACCCCGACACAAACTTACGGAATCCAAGTAAATACGAATGGTGGAGGGAGCATCACCAACGTCAGGGCGCATGACAATTACATTTCGGGGAACAAGATCGCCCCTACCATTGGCTTGACAATTCCTACATTTACCGATGGAGATACCACACCCAGCATAGAAGACGGAGGAATTTTCAAGACGAACAATTCCGGGGGAACTGCCATTACGATGTTTGACGACGGTGTTCCGCAGCAGAGGATAGTTGTTGTTTTTGGCGATGGCAACACGACTATAGATTTCACGGGCACGAACCTGAAGGGAAACGGTGGCGCGGACTGGTCGCCAAAAAACGGAGACCACATGACCTGCGTCTTCGACGGAACCGACTGGTATTGCGACGTCAGCAAGAACACTGCCTGAGGAGTTCATATGAAAGCCAGAAATATGCTCGCATCAATCATTATCGCCCTTTTTGCTATATTGATTTTTCAACCCACTGCGCTCAGCCAAACGTACGGTTCAGGTGACTATGGCGAAGGCGCATACGGGACAGGAACCGCCGGAAGCCCGGGCGACGTCGACGGCGACGGTGAGGTAGACATCTATGACCTCACCGCAGTCGGCACCAACCTCGGAAGGACAGGTCCAGACATAGACCCGCCCGAGGCAGACATAACAGCTGATGGTGTGGTTGACATCTACGACCTCGTGGCGGTGGGCAGGAACTTCGGGAATGTTTACTGATTTTAATCATAAAAGCCAGAAAACCAAATAATTAACATGGGACATGAAAGCAGTTCTATACCCACCTCTATGATTCTTTCCAGCCTGATAACCCTTCTTTTTCTAACGGGAACAGTGTCTGCACAGGATTCATGCTCTGACGGAACCCTCTTTGGAGAGTGCTCGGCTAACATCCCGGAATACTGCGATGAGGGCATCCTGATAGACAGATGCCAGGTCTGCGGATGCGCTGAAGACCTGGACTGCCTGGCCGATGGAATCTGTGATGAATACCGTGGAGATGTCATCGATGATGGGATCGTGGATATCCAGGACCTATCTGCAGTGGGCTCAAATCTAGGAAGGACAGGCCAGGATATTCAGATACCTGGTGCAGACATAACAGGAGAAGGCTCGGTTGACATCTATGACCTCGTTGCAGTGGGCAGGAACTTCGGCAAGGAGCGCTATGCCCTGCCAGAAACCCCTCAGGCAACCTATCCAGTTGAGGGAGAGACAGTAGACATCCCCTATAAGTTCGACTGGGATGATACCCAGCCAGGGAGTGAAGATATTGATGGGTATGTATTCCAGATAGATGATGACCCCCTTTTCCTGAGCCCTGAAATAGAGGCTGAGAGAACCGTTTCACAATACTGGCTCGTTTGGCTAGCCAATAACATAACGTTCAGAAATTATTATTTCAGGATTAAGGCCAGGGATACCTACGGAAACTTCGGCAATTGGAGCGATTCAGTCCCCTTTATGGCACTCAGGCCTTTTGCTAAGGGGGTTTTCAATTTCGTTCCCATACTGAGATTTTTTGACCAGTCTGTAGCCCAAGAAAATATCCTGGATTACCCATATGTGGATGGGATAACGCTAATCATTCCCTGGTATCAGACAGAGCCAGAGGATGACCAGCACGACTGGTCCCAGTTGGATGATGTTGTGGGAAGGGTCGCCCAGAGGGGTAAAAAAGTCAATCTGCAGGTGAGGCCCGGCTCTGCAACCCCTGAATGGGTTTACGGCGAGGGCGATGATGACGGCTGCGGCCAGGGAGATGGGGACGGGGCAGTCAAATTCATGTACAGGCAGAAAACCGACCTTGTCGGAGATGTTGACCGTATAGAATATGCCCCCCTCCCTTGGGATGACTATTATCTGGATAAGTGGGAGGAATTCCTTTCCAACCTGAGCGAAAGATATGGGAACAACCAAACCATTAACTATATTGCCATTGCCGGTCCGAATCTAAAGCATGCAACAGCGACCGAGCTGAGACCGAGCGATGAGGTTATAGAGCCCTGCACAGAATCAGAAATCCAAAGGCTAATGGACGCGGGATATACCTATGAGATATATGCGAATGCCTGGAAAAGGATGATTGACTCTACCGCCAGAATCTTCCCCCAGAAGCATCTGTCATTCAGCACCAGCGACCTTCTTCCCGGAGAAAGGTCATCTGATTTGGCATTCGAGCTCGTTGGTTATGGCCTGACAAGATACGGAAACCGTTTCCACATAATGCCGCAATTCCTGAATGGTGTCTGGTTCCAGACGCTTGTTGAGAATTGTGAAATAAACAAGAGCAATGGACAGAAATGCTTCTCCCTTGCCGAGGTAATAGACCTTGTTAAGGATTCCTCGGATGAGACAGAAACCGGATGGCAGATGCTCCACGTCGTAAACAGGCTTCCCGAGGGAGAGAACGAAACCATAAGGCAGGCAATCGATAACGCCCTTATTGCAAACGGCTCCTGGATAGAGTTTTTCTCTCAGGACCTCAGATACGGCAGATATGAAGAGGATTACATCTATGCGCACGAGGAACTGAAATAACATAGACATATACGACCTCGTGGCGGTGGGCAGGAAATTCGGCAACGTTTACTGATTCCCGATATTTAAGGGTGCTAAAACAAAGAATAAATATGGCTAACAAGGAGTTGGTGGACTACATAAGAAGCAACATAAAAAAGTCCGGTCCTGACGGAGTGAGAAAGGCCCTAATGAGCGCGGGATGGGACAAGGTAAAGGTAGAAGGCGCCCTGAACGAGTTCCAGGCTGGTTACAAGAAGGAACCGGAGAAGCCATCGCCTTCCAGGCCGTCATCAAAGATTGGCGGCATGAACAGAACAGTCCTTATCGCCGTTATCGCCGTCGTGGCGGTAGTTTCCATTGCTGCGGCATATTTCCTATTTTCAGGAATCCCGGAAAACCCCTATGTGCCTCCAAATGACCAGAACCAGACCCCGGTCGTGGCGGGCCCGATTTCGGTTGGCGTTAGCCCCGCCACCTCGACAGCCGGCATAGGGGACACGGTAAGCATTGACATAATCGCATCCGAGGCAGAGACGCTCTTCGGCTTCCAGTTCAACATGGAGTATGACCCGTCCATCATCAGATTCGAGAGCATATCAGAGGGGACTTTCCTCAACAAGAACGGCGCAGACGACACCTTCTGCGTCACACCAAAGACAGACACCGAGGGCCTGGTAAAGAACTATGCCTGCACCAGGACACAGAGGGGAGAGGTCAGCGGGACAGGTACCCTCGCAACCGTAACATTCACGGTCCTCTCTGCGGGGACGAGCCAAATAACGCTCTCGAACGTCAAGTTCGCCGATTCCAGTGCAGAGAGCATAGCCCCGGAGGCAACGGGCGGCCAGGTGGTTGCCGGATAGGCATGATATCATGAAAGCCCCAATGGTTTTGGTCACAGTCTCTGTTTTTCTTCTGTTTTCTTCAGTTGCAGCCGCCCAGACAGTGAGCGTATACCCCAGCTCCCAGGACGTCATGATACTTGACATGGAAGACTTCAGCATAGATATAAGGATATCAGGTGTTTCCGGCCTCTACGGATTCCAGTTCGATGTGCTTTACAGTTCCGGCATCATAGACTTCGACCTGATGGAAGACGGTGATTTCCTTAGCGAGGGTGGAACAGTGGACGTATACTGCACAAGCGCTGATACATCCGTTGATGGCGAGATAAGGAACTATGCCTGCACCCGCCAGGGAGTGGGGACGGGCGCATCAGGAGACGGGACACTTGCAACAATAAACCTCACCGCAACATATGGCGGGACCAGTTATCTCAACATATCCAACCTGAAGCTCTCTGACGTGAACAGCCAGCCTATATCCTCTTCAGTTGCCAACGGGACCGCAGAAATAAAGTTCTGCCTGGAAGATGAGACAAGGGACTGCGGTCCGGACAACGAGACAGGGGAGTGCGAGTACGGGACAATGACATGCTCCGGCGGCTTATGGGGAGCCTGCACAGGCGCGGTCTATGGAAGCGATGAGATATGCGACGGTATTGACAATGACTGCAACGATGAAACGGATGAGCTTTGGCCAGAGCTCGGGGAATCCTGCACTGTCGGAATCGGAGCCTGCGAGAACACGGGCACCTATATATGCGATACAGACACTTCAACAAAGTGCGATGCCACTCCCGGAGACCCGGGGACAGAGACCTGCCCCCCGGACGGGATAGACCAGAACTGCGACGGAGAGGACCTCCTCTGCCTTGGTGACACCAAGGGGGACGACTGCGTTGACATACAGGACCTCTCCCTGGTAGGCAGCCACTTCGGGGAAGGGTCATCTGACACGGGCTGGGACCCGGACGCGGACCTGAACTCTGACGGGGAGATTGACATATTCGACCTCGTCCTTGTAGGAGCCAACTTCGGCAACGAATACTCATCAGGAGCATGTGGTTGAGCATGACAGACGACAAGGAGGAAACCTTTGAGAGGAAGAAGAAGAGATACAAGGCGGTCTACAGGAAGGAAGTGCCCTACAGAAAAATTAAAGGAAAAGAAAACACCCTTTTACAGGAGCCTTCCGGCTTCCGCAAAAAGCGTGTACGGAAAAAGAAGAAATGAAACAGTTTGACTACTTGAGTTCGCCCCAGCCCAGGAGCCTCCATCTCCCTGAAATGTTCCTTGATATAGCAATCT
>CAZIAB010000043.1:0-6959 GCA_964537525.1 uncultured archaeon
ATAGACGCCGCAAGGACCGAAGCCCAAGCGGAGCCTAAAGACGACTTTGACTGGGATGCCTATAACGATGAATTCAATGATGATAGTGAGGGTTCTGAGGGGGTTGACCTGACCTTCATTCTGATAGCCGCCCTGATGTTCCTTGGTCTGGTTGGAATATACCTGCTCTACAGGAAGCTCTCCTCGAGAGGGAATGAACAGGGAGAGTTCGAAGAGATAAAGATTTAATCCTTAATTTTTGTGACATGCATACTGCATGACTCAGCAATGACGGCTTTGTTCATCCAGAGAGTGCCGTCTAACTGATTTAATTTTTGCGAACGGTTCAGTAGAATTCCTCGTCCTCGAAGGCGTCCTCTTCTCCGCCTTCGCCCTCTTCCTCAGACTCTTTCTTTCCCCTTATCTTGGTGAGGTAGTAATAGATTCCGAAACCCACTGCCCCGGCCACCGCTATTATGAGGATGATGCTGATTATTCCTGAGTCCCCAGCCGGCGCCCCTGCAACGCACTCGTATGACTTGCATTCCTCCCCTGCGGTCGTGTCGCACTCGAAATCCGTGCAGCATTCTGCACCTGTTACGCAGATGTCGTTGCAGCATTTTCCTCCTGTGCATGATGCGCCGTCATAAAGGTTTTCGCACTCGTTACCGCTTGATGCTTTGCAGCATATCCCCCCTGTGCAGCTCCCTGTGTAGGTCTCGCCTTCATTGCAGCTTATAGCACCTGCCCTGCACTCGCTCCCTGTGGAGCACTCTGCCCCTGCAACGCACTCGTATGACTTGCATTCCTCCCCTGCGGTCGTGTCGCACTCGAAATCCGTGCAGCATTCTGCACCTGTTACGCAGATGTCGTTGCAGCATATCCCCCCTATGCAGAACGTCCCGTCATCCTTTCCCTCGCAGCCGTAGTCTGTCCCGGAATCCCTGACGCTTATCTCTGCCTTCATGGATATCTCTGCAATCTTCGTCCCGCCGGATGAGTAGAGGGGAATCCTGGTGCTCACGCTGAGGCCTGACTCAAGGTTGCTGAAAGTAACGGTATAATACATGCTTTCATAGGGTTTGAGTGTCGCGTTCCCGGGGAAGCTTATGCTGATGTAATCCATCAGGTCGCTGGGAACAGATGCATATATCCCCGATATGGTCTGGTTGGCAGGGTTCGTTATCCTGTAATCACCCCTCAGGTATGTGTCCCCGCTGTCAACCAGGACGCTTATGTCAACATCATCAACGTTAACGATGCCACTCTCTCCCGGCTCCTCACCCAGGGAGACCCTCACGACGCCCCCGCCGAAATCGCTGCCGCTCGTTGCCTTGAATGCTATGTAATAGGTCTTCTCAGAAAGGCTCACTGTCCCTGTCCACTTCTCGCTCTCTAGGTCAATGGACATCGGCGAGAACCCTGCTGACACAGGGGAAAGGTCATCATTATACACGGCGTAAGAGACAGAATCAGCATACTTCCCTCCGAGTATGGACACTATCAGGTAGACCTCGTTGGTCGAGTAGTTTATGTTGGCTTTCGGGCCTATTGGAATCCCTCCCACCGTCACGTCCTGTGTCTTGTTTGACAGCGGGCCGGTTGAGTTGGTCATGCTCACCTCGAGCTCGTAGGGTATGCCGTGGTCCTCAGTGGATTCCATGAACGGGGAGGGCCCGCACGTGCTCATCTCATCGGTGTTGGAGAAGTAGCAGAACCACGTGTCCCCGAATCTCGGGAACAGGCCGTAGCCGTTAACCGTATCCCCAACGAACCAGTTCATCCTTATCGCCTCATCGGTTACAGAGGGATTCGCGACGAGTATGAAACCCGAGTTCGCTGATATCTTGTCAGGTATGAACTCCAGGCCTATGGTCTGCGCCAAAGCAGACGGCATCAGAACCAATGACAAGACCAGCAATGCCCCCCAAAAGGCTTTCATGTATATTAATTAAGCAAGGGTCTATATAAATCTCCTTCTGGAAATATTTTCATGGTCAGTTTCAGCGATTTCAGAAAGCTGGACCTCAGGGTAGGCGAGATAATATCCGTTGAGAGCGTCCCCAACGCGGACAAGCTCTACGTCCTCCAGGTCGATATCGGGGGGAAGCAGATACAACTCGTTGCCGGCCTGAGGCCATTCTACAAAGAGGATGAGATAAGGGGAAAGAAGATTGTCGTGGTTGCGAACCTCGAGCCAGCGAAGATAAGAGGGATGGATTCAGAGGGCATGCTCCTCGCTGCCTCAGAGAAAGAGAACGTAAGCCTTCTGACCGTCGACAGGGACATACCCGTCGGCTCGGTCATCAGCTGACCCCGAATCCCGTGTTGCGGAAACAATAAATCCTTCCAGTCCAAAGTATTATCATGACTTCTGTTGAGGAGCGTGTGAGGATATTCGCAGATCACAGGGAGTCCGCGTCCAACGTGAACAAGCACCTCGAGGAGCTTGGCGCAACCGTAGAGTGCAGGCAGCTCAAGGTCGGCGACTACATCCTCTCCGAAAGGGTATGTGTTGAGAGGAAGACAACGAGCGACTTCCTGTCCTCCATGATGAACCAGCGCCTGTTCCGCCAGCTGGAGGAGATTTCCGGAAACTTCGACAGCCCTGTCCTCATCATGGAGGGGAGCCCATCTAACCTCTTCTGCAACGGCATCCACCCTAACGCGGTCAGGGGAGCCTTATCCTCAATCTCGATAGACTACAGGATTCCCATGCTCTGGACCCATAACCCGAAGGAGACAGCGGCGCAGATATACAGGATGGCCCACAGGGAGCAGATAGGCAAGACAACGGAATTCTCTGTCCGTGGGGCAAAGAAACCAGCGGAAACGGGAAGGTTGCAGGAGTTCATAGTGGCAGGACTTCCGAGCATAAACTCAAGGCTGAGCGCACGCCTTCTGGAGAGGTTCGGCTCTGTGAGGGGAGTCTTTACAGCAACAGAGGAGGAGCTCATGGAGATAGACAAGATAGGCCAGAAAAAGGCAGGACAGATATTCGATATCCTGCACAGGAAATACAAGAAACCGAAGAAAAGATAGTTTCGTTGCTATTGGTTTACGGGATTAAATGGATTAGTTCGTCAATCTTTTATCTATCTGGTTCTCGAATTTCAGGCATTCCCTGTATTCCCTGAAAGGGCTTTTATTGATATCAGTAAGCTCCTCTTCGATTACAGCATCTTCACCGATTCTCATTAACTCAGAGCCGTAAGGCAATTTGTTACAATCAAAACCGTCTGAGGAAGGATTTAAAACAACCCTTAGCAGACTGTTTCTACTGTTTAGGATATAGGCAACCACGCCCTTATCCTCTTCATAAGTGAAAAATCCTATTCTTCTGCTACCTCTATATTCAATGCGTATCTTCGTTTTCATGTCTTTCATCACATCCTGTTAAAAGAAATCCTTTTAAGCTTTGCCTAATAACATATCACTTCTTCAGGCACGCCTCAACGAACCCCCTGAACAGCGGGTTCGGGCTCAGGGGCCTGGAAGTGAATTCCGGATGGAATTGAGTCCCTACATGAAACCTTTTCCCCGGAATCTCGAGTATCTGCATTATCCTCTTGCCTGGCGCCACCCCTGAGAACACCATGCCCTTTGACTCAAGGGTTTCTATGCACTTCGTGTCAACGTTATACCTGTGCCTGAATCTCTCCCTCACCTTTGTCTTGCCATACAGCTTGTGAGCGAACGTTCCCTCCTTGATTGCCATGTCGAATCCCCCGAGTCTCATCGTCCCTCCCAGTCCTTCGATTTCCTCCTGCTCGGGCAGTATGCATATCACGGGATGCTTTGCCTTGTCATCAATCTCTGTCGAGTTCGCGCCCTCGAGGCCGCACACGTTCCTGGCAAACTCTATGACAGCCATCTGGAAGCCATAGCACAGCCCCAGATATGGAAGGTCATTCTCCCTGGCATACCTCACGCACGCTATCTTTCCTTCCGTTCCCCTTGAACCGAAACCCCCCGGAACAATCACACCATCCAGTCCCTTCATGGCTTCCTTAACATTGTCATCATCCACCCCTGTCGTGTCTATCCACCTGACATTGACCTTTGCCCTGAGGTGCGGCGCAGTGTGCTCCAGGGCCTTGAGTATGGACATGTAGGAATCATGGACAGTCGTGTACTTTCCAGTTATCCCCACGGTAATCTCCTTCTCAGGCCTCTCAACCCTCTGTGCGAGCTCCTTCCATCTCCTTGCCTCCTCAGAAAGCTCTGTCCTCCCTTTCATTTTCAGTATGCCCATCAGAATCTCATCCATCCTTGATTCCTTGAGGAACGTGGGGAACCTGTATATGTTCCTGGTGTCATGGAAACCTATCGTTCGTTCCACAGGCACGTTGGAATAGATGCTTATCTTCTCCTTTATCTTCTCCGAGATGGGGTTCTCTGACCTGCAAACGATTATGTCAGGCTGTATACCGACGCTCATCAGGGTCTTTATCCCGAGCTGCGCTGCCTTGCTCTTCTGCTCGCCCAGGGAGCCGGGCTCCAGGACGTAGGTGACGTTGATGAAGCACACATTATCCCTGCCCTCCTCATATGCCAGCTCCCTCATGGCCTCCAGGTAGAGCGAGTTCTGCAGCTCCCCGACCGTCCCTCCTATCTCAATCAAAACAACATCAGCACCCGACTCGACAGCGAGCCTCCTTGCGAAGCCCTTTATCTCCCCTGTGACGTGGGGAATGAACTCAACGTCCCTTCCCAGATATTTTCCCGCCCTCTCCTTGTCTATTATGGTCTTGAAGACCCTCCCCATTGTCACGAAGCTGCTCCTGCTGAGGTTCCTCTCGAGCATCCTCTCATACGTTCCCAGGTCGAGGTCTGTCTCTGTCCCGTCATCCAGAACAAAAACTTCACCGTGCCTGTACGGGTTGAGGGTCCCTGAATCATAATTCACGTAGCACTCGAACTTCAGCGGAACGACGTTGAACCCACCGAAAACCTTGAGCATGTTCCCGAGGCATGAGGAGAACGTGCCCTTGCCGACTCCCGATATCACGGAGCCCGTTATGACGATGTACTTGGTCTTCCCTGGTGCATACCCCTTGGGGAGGCTGTTATAGAACTCGTGGCCCTCAGTCCTTTTCGCGGCCTTTTTCAGCATCTCCCTGGCTTTCGGCATAACATATTATGGGCAGAAGGAATAAAAGCATTATATGTTGGTTGCAAATATCTTTTGCAATAGATATATGCTAGTCCTCGTGGAGGTCCCTCTCCTTTCCTATGGCCTTGGCAGGACAGACTTCCCTGCATATCATGCAGCCCTTGCAGACCCTCTCCTTCCAGACGGGCTTCCCGTTCTTCCACTCTATGGCACTGTCAGGGCACATCAGCCAGCATTGCTTGCACCTTATGCACTTGGCGTAGTCCCACACGGGCTTGAAGACCCTCCATGTGCCGGTGTTCCTCCTGGCAGAGTTTCCCGGGTCCCTTATATGGGGAACGCCCTTTATCCTCTCATACCTGAGCTTCTTCTCGTCAATCATTTCCTCTCTCCTTCCTGACCTTCTCATAAAGCTTCAGGTTCTTGGGGTCTATCGCGAAGTTGCCTGATATTATGTTCCTCCCTATTATCACCGGGAATGCCATGTGTGAGCGGTCCTGGACATTGGCATCCGTCCGGAAGGACCTGCCCCTTATCCTTATGGTCGCCTCGACAATCGGCCTCCGCACCTCCCTCGAGCTGCCGGGATTCCTGACCAGCGTGGTCTTCACTATCGGGCCGAGCTCGGCCCTTGCCGCGAGCCTCACGTCTATCGAAGTCCTGTGGGCCCCGGTGTCGAAGAGCGCCCTGGTCTTTAGCTTCTTCCTTCCCATGATTTCTATGTCCTCGACCAGGCCGATTATCTCCCTTGCCATCCTTTTATTATTGTCATCCATAGTAATAAAGATGTCCCGGGAGCATATCGAACACCCGTTGCTGAGGAAGGATTCCATCCAGTCAAGGGATTATCAGACGAGCATGGTCAGGACGTGCGTGGACAACAACACGCTATGTGTCCTTCCCACAGGGCTCGGGAAGACCAACATAGCAGTGATGGTCGCTGTTTCGAGGCTTGAGAAATTCCCTGGCTCAAAGATTCTTTTCGTCGCTCCTACCAAGCCCCTGGTTTCCCAGCACATGAGAAGCTTCAGTAAATACCTCGACCTCCCCGCGGAGGAGTTTGCAGAGCTCAACGGCACGGTAAAGCCCGATATCAGGAGGAGGTCTTACAGGCACGCGACCCTCGTCTTCGCGACCCCCCAGACAGTGAGGAACGACCTGATAGAGAGGAGGTTCTCGCTCGAGGATTTCTCCCTGCTTGTGATAGATGAGACCCACCATTCTGTCGGGATGTATGCATACCCCTACCTCGCGAAGAAGTATCTTGAGCAGGCAAAACAACCCAGGATATTGGGCCTGACGGCCTCCCCGGGAGGGGACAGGGCAAAGATAGACGAGGTCATGAAAAATACGGGCCTCGAGGTCGTTGAGATAAGGACAGATAAAGATGATGATGTCATTCCATACGTCCAGGAAAAGAGCATAGAATGGGAGAGGGTCTCTCTCCCGCAGAACTTCCTCCGGATAAGAGACCTCATGGATGAGGCTTACAGGAAGAGGATTGCTACCCTCAGGAAGATGGGTTATGTGAAGGGAAGCCTGGTAAGCAAGAAGCGTCTGCTCTATCTGCAGAACAGCCTGGCTGCCTCCATGAGGAGGGGAGGAAGGAAGAGCCTGATAGGAATGACATACACCAACCAGGCGATAAAGCTCGACCATGCCATGATGCTCCTTGAGACCCAGGGGATTGGCCCGCTGGAAACGTATTGGAAGAAGATAAGGGAAGGGAAGACAGGGGCGGACAGGTCCATAAGCTCTGACAAGTCGGTGAAGGCAGCGATGTTCATGACCAGCAACCTCTTCGAGGAAGGGGCGAAGCATCCCAAGATGAGCAGGCTCCTGACGATAATAAGCAACCAGATGA
>CAZIAB010000044.1:0-6619 GCA_964537525.1 uncultured archaeon
TAATTGTCACTATAAGATAGTTACAAATAGTATTTATAAAGTTAACTGTGTGCTGCATTATGCTTTTTTCGTCACGAATTAAGGTCTCATCCACTCAATCTCGTAGTATTCGTAGTCAGAGCCGGGCAGCTCTACCTTCTTGAGGATGTAGTACGTGATGGAGGTCTCCCTGTCAGTTATTGAGAGGACCAGCTCTGTCCCAGTGGACTCTGCCTTCCTCAGGAGTGATGCGAGCTCTACCCCGCCTATGTGCTCGTCCTCTGATACCACAGAGACCAGGTGCTTGGGAGGGTTGTCAGGCGTATCCCTGACCCAGCCGCCCTTCTTCTTTATCCTGGTGTAGCCGAAATACTCCGCAGGGTAGTCAACGTAATCCTCCTTCTTCATCTCAGGTATGCACAGGAGGAAGGTCTTCTTCACGCCGTGCGCCACCCTCACTGCCCTTGCCCACTCAGAGATGAGGAGCTTCTGGTCCTTGGGGAATATGTGGAGCACGTGCCTCGAATGGACCCACTTCCCCCCCTTCGCAGGAGACGCGCCGGGAAAATATATCCTGAAATGTGAGCCGAACTTGAACCCTGTCTTGACCACGAATCCCTTCATCCTCCAGTCCTCATACACCTCATACAGCTGCTTCGTATACTCTCTCTCCTTTATCACATGCTTCAGGATGGAGGAGTGTGATATCTTCTTCCCTGTCTCTATGCTGAACACATGAAGGGAGAAATGCTTTGAAAGGAAGACGGTCTCCAAAAAATTCAGTTTCAGGAGGTCTCCCCTGTCCTGCTTATACACCCCGAACTGGCCGAACCATCCCTCGTCAAAAAGATACTTCCCCGCTGCGTTGTCCTCCATAACAGAGAACATGGATTTCGGATACCAGAAAGCAGGGGACTTGATTTTTTCCATCTTCAGGCTCTTGGATGGGTATCTCTTGAGGTTCCTGGACCTCTTGACAATATTGGTAACGTCCTCGGTCCTTTTCAGGATTATCCCCCTGTCCCTCCAGTCCCTGTAAGCGTTATACCTCAGAAAGAGACGTTCCTCTGAGGCGAACCTTGCAGCCAGCTCGTTGAAAGAGAGAAGACGGTCGCCAGAACGGCAGGTCCCGTTCATCATGGACATGGCGTATAGGCCCTCTTCAGGGCGAAGGAACACCTTTCCTTTTTCCATCCTGCCGAAGTGGCTCCTGTGCAACCTCTCTACCGAGCTGGGCTCTTCGGCCCAGAGGCCCTTTCCAGGGTCGTACAAAAGCTCCATAGCTAACTTTTGTTCGCTGAAGTCCTTAAAAAGCTTTCCCCGCTTACGATAGGCTCCCGCCTTATGCAAGCGGGGGAGCAACAAGCAAAATCTTCTGTTGCCTAAACGAGCTGTCTCAGCCCCTCTTCGATGCTCACGGAGGGAGAGAAGCCCAGAAGCTCCCTGGCGAGCGAGATATCGGCATAGCTCCTCACTATGTCGCCCTTCCTCGGAGGGGCGCGAATCACCTGGGGGTTCTTTCCAGTAACCTTTCCGAGAATCTCCACGAGCCTGTTCACAGAGACCTCCTTTCCTGCCCCTATGTTGATTATCCTCCCTGCTACGTCCTTCTCCGCAGCGAGAATCAGCGCCCCAACGGCGTCAGTGACGTAGAGAAAATCTCTCGTCTGCTCGCCGTCACCGTATATCGTGACCGGCTCACCGTTCCTTATCTTCCTGGCGAAAAGCGATATAACCCCCGAATAGGGGCTGTCAGACATCTGTCTCGGGCCGTACATGTTCATCAATCTAAGAACAACGACAGGGAATTTGAAGACGTTGTTGTAAATCCTGCATATCTCCTCCCCGTTCTCCTTGGTGAGGCCGTAAATCGACACGGGCTTGGTCTTCTGACCCTCCCTCACCGGGACCTCACCGTCCCCGTAAACCGCTGCGGATGAGGTGAATATCGCCCTCTTGACTCCTGCCTTGCTGGCCGCCTCCAGGACTGCATTCGTTCCTACTACGTTGACCATCATGGTGTGGGCAGGCTCCTCCATGGAGCGCTGCACGTTCACGTCAGCAGCCAGGTGATAGACAATATCAATCCCCTCGAAATACTTCATTATATCCTCTGGCTCTACCGCTATGTCTGCCTTTATCACCTCTACCTTCTCCTGGAAGCCCCGAATGTTCTTCATGCTTCCAGAGGAAACGTCATCCAGAATCCTGACCCTGTTCCTTTCACAGAGCCTCTCTGCAAGGTGGGAGCCTAGGAATCCGCACCCGCCCGTTATCAGGATGTTCTTCCCTTCCAGCATATTAATCTAGATAGTGGTTTGGGTTATAAATATTGTATGTATAGGTTGGACTAAATCAGTAGGGAGTGGGATTCGAACCCACGAAGACACTAAGTCACCGGGTTGATAGCCCGGCCCCTTTGCCCGCTCGGGAATCCCGTCATGTTTAGAAATGACTATGATATATATCGGTTAGTATAGAGATTTATAAAGATTCATTCTGACCAGGTATAGCCAGAACAGTAACCATGAAATGCCGGTGGAGGGATTATCAGACCCACCACGCTTGGCTGAAGCCTTTTGCGGCAGCGTTCTTTTCGCGAACGTTTTTGGACGTTTATCCGGTCCAAAAAGGTTCATTTGAACCCTCGGCCTCCAGATTTCGCACCTGGCTATCATCCCCTCAGAAGGGTCAAAACTCATAGCCAAACTATGAGTCTGGCGCTCTAACCACTGAGCCACACCGGCATTATAACAGATATAGGTATTGTATATTTAAGTTGTTGGGGATTGGGGCTAAGGTTTTATAGCTTACTCCAAAATATTCTCATGGCAGGCAAGACCATAGCAGGGGTTGGTTTGAAGAACGCCGCAAGCATCATAAAGCCACCGGCTGAAATGTACAGGGAAAGGTGCAGTATCTGCCCCCTCTACACAGAAATTGAGGATTACCTCATTGCAAACGGACTGAATTACGTCCACGTTGACGGCATATCAGATTCTGTGGAAAGATACTGTAACTGGTGCGTTCCGGGAACTTTTGAGAGGTACAAGAAGATATGCAAAATGATTTACCTCGTTGAAGAGAGATGCCTCAAGGAGGGACCTGAAAGGGCCAGAGAGTTCATGAGGTCACTTCTTGATTCAGGAACCTCCCTGAGCGATGAGAGAAAAGAAAGGTGGGTGGATATGTTCGATTTTGACAGACTTAGCTTCTTAGAGGAGCCTCTTCACGGATTCTGAGATGTCTTCCTCAGCCCTCATGGTGAGGGCGTCTATCAGCAGCTTCCTCTCCTTGTGCTCGACCACCCAGTAGGGATAGTATACGGGCTCTATGCTGTGGACGTTGAGCTCCCAGAGCTCTGAAACCTTCCTCACGAAGTCCTGTGAGACCATGAAGTCCAGCCTCGTTCCCTTGGCGCTGAGGGGCTGGGGCCTCTCCTGTATCTGAACAGTAGATGGGTTCGGCGGTATGTTCTCGAGCCTCAGCCTGTTGGAGAACATGTAACCATCTGTCCCCAGGTACTCCATCTTCATGAGCTCCTTTACGCTGCCCTGTATGGTGGACATGGGTATCTTCAAATCCCCTGAGAGTTTCTCCAGGGTCGCTGCCCTGTTCCTGGTCAGGTAGAAGACAATCAGGCGGCTGGACGGAGGCAGCTGGAGGAGATTACGCACCCCCTTGGAGCGGCTTATGTAATTGTCCCTCTCGAACACCACCTCCCCTGTTATCCCGTCCACGTAGAAGTCGAGGTTCTGGTTCCTGAACCTGGAGCGCACCTTCCACAGGGGATAGTTGAGCATCGCAGGGGAGCTCACGCCCTTGTACCTGGATAGAACGTTCTCCTCTGTCACCCTGGGCTGGAAAGCCAGGGGCTTGTCCTCCTCCGGGGGATGGGAATCTATGGTCACGCTCTCACCGCCGTGCTGGCTCCTCCTTATCCTTATGTCGGTCATCAGGGGATGGTCTGTCATGCCAACGACCATCGCCACTCCAACGGGAAGGTCCTTGATTTCGTCCCTCAACCCTGGCGTTATCCCCTCCACTGAATCCGTTATCGCCTTCAAATCATTGGGATTGGTTACCTTGAGGATGACTTGGGTGTTGGCCTGGGAGAGGACGGACTTGTCTATCCTCGCGGGCCTCTGGGTTATCATGCACAGGCCGAAGCCGAACTTCCTTCCCTCTGAGGCCACGCTCCTGATAATCCTTGACGAGGCCACTTCACCGAACCCCCTCTCGGGACAGAAATTGTGCGCCTCCTCAATCACGAGCAGGAACTCGGGTATCTTCCCGTGCTTCCTCGCGTTGAACAAATCCTCGATTACCTTCATCACAACGATGTGCTGGATTTCGGGCTTGCCGTCCTTGAGGTCTAGTATCGTTACCTTACCCTCCTTCACGATATCCTTCGGGAGGGTGGGGTTGGCAGAGAAGAGCTTGGTGCTCAGGAGGAACTCCATCATTGAGACCACGTTCCACTTGGACTGGGAGTTGGAATTCGCGACCTCTTCCATGACGTCCTGTAGAGTATACTCTTTGCCCTCCAGGTTCCTCAGGGCTGAATAGAGGATTCCCTTCTGCCCTGCGGACAGGCCCGCGGGAAGCATCTGGATTATCTCAGTAGCGTCCAGCTTGGAGCTGAGCTTTATGGATTTAGGGGAATTCCCTATGTCAAGGACATTTACCTGGTCCCTGTATGACTTGGACTCTATCCCGAACCTCTCGTTGTATTTGGTCTCGTCCTTGTTCCTGTTCTGGAGCTTCAGCGTGTGATACTCGCCGTGCGGGTCTATCACCACAACGGGAATTTTATTCTCTGCGAGCTCCTCGAGAAGCACGCCAACAAGATAGGACTTACCCGTCCCTGTCTTCGCAAGCACGGCGACATGCTTCCTTATCATATGCTTTATGTCAAGGTTTACCTTTATGTCATATCCCTCCAGGAGTCCTATGTATGCCCCTCCTTCGGGTATTCCCAGAGTCTCCCTTATGAAGTCCTTGGGCGCGGAGAAGACGGGCGTCTCCTGGGAAAATGGAACCTTCGGGGTCTTCAGGAATCCCCTCTTGTCCCTGTATCCGATGACCCTGGCCGAAGCCATGGTCTTTTCTGTGTACCTGACAACGGAATCGATGCACGCCAGAATCCACTTGCCCTCAGGGTCCTTGATGGAGACGTAATCCATCTTCCTGACCCTGGCATCAGCCTCGAAAGATATCCTTCCTGTGGTTATCCTGCCTGAAACCTTTCCCAGTATCATGAAAAGTCACAATTATTATTGTTTCCAAATTATTAAAAGCAACCATCAGCTTACGGACGTTAACAACTTGCTTAAATTGGTTCAGTCGCAAGCTGATACCCAAAGGGCACAAGTACCCCTCGGGGCACATGGGAGCAACAAGCAAAAATTACATTCGTCTTTTCCGCAAACGCTTTTGGAAACAATTAAGATTCGTTATTGTTATCTGCCTAACTGTTATCTGGCGAGTTGGTTAACAATAAAGGGGTTCAGGCCCTCTTCCTGATTTTGGTCTTCCTCTCCTCGAGCTGTACGAATAGGTTGGCTACTATTATCAGCAACCCTCCCAGGAGTATGTATTCTGGTACTGCCTCCCCGAGGAGGATGAACGCCATGAGGACTGCCATCGTGGGTTCTGTCATGGTCACGATAACGGGAGCGTTATGCGCCTTCGTGCTTTCGAACCCCTTTGCGTAGAGGTAATATCCCAGGAAGCTCACAAACCCCAGGCCGATAATCCAGTAAGGGACCGGGTAAATCATGTAGGCCTTCACCGGTTCTGCAACGAGGGAGAAGGGAAGCAGGAAGATGAACCCTATCAGGAGCGGCCAGAATATGGTGTTCCAGAGGTTGTATCCCTTAACGTCCATGTACTTCATGGAGAATATGAATATCGCATACCCGACTCCCGATACCAGTGCAAACAGCCCTCCCCAGAAGTCAACGACGAAGGAAGTCCCTGAGCCGTATATCATCCAGACCCCTGAGACGCATAGGATGACAGAGAGGACGGCATACCTCCCCATGCTCTCCTTCAGAAACCTCGCCGCGAGGAGGGCGGTCACGACAGGATAGACATACACGAGGAAGACCGCGTTCGCGACGGGGATTATGTCAAGTGCCTTGAGGTAGAAGCCGAACCCTATGAGGACTCCGAAGAAACCAACAGGGACGTAGACCTTCAGGCCCCTCCTCCCGACCCTCAGCTCGTCCATCCTCCCTGTGGAGAAGAGGTAAACCAGTATCATCAGCGCGGCCACACCCACCCTGGCGGACGCCAGGAGGAGCGGCGACACGAAAGGGACGAGGAGCTTGGTGAATATCGCGACGAATGAGAGCATCACCCCGCACAGCAGGAGGTACGTCGTCCCCTTCATGTTTAAATTATTACCCGAGGGAAAGATAAAGTTTTCATTGTTTTTTTTGGTGAAGCTTTTTGGAACCGATTGAGATTCGTTAAAGATAGCTGCCTTATGGTTATCTGGCGATGATGTTAGTAGTAAAAAGGTTCTATGAGCCCGGCAGGATTCCCTAAACCACTGCTTCTTGCGGCAGCGTTTTTTCCGCAAACGCTTTAGGACGTTTACCGGTCCTAAAGGGTTTTTTCGAACCTGCAACCC
>CAZIAB010000045.1:0-6590 GCA_964537525.1 uncultured archaeon
TCGTTATACCGCTTGCAGACGGTTTTGAAGAGATAGAGGCAATGTCCACCATAGATGTCCTGAGGAGGGCCAACATAAACGTCACGACAGCCGGCATACCAGGGACCATCGTGAAAGGGAGCAGGGGAACACAGACCATAACAGACAAGAAGCTCTCTGAGGTAAATCTGGATTCTTTTGATGCCCTCGTCCTCGTCGGAGGATACCCCGGTTATATCAACCTCGGGAAATCCAACCAGGTCATGAACGCGGTTAAGAGCTTCAATGCCAAGGAGAAGACCATAGCGGCAATCTGCGCCGCCCCGTCCATCCTCGCGAAGGCAGGCATCCTGGAGAACAGGAAGGCCACCATATACCCGGGCATGGAGAAGGACATACCCAGGCCAAGGGCAGGAAGGGTGGTCCAGGACGGCCACATAATAACGTCGCAGGGGCCCGGGACGGCTATAGAGTTCGCGCTGAAGGTCGTTGAAGCCCTCGCCGGTAGCGGGGCTTCTGCAAAACTGAGGAGGGATTTGGTATGCTGAGCGAGGTTGAGCAGAAGATACTGGATTTGATATCCAAGAGGCATCTCGTGACCAAGGGCGAGATAGCAGACCTCCTACAGAGGAACGCCTGCAACGGAACGGATTCCAGCGTGAGCAGGCTCACGGAGATGGGCTACATGGACAGGGTGGAATCCCTGGGCACATGCTTCGTGATAACCCAGAAGGGAATCCGCTTCACAAAAGGCCAGGTCTAGGCTGGCATACCCTTTTTTAAGAGAACCGTGCAATTACAAGAAAGTATCAAAAGTCGGATAGCCCTGTCGTCTAGCGGCCAAGGATACTGGTCTTTGGACTCCGGCTCTAAAGAGTTGAGGCCTTCGGGCCAATGAGAGAGGAAAACCAGTGACCCCGGTTCGAATCCGGGCGGGGCTATTCCTTATTTTTATAAAGAATCAGGTCAGCATGAAAGGTCGTGAGGGCATTTTAAACAGCCGCCATTATCATAACCCTCGCAACGGGGTATGCGACCTTCATAAACAATCTTCGGTGCACCATCACCCGATTGTAACATCTCTTCGGTGTATCCATACAGCTCAATAACATCTTCATAGTTTTCCTTAAATGCATCTAATCCTACCTCATCATTGGGATTGAAAGGATATTTCCCACCTTTCATTTCCTTGTTATTGATTTCCTTGTTATTGAATTTCAGCTCGCATCCCATGCAATCACAGTGTTTATAAGAAAAGCAATCTTTTAAGCCTTTACCTTCTGGTCTTTTCCCGCGGGTTTTTATAAAATCCCTGCTTAATATTAACCATGAACCTTAACCAGGAGGTGAGGGAGGCTGCGGTCAGGCTCCTGAAGCCTGCGGTGAAGCTCAGGAAGGAAGAGATTGAGAAGCTCCTTGAGAAACCGCCTGGGAATATCGGCTCTGACGTGGCGTTCCCCTGCTTCATACTGGCGAAGAAGATGAAGAAGAACCCCGCAGAGATAGCGAACCTCCTCTCACGCAGAATAAAGTCAAAACCCCCCTTCAAAGAGGTCAGTTCTGATGGCCCATACATCAATTTCTACGTGGACTGGGCTTCCCTATCCGGAAGGTTGCTGAAGGACGTCAAGAAGCAGGGCGGCAAGTATGGTAAGGGGAAGAAAATCAAGAAAAGGTACCTCATGGAATTTGCCCACCCTAACACACACAAGGCATTCCACATAGGCCACGTCAGGAACATCTGTATGGGAGAATCGCTTTCAAGGATTCTTGAGAGCGCCGGCTACGGTGTGGTCAGGGCGAACTACCAGGGGGATATCGGTCCTCACGTCGCAAAGTGCCTGTGGGGATTCCTCAACATATATAAGGGGAAGGCTCCGAAGAAGGAACCCGGCAAATGGCTGGGTGACGTGTACAGGGAGGCGAGCAAGAGGATATCGAAGAGCGAGAAGGCAGAGAAGGAGATGCGGGAAATCAACAGGATGCTCTACGCGAGGGACAGTGAAATAATGCCCGCGTGGAAGAAGACGAGGAAGTGGAGCCTTGATTATTTCGACAGGATATACAGGGACTTCGGGACGAGGTTCGACAGGCTTTACATGGAGAGCGAGGTCGAGGCAGAGGGTTTGAGGATATCAGAGAGGCTCGTTAAGAGGAGGATTGCAAAGGTGAGCGACGATGCCATCATAGTCAAGTTGGAGAATCAGGGTATGGGTGTTCTGGTGCTGGTGACCAAGGAGAAGACGCCCCTATACCACGCGAAGGACCTTGCCCTCGCGGAGCTCCAGGTAAAGGAATACAAGCCTGACAGGATTGTCCATGTGGTCGGTTCAGAGCAGACCTTCTATTTCAGGCAGCTGTTCAAGCTCTTGGAGCTCATGAAGTGGCCCCATTACAGGAAGGAGTTCCACCTAATTTACGAGCTGGTCAACCTGGGGACAGGCAAGAAGATGAAGTCCAGGGAAGGGAAGGTCATCCTCTACGACGAGCTGAAGGAAGAGTTACTCAAGCTGGCAAGGAAGGAAACCAAATCAAAGAATCCCATGCTCTCTGCAAAGGAGCTCGGCAGGATATCCGGACTCGTGGGGATGGGCGCTCTGAAGTACACGATGCTCAGCCAGTCCCCTGAGAAGGTCATAGTATTCAACTGGGACAGTGTCCTCAGCCTCGACGGCGACACGGGACCCTACATCCAGTACAGCCACGCAAGGGCATGCTCAATCATGAGAAAAGCCCGTCCCCAACGGGATTTCGATTGCTCTCTCCTGAACCATCCCACCGAGGTGGCATTGATAAGGAAGATAGCCGACTTCCCCGATGTCATCGGCAGCGCCGCGAGGGACATGAGGCCGCATTACGTGGCGAATTACGCCCTCGAGCTGGCCACGAGGTTCAATGAATTCTACCACCAGTCGCCTGTAATAGCGGCAAAGCCGGATATAAGGAAGGCCAGGCTGGCCCTCGTGGATACAACCAGGGTCGCTCTGAGCAATGCACTGGATCTCCTGGGAATAGAGGCGCCCAACCGCATGTAAACACCCTTTTACTGTTCACTGCTTCGCCAGGTAACCACATGATAGTTACCTGTAACGAATACTAATTTGTCCCAAAAGCGTGTACGGAAAACTATTTCACGGTTTTCTTGACGACGAAGAGCACGACCAGGTAGAGGACAGCGAGCGCAGAGAGGATGAGATAGGGATTCTGCATATGGACCTCAAGCGGCAAGACCATGCTTTCCATGGAGAGGCCTATGATTACCAGGACCACGTGATACGTTACAAGAAGGATGCCGGTCTTTGCCAGGGCATCAACATACTGATTATCAGAGAACTTCTTCATTCTAATCCCTCGATTCCTGTGCGAACATATCCATTTATCTATTATAAGGGATATAATATAAATAATGAAAAAGAAATGTCCCCACTGTGACAGCTCGGACGTCGTATGGAGAGGTTACCGTTACAACGAATACACCAAGAAGAGGCTGTGCCTCTGCAACAAGTGCGGCAGGAAGTTCACTCCCGATGACGGCTTCTTCAGGATGAGGTTCTCCCCGGACACCATAAAGCAGGCTGTCAACCTCTACAACAGCGGCTTCTCCTCCTCAGAGGTCCAGCGCCGCCTCAAGGCAAAGGGGATAAAGGTCTCCAGGTGGACCATAATAACCTGGTCCAACAGGTACAAGAAGATAAGTTAACACCCTTTTTCAGATAATCAATGAATGCTGCTAGTTTTCGCAAAAAGCGTGTACGGAAAAATACGAAGAGGGATATTATATAATATCCCTTTAATTTGACAATACAAAAAGGAGGGGCTGGGTGTATTGGCAGGCAATATGATTCTGCACCCATTTTCTTTCAGGAAATTTCCTGCGACCCCTCCTTATCCAGGATTCCCGGCAACCTACCGGTCAATATACCTCTTAATCAAGGTGGAACACCGCGGTAGTGGCAAACGGTGGTATATAACATTCTATTGCTTTTTATCGATGATAACGGGTCAGGAGCGGGGCAGTGGAACTGGGATCAGGTTTCCACGAAAGCCCCGCCCCTTTTCACAGAAAGGAGGATCGGACGATGAACAGGACGGGATTCCTTCTAAACATGTGCAATACACATGAATATTCACTCGTTTCTACAAACCCTATAGGTGCGGAGATGGGACCCATCCTCATTGAAAGAAATAAAGATGAGAGAGGAGCCATGCCGCGCTCACGGCTCCTCTCCCAGTCAGGTAAGATTCGGTCCGTACGGCTGCTGACATACGGGCCTGGAGGGGAGGTGCTCACTACGAGGACCAACACCGGGTAATTTATTATCCGTGCCCCAGAGGACACAAGATATACTAAAGACAGAGGAGGCAACGTGAGTAGATAAATAAACCTGAGAAACAGTGACTTTCCAATCCTCCCCTACTGGAAGTCAATACAATAATGTTTTGAATATGATAACCCGGTACGGGTCTACTATATTATTAGTGTGCAATGTTTTTAAAGCTTAATTAACTATCCAACACCTAGCAAACCAATTTATGTATAACACCGAAGATTTCTCTATGCTGATAGGTCTTGTGGGGGTTCCTAACTCAGGGAAGAGCACGTTCTTCAGGGCAGCCACGCTAACCGATGCAGAGGTGGCTAATTACCCGTTCACCACAATCAAGCCCAACCAGGGCGTAGGTTACGTCACCGCAGAGTGCCCGTGCAGGAAGCTGGGCGTGAAATGCAATCCCAACAACTCCAGATGCGAGAACGGGACAAGGATGATACCTGTCAGGGTGCTTGACGTTGCCGGCCTCGTCCCTGGCGCGAGCGAGGGAAAGGGCATGGGAAACCAGTTCATGGGAGACCTCATAACGGCATCGGGTCTGATACACGTCCTGGATTCCTCAGGAAAGACTAACGCAGAGGGGAAGCAGGAGGAATGGGACCCCGCGAAAACCATAGAGATACTGGAATACGAGATAGACGAGTGGATAAGGGGCATAGCCTCGAGGGCGTACCAGAAACACGAGAAGACTGCTAAGGCGAGCAAGACTCCCATAGAGAGGATAATGGGTGAGCAGCTGTCCGGCCTCGGCATAACAGAGGAGGACGTGAAGGAGGCAATGAAGAAATCATCCCCCGACGAGCACGCCTTCGCGACAGAGCTCAGAAAGGTCTCCAAGCCCATACTGGTGGCTGCCAACAAGTCAGACCTCCCTGAATCACAGGAGAATATGAAGAGGCTCCTTGAAATGGGAGCAATACCATGCTCTGCTGACTCTGAGCTGGCCCTCAGGGAGGCCGAGAGGCATGACATGATAAAATACGTCCCCGGCTCCGGAGGGTTTGAGGTGAACGGGCAGCTGAACGAGAAGCAGAAGGAAGCCCTCCAGAGGATAAGGGAGAACGTACTGGAGAGATACGGCACCACAGGCGTTCAGGCAATCATCAACAAGCTCGTTTTCGAAAAGTTGGGCTACATTGTAGTCTACCCTGTCGCTAACATGAACAGGAAGAGCGACAAGAAGGGAAACATTCTTCCCGATGCGTTCCTCGTGAAGAAGGGAACCAATCTGAAGGAGTTCGCAGGGATTATCCACACCAGCATTGCAGAGGGCTTCATCGGCGGGCTGGATACAGAGGGAAGGAAGATAGGAGCTGAACACGAACTGAATGACGGGGAGATTGTCGAAATACTTTTCAAATGAAACTTCCCTGAGGGGATAAGGTTATAAATCCGAGAAAGAATGATTCTCTATGCTTTATCTGGTCGGGCTTGGCATGTGGGATGAAAAGGACATCTCGCTCAAGGGCGTGGACGTCTGCAAGAAAGCGGATTTCGTTTACGCAGAGACCTACACCGCGAACTGGGGAGGGGACCTCAACAGGCTCGAGAACATAATAGGCCATGACATAACCATCCTCAAGAGGGAGAGCCTTGAGGAGGGGGTCAAGAACATCATAAGCAACGCAAAGGACAAGGACATCGTGATACTGGTTCCCGGAGACCCCCTGGTGGCAACGACCCACATAAGCATAATAATGGATGCAATCGAGATGGGAATCAAGTATTCGATAATCCACTCATCATCGATATACTCTGCGATATCCGAGTGCGGGCTGAACGTCTACAACTTCGGGAGGACAGCGACCGTCGTCAGCTACAGCGAAAAATACAAGCCCGTCTCTTTCTACGAGATAATAAAGGAGAACAGGGACCGTGGGCTTCACACCCTGATGCTGCTCGACATAAAGATGACCGTACAGGAGGGCCTGAGCACGCTGATGGAGATAGAGAAGGAGAAGATGCTCGGCGCGATATCCCCTGACGACAAGATAGTGGTCGCCTCAATGCTGGGCTCAAGGAAGCAGGACATAAAGTACGGAAAGGTCGGAGAGCTCGAGAAGGAGAGCTTCCCCTCGCCTGCCGTGATAATAATACCGGGCAAGGCCCACTTCCTGGAAGAGGAATTCCTCGAGAAAAGGTTCTCATCCAAGCAGTGATTTCGCTTTATTTCAGTTACCGGACTCCTTATTGGCCGCCTAGCCAACATAACAGTGGCGGATTTTGCGCTGGTCTAACCTTCAGCACGAAACCCGCTAACTTGACATCACAAAAAGGGGA
>CAZIAB010000046.1:0-6565 GCA_964537525.1 uncultured archaeon
GTCAAAGAAGGCCTCCCCGGTCTTCTCGTCGAGCTCGATGAAAAGCTTCTCCATGTTTTATAATTTGTGAAAGGAGGAATAAAAAACGAATAAAGGTTTATATATAAACACAATAATATAACACAAAACCAGATGGACGTCATATAACCATTGGATAAAGTCGTCATTCCAGCGGTGGGCCTGTAGCTCAGTCTGGTTAGAGCACCCGGCTCTTATCGACTATTACTGATGTAAGACTTGGTAGAAACCGGGGTGTCGTCGGTTCGAATGAACCCTTTTGCCCAGTAAACGTGCAAAAGCGTTCGCGGAAAGTCTTGTGCCTATGGCACGAGAGATGTGGCATCGTGTCTCGCTGACACGAGACATCTCATCATCCATTGCGGAGGTGAGATGATGACATCTCTTGCGTCGGGGTCGCAAGAAAAGCTTCCGATGAACAAGGTTCTGGGAATCCGGCCAGGCCCATTCATTATTTTTAAAGCCGGAATCCAATTGTTTATTGTTCATGATTTGCATGATGCCGGTTGTTCACTTTTTACCGGCATGCTTATATACCCTGAACATGCAACGTTAAAGCAGAGACATGACATGTCCATGCATTGTGCATGAAATCAGCTGGACGGCATTCATTGGATAAACCAAGCCGTCATTGCACAGTTGTGTGGTATGCATGTCAAGGAAATTAATGATGGGAGGTGAAATAATGGCCGAAAGGAAGAAGAGATACAATTTCAAGGAAGGAGAGATACCGGACCCCGAATGGATAGCTGAGATTCTCATTACCGTCAGGAAGGAGGTTCCCGGCCTCCTCAGGGACATAATAAACATCCTCTACAGCGAGCAGTCCGCAAAGAACATGGGCAAGGCCGTAGGCGTCTACTACAAGACCCTTCAGGCAAACGGCATACCGAAGGACGTTGCGCTGGAGATGACAAAGGGGTACGTGTTTGACCTTGGAAGGATGTTCAGCAAGAAGAACTTTGACATCAACGGGCACTTCGGGGGACACCAGCATGGCTGAGAGCAAGGCAGGGAAGGCCGTTGTTTATATGAGGGCCCTTCCTTCGGTCCTGCTAATCATGGCGAAGATGGCAGGCGTATTCATAGACTTCAAGCTGAGCCAGCGGAGCTCAAGGAAGCATTTCAGGCAGGGGCTCATTGACGCAGGCCTTACCAGGGAGGAGGCCGATATCATAGCGGGAGGTTGCTTCTATGGAGGAGATGAAGAAGCTCAGGAAGAGGTTTGACGAGCTCCAGGAGCGGCTGGAGATCATAGAGAAAACCATACCCCTCGCCTATGAGCTGGTGCACCTCAGCGAGAGGCTCAACATACCCCTCAACCTCTACAGCGGCCAGCTCAAGCAGCTCGCCCTGCTCAATTCCCTCAGGGAGATTGCTCCGGAGCTGGAGAAGGACGAGATATCCCGCCTTATAATCCAGTCCCTGCTCTCTGACAGGAGCCTCAACGTATCGGTGATAACCGCGAAGGTAAAATCACAGAGGGGGAAGGCAAGCAGGAGAATAATAGCAGAGAGGCTCGAAAGATTAGAGACGCTCGGGATAGTGGAGTACATCATCGGCATGAACAACGAGAAGCTCTACCGCATCAGGAGGCAGGAAAAGTAATGATTTTTATTACATGGAGAGAATTATCAACATGAAGCTGTCCGTCAGGAAAGGCTTTTCCTTTGGCCTGACCTCTGCAATCATAACGACGCTCGGCCTTATCGTGGGCCTCTATTCAGGGACAAATTCAAGGATTGTCGTTATAGGGGGGATACTGGTGATAGCGATAGCCGACGCCCTCTCGGATTCCCTGGGAATGCACATCTCAGAGGAGGCAGAGAACAAACACACCGCAAGGGAGGTGTGGGAATCCACATTCTCAACCTTCCTCTCCAAGTTCTTCTTCGCGTTCACCTTCGTCGTTCCTGTCCTGCTCCTCGAGCTATGGACAGCGGTAATCGCGAGCATAATCTGGGGGATGCTCCTCCTTTCAGTCCTCAGCTTCAGGATAGCCAGGGCAGGCAAGAACAAGCCATGGAGGGTGATATCAGAGCACCTCGCCGTGGCCCTGCTGGTCATAGTGGTGACCTATTTCACAGGGGAGTTCGTGGCTTCCCTTTTCGTTTGAGGGAAATAAGGCATTTTAATACGAAAAACAAGTCTAAATATGGCCTCTGTGAAGATGCTCATACTGGAAGTTGACTATTTCCTTGACAATGGTAAGCCTGTCATAAGGATATGGGGGAAGACCCAGGCAGGCAAGAGCGTCGTTCTCCTGGATGACACCTTCAGGCCCTATTTCTACGTAGAGCCGGTCAAGGACATAACAGACGGTGAACTCTCTGAGCTGAAGAAGAAGCTGATGACCATAGAGGTCGAGTCCAGGAAGCCCAGGAGGATAGAGCTGGTGGAAAGGAAGTTCCTCTCAATCCCAAGGAGGCTCATGAAGATATACGTTGAGAATCCCAGGGACGTCCCGAAGTTCAGGGACCACGTGAAGGAATGGAAGGAGATAAGGGAAGAGTATGAATACAGCATACCCTTCTACAGGAGGTACCTGATAGACAGGGGAATCCGTCCCATGGGATGGATAGAGGCCGAGGGAACCAAGGCAAAGTCAAAGCTGATGGCAGACGTCGTTATCAGGGCAAAGACGATTAAGCATTTCGATTATGAGAAGCTCCCGCCAACAAGGACGCTTGCCTTTGACATAGAGACAGTCGACGAGGATGACGAGCCCATGGTCATAATGATATCCCTCGCGGACAGCACCGGGTTTGGGAAGGTTCTCACCTACAAGAATCTGAAATTCAGGGGAGCGGAAGTCCTCGAGGACGAGGCCGGCCTCCTCAGGAGATTCGCCGAACTCATGAGGGAAAGGGACCCGGACGTGGTGGTGGGATACAACACGGACAGGTTCGATTTCGACGTGATATCTGCCAGGGCATCAAAGCTGGGTGTCGAGCTCCGGCTGGGGAGGGACGATACATGCCTCGAGTTCGTCAGGAGGGTGGGGGTCTCCGCGGCAAGGCTGGCAGGGAGGGTACACGTCGACCTGTACGATTTCGTTTCAAAGATAATGAGCGATAACCTGCTGACAGATGTCCTGACCCTCAACAACGTTTCAGAGGAGCTCATAGGCAAGGGCAAGAAGGGCATGTCCTGGAAGAGGATAGCAGAGCTGTGGAAGACCGGAAAACTGAGGGAGGTTGCCGAATACTGCCTCTGGGATTCGAAGCTCACGCTGATGCTCTCTAGGAACATACTGCCCCAGGTAACGGAGATGTGCAGGGTGACCGGACAGAGCATGTTCGACGTGTCCAGGATGACGTATGCGCAGCTGGTCGAGTGGCTCCTGGTGAGGAGGGCCCACGAGATAGGTGAAATCTCACCGAACAGGCCGAAGTATGAGGAGGTTATGAAGAGGAGAAGGTATCCTCCATACACGGGAGGGTACGTCCACACCCCCAAGGAGGGGCTCCATGACAAGATCGCCCTTTTTGACTTCAAGAGCCTTTATCCCTCGATAACGATAACCCACAACATCTCCCCGGAAACATTGGACTGCATGTGCTGCAGGGGCAGGGCAGAGAAGGAGAGAGTTCCAGAAAGTGAGCATTATTATTGCATGTCAAGGAAGGGCTTCATACCGGCCATGCTGGAGGAGATAGTGAATTCGAGGATGGATATAAAGAAGAGGATGAGAAGGGAGAAGCCCGGGACCCTCATCTATAAGTCACTTGACAACAGGCAGAACGCGCTCAAGATACTGGCCAATTCCAGCTACGGGTACTATGGCTACGCAGGCTCGAGGTGGTATTCCAGGGTCTGCGCGGAATCCATAACCTCCTTCGGAAGGTTCTACATAAAGAAGGTCATAGAAAAAGCGGAGAAGAATGGCTTCCCCGTGATATACGGTGACACTGATTCCCTCTTCCTCAAGGTGAAGAGCATGAAGCAGGCGAGAGGGTTTCTGGAGAAGGTCAACAAGTCCCTTCCGGGAATAATGGAACTCGATTTCGAGGGATTCTACAGGTCAGGGCTCTTCGTGCTTGCAAAGTCAGGCAAGGCCGCGAAGAAGAGGTATGCCCTGATAGACAGGAACGACAGGATAATCATAAGGGGGTTCGAGAGGGTCCGCAGGGACTGGTCGAACATAGCAAAGGAGACCCAGGAGAAGGTTTTGAAGGCCATCCTCAAGGACAGGTCGCCCGAAAAGGCGGTGAAGATAGTGAGGGAAACCCTCAAGCGGATAAGGTCAGGCGATGTCAGCATGGATAACCTCGTCATATTCTCCCAGCTTACCCGGCCAATCGACCAGTACGAGCAGGTGGGGCCTCACGTTGCCGCCGCGGTGAAGGCAATGGACAGGGGTAGGCACATAAAGGCCGGTTCAATCATAAGCTACGTGATAACCAAGGGAACCGGAACGATATCCCAGAGGGCAGAGCCCTCGGAGGACGCGAAAGACTATGACCCAGAATACTACATACACAACCAGGTAATGCCCGCGGCCATGAGGATACTCTCAGGCCTCGGCTTCTCGGAAGAGGAGATTCTCTCGGGAAAGAAGGAATCCCAGCAGTCCATAGGGAACTACATAAAGCTGGGTAAATAGCCGTTTAAATTGTTTTGTTCAAATTCTCTTACATGGTGAACGAAGAAGATGCTATAGGGTTACCGGAAATTGTGTACGAGGGTGGACTTTCCAGGATAACGGTCAGGGATTTCGTTTCGTTTGCCAGATGTCCCCTCGCCCTGCTTCATGATTACAGTTCTTCTTCCCGTAAAAAACGAAACCCAAAAAGAAAAGCAACCAAAAAAAGAGTAGTATCTGCTTTAAGGGGGCAGGCAAGGCATGCCAGGTTCACGGCCATGGTGAAGGAAAAGGAACCCGGACTAATAGAGGATATTTGTTACGAATTGGATTGCTGCATGCAGCGCATGCTGGATGGGGACGGCCTCCAGGAACATCAGATGGATGATATCAAGTATTTTCTGGGCCAAATCAAAAAAGAACACATCTGGGTCAGTGCCGAGGAAAATATAGAATCCAAACAATTTGAAATTGCGGGGGAGACGGATATATCCATCCTTTTAAACGATGGTTCCTATCCAAGGGCATTTCCGAACCTTGTTAGAATGCCCGTTGAGTTTAAATCAGGAACATATCCAACAGAAGACATCGATTTCTCTAATCTGAAACTCGGCCAGCGCTTCTATACCAATAAATTGCAGGAGGGCCTTTATCTGTTGATTAACCCCCTCTGGTATGATGGAATGATGAGGTTCGGCTTCGTGTTATATAAAGAGGAAACCGCAGGGCACAGGGCAAGGATGGTCATCCTCGATGATGAGCTCGTTAGTGACATAAAGACAATGGCGCCCCACGTCAGAAAGATACGCTCCAAGCACAATCCTGTTGATGAACAGTGGGTTATTGATAACTATCTGGACCTCATTTCAGGCGACGAATTATGCAACATGTGTTTCTATAACATGAGATGCCTTTATCCCAGTTCAGCTACCGCCAAAAAGACCGAGTACGTAGTTTAAGCCGTAGAACCCGGCGAAAGCGAGTATGACGTAGGCAATGGTCCTTCCTATGAAGGTGGCGAGCATGAACTTCCTCACGTCATACTTTACGACGCCTGCCAGGGCGCCTGCAACGTCGCTGGGCAGGGGGGTGGCCGAGAAGACGAGTATGACGAGGAACATGCTGTATTTTTCAATCCATTTCTCGGCCTGCTTTATCTGCTTCCCGTACTTCTTCTTGAGGGCCTCCCTCCCGCCTCTCCCGAGCATGTAGCCGGTGAGCTCCCCTATGGTCGCGCCTGCCGCGCCAACTATCCCAACGAGCCAGGGGTTGAGTATCGCCCCAAAGGTGAAGACTATTATGAAGGAGGGGACGGGAAGGATTATGCTGGCATTGCCTATCAGGGAGACTATGAATATTCCGAGATACCCCCATACCCCGATGACCTCGTTGGACCACACGATGAAGCTTGCTGCCCACTCCGCGAACGCCATGGATAATATTTAATTCCATCGGATAAATATCTGTCATGCCGGTTGAAACGAGAACCCTGAATGTGAAGTCAAATGGAGAGATGGACATAATCAACATAACGGATTCAGTCTCCGCAGAGCTCTCGAAATCTAGGATAAAGGACGGAATAATCAGCCTGTTCGTTCCGGGCTCCACAGCCTCCCTCTCCACCATAGAGTTCGAGCCCAACATGGTCTCTGACTTCACCGATGCGATGGAGAGGCTCGTCCCCTCCAGCATAAGGTACAAACACAAAGAAACATGGGGTGACGACAACGGGAAGTCCCATGTCAGGGCAACCCTTATGGGTCCCAGCCTCACGGTCCCTTTCAAAGGGAAGAAGCTCCTCCTGGGCACGTGGCAGCAAATCGTTCTCCTTGACTTCGACGTCCCCGCCAGGGAGAGGGAGATAGTCGTCCAGATAATCGGTGAATAGTCACTCTTCGCTGCTTGTCGTCACTATTGGCTTCTCCTTCACTATGATGGTGTGCTCTGCCTGTGAGCATGGCT
>CAZIAB010000047.1:0-6469 GCA_964537525.1 uncultured archaeon
ATTGCAGTAATGTATCAAGGAGGGTTCAGTATGGCAAGGCTAAACATATTTTCCAAGAAGGGCGAGGACTTCGATGAGTTCGCGGGCGACGAATACATGGAAGTGAATGTCATGGATTCTGCTGAGAGAAGGCCGGGGAAGATAGGCATAAGGATAGAGAGCCTTGATGACTTCTCTGACACCGACAGGGTCCTGAGGCAGGTAAGGGAAGGAACGGTGGTGTTCCTCAAGATAAAGGGCCTGCGCGAGAAGGACATGGGTGACCTCAAGAGAGCGGTGGAGAAGCTCAAGAAGACCATTGCCGCCAACAACGGGGACATCGCTGGCGTGGAGCAGAACTGGCTAATCCTCACGCCTCACTATGCCACGGTCCACAGGTGAGGTAACCCTCCCTGTTTCTTTATTTTCAACAGTTAGAACAGGCTCTATCCCTCGCTCTTGATTATTTTCAGGATATCGGTTAACTGGTCAATCACGTATCTCGCTTTTGACAAATCACCGCTAATAGGTGATTTGAAGCCAATCGTTATCATTCCAAGCCTTCCGGCCTGCTGCAGTATGTCAGGCATGTCATCTACAAGGACAACATCTTTGGCGCTGCAGCCCGCTTTCTTGGTGGCCAGATGCAATGCTTCTGGATGCGGTTTCTGGTTAATTACGTCGTTCCCTGAAACCACGAAATCGATGAATCCTTCCAGGCCGAATCTCTGGGACGAATCATCGATGACCTTCCTTGGCTGCCCGCTCACTATACCCACTGTAATTCCCATATCCTTCAATCGTTCGAGCACGTGCTCCGCCCCCCTAATTGGTTTTACCAAATGCCGGTATTTTTCAAACTTTTTTTCATGTATTGGATGGACCTTATGCAAGTCCTCCTCCTTTACTCCATATTTCCTGAAAAGTATTTTCCAGTCCTGCCTGATTTCGCTGAGCCAGGTCCGCAGGGATATTCGTTCACCCCCCAACTCAAAGATTGTGTCAATATCCGCGAGTGCAGAGGCTTCTATCTCGTCAATCAGGACCCCGCTCCAGTCAAACAGGACAGCCTTTATCATGGGGTTTAATTATCTTCAGGATATAAACAGCTTACTTCAGCCTGATGGCTTCCAGGTTCTTGGGCGCTATGGTTTCTGACCTGAAGTTCTTGTGCGCGTCCCTGGCGAACTCGAGGCACTTGGCGTTCTCGCCGTGGCCCGTGATTATCCTCTCGGGTCTGGATGGAAGGTGGTGTATGAAATTCATGAGTTCCCTCCTGTCCCCGTGGCCTGAAAGGCCGCTCACGGTCTCTATGTCAAGCTCCAGCCTCAGTGTCTGGGTCCTGCCCTCGCCGTAGATAGGAACCTCCCTCCAGCCCTTCTGTATCCTCCTTCCGGGCGTTCCCTCTGCCTGGTAGCCGACGAATATTATCATGTTCTTCTTGTCATGCGCGAATGCCTTCAGGTACTCGATGGCAGGTCCTCCTATGAGCATGCCCGAGGTCGCAACGACTACGCCTGGCTTGCCGTCGTCTATTATATCGTTCCTCTCCTTGGGGGCAACCTTCCTGAACAGCTCTGCAGTGAATGGGTTCTTTCCCCTGTGGAAGATGTCCCTCTGCACCTGCCTGCTCATGTATTCAGGATAAGCCGTGTGTATCGCAGTCGCGTCCCATATCATACCCTCGAGATAGACAGGGTACTGGAAATTGTTCTGGGCGAGTATGGCCATTATCTCCTGGCCCCTCCCCACGGCGAAGCTGGGTATCAGGACCTTGCCTCCCCTCTTCATCACAGTGTCTATGAGGGAGAGTATCCTCTCCTCTGACTCCCTCCTGCTCCCCCACCTGTCCTTTGCAGAGCCGTACGTGGTCTCTATCACCAGGGTCTCTACCCTCTGGAAATCTGTTGAGGCGGGGTCGAAGAGCCTGGAGGGCGCGTATTTCAGGTCGCCGGTGTAGAGGATGTTGTGGAGGCCCTCCCCTACGTGGAGGTGCGTGAGAGAGGAGCCCAAAAGATGCGCAGAAGGCTGGAACGTGAGGCGCATGTCCTGGGTGATGTCAGACACCTCGCCGTAATCCAGCGAAATCGAATGCTTGACCATCTTCTCCACCGCCTTCTTGGGATATGTCTCCTTGCCGTTCTTCTGGCACACGTCTATGTAATCCAGGCACAGGAGGGTCGAGAGGTCCCTCGTCGGTGGCGTGCAGTACAGGGGTCCCGTGTAGCCCTTGTCATAAAGCCATGGTATGTGGCCGCAGTGGTCCAGGTGTGCGTGCGAGAGGATTATGGCATCCAGTTTCTCCATGTCGAACTCCGGCGCATCGAGATACGGACCCACGTCATTCGAGACGTCAACCCCGCAGTCAAGCATGACAGAGGAATTGTTGGTCTGGACGAGGATGCAGCTCCTTCCCACCTGGCGGAAACCGCCCAGGGTGGACATCCTTATCCACTCCTTGTTCCTGTCAATCTCCAGCTTCTCGTTTATCTTCATCCCTATCTTGTTCAGGAACTTCTTCCTGTAGTCAATCTCGCTGTGGAGGAGGTTCCTCACTGCCCTCACTATGTCAGAATTTATCGCCGGAGCGCGCTCAATCTTCGGGAGCCAGAACGTCTTCTCCTTTATCTTCCTGAAGGTCTCCCCGCCCTTCCCTATCACGAGGCCGGGCTTCTGGGACTCTATGACGACCTTGCCGAGTTCCGGCTCGAAGTATATGGCCTTTATGCCGGCGTCTTCGGGGACGATCTTCTCAATCTCCTTCTTTGCCTTCTCAGTGTCCATCGTTATCGTGAGGTCAGGCCTTACTTCCACCCTCTTCTTCAACTCCTTCACGATGGAGCGCACGGTGTTCTCGCTGGTCCTGAAGAAGTCCTTGTTCTTGGTATAAAGGACAATCTCAGAGCCCTCGAACTTGACCTCTGTTATGCTCGCATCCTGAGGTAGCTTTTTCTCGAGTTCCTTTAGAATGCTCATTCAAAACACTTCGGAATGTAATCGGTTAATCAATTAGATAAGTATTTGTTGACTTCGCTGTCGCTGATCCTGTGGAATCCCTTGGAGTCTATCACGACCAGGTCTATCCCAGAGCCCCCGGAGGCAATGTCCCTCTTCGTGGCCGCATTGACGGCCCTCGCCACAAGCTTCTTCAGCTCGCTGGTGTCCATGCCCTTCTTGTACTTGTCCTCCAGCACGCCAAGCGCCATCACAGAGCCAGAGCCCGTTGAAAAGTATTCCTTCTCCTCTGACATCCCGCCCGCGGGGTCGAAGGAGAAGAGACCTGGCTTCCCGTCATGGCCGCCAACTATCAGCTGGACGATGTATGGATAGAACCTCCTCGAATACAGTATGTTCGCAACGAGGTTCGCTGCCCCGTTTATCGTTATCTTTGAGCCCTCCTTGAGCTCATAAAGCCGGAACTCGGCCTTTATGTATCTCCCGATTGCCTGCGCGTCCCCGCTGACGCCAGCTATGGTCATTCCAATGTGGTCGTCAAGCTGGAATATCTTCTGGCTGTCCTTTGACGCGACCAGGTAGCCCATGGTTGCCTTCCTGTCAGCGCCGAGGATTACGGCATCCGCTCCTATTGCTCCTACTGTTGTCGTTCCTGTCTTCAGTTTTTCTATCTTTTCCGTATCCATAGAATCAGCTTAATTTAATATAAGCAGTGTTATTTATAAAATTATCTATTTAAAGCTTCCTTCCGTTCCTTTCTCCCAGTTATCCTGCTCAGGAGGACTGACAAGTCCAACTCGTACTTGCCCGGACCCATCCTTATCACTATCGGCTTCTGGTTGAACAGGTTGGTGACGTCTATCTCGTACTTCCCGGGCTTCACCACCCTTATGGACTCGAGGTCCAGCACGACCGTTTCGTCCTCGTCAACCTCCTCTGGTATGATTTCCCTGATGTCCTTCTCTATCTCGTCTATCTCCTTGGGAGTGAGCTTCTTCAGCTCCCTGTCGGCCTTGTTCAGGACGTCCTGCCTTATGTAGAAGAAGAACTTCGAGCCGCACACGTCGCACCCGCTGACAAGGTAAGGCGAATCGTCGGCATGTATCTTTCCGCATCTCGTGCACTTGTTCGGCATCTCAAAACCTCAGAATCTTATAAGTATACGAGGAGCTCTTCCGGGTTCCTCTTTATCTTCTGGACGAACTTGGCAGGCCCTATAATCGTTATCCCCCTCTTCTTGCCTATCATCCTCTCAATGAACGCGTTCTTTATCTTCCCCATCCTTCCCCACTCTTCCTTCTTCCGGAAATCGAGCGATGACAGCTCTATGCCGGAGAAGCCGTCTGACACGCCCTTCATGGTTTCCGCTATGAGCTGGGCCTCCTCCTTGGCGTTGAGCTTCGCGTCTATTATTATCAGGGTCTTCTCGTGGAGGTCCCTGATGAGCCTGCCGAACTTCTGTTCCTTCACCTTCTCGTAGGGGACCAGCTTTATCTTAAGCATCTAGAGCTCCTTAATCAGGTGGCCGTAGAAGTCCTGTATGTTCTCGCCCTTCTTTGCAGATATCCCTATTATGGGGTACTTGGGGAAGGCGTTCCTTATCCTCGCGAGGTTCGAGCCCCTGAGGTCTGTCTTGTTCCCCACTATCAGGACGGGTATGTTCCTCGCGTCCAGGTTGCCGAGTATCGTGATGTTGACCTGGCTTATTGGGTCCTTCGTGGAATCCAGCACCACCAGGACCATGTCCATGTTGTCCAGCCATTTTATGGACTCTATCACACCCTTCGTGGCCTCCCTCGCCCTTTCCTTTGCGATGGTCCTCTTGAGGCCTGCCCTCACGAAGTCCTCGAAGTCAATCTTCGTGGCTATCCCCGGCGTGTCTATCAGGTTGAACGTGAGGGACTTGCCGTTGTTCTTTATCTTCACCCTCTCCTTCATCTGTATCTCCCTGGTCTCGTGGGGTATGGCAGAGACCTTCCCCATCTCCTCCCCGAGCCAGTCCACGCATATCCTGTTGGCGAGGGTGGTCTTCCCCGAGTTCACAGGACCATAAAGACCTATCTTGACGTCCTTCTTCCTCCTGAACAGCGTCCTAATAATCAGAACAATCCTGTTACCCATCCTTCTAATAACCATTACCCATCACACCTTCTTTCAATAATTGGATAACAGATATTTAAAACTGAATTACTCCCTGACGTTATCCGGTGAAAATAGATATAGGTTTTGATGGAAGCGTCTATATCATCTTATAATAACCGATTTGAAGAACTTTTCTTGGAAATTTGTCAGTTTCCTGATTTCGTTATCGGAAAAAATCCTACCCTTTGGCACTAAAACAAGCTTGTCATCGTTATCATCAATCCGGTGTATAACGGCTATACACTTGCCACTGAATCCCTTTAAAGGCTTCGCAACCCCCAGTACATATGCATCTAATTCATCGCCGTCTAGCGCTTTCACTCCCGGAACAAATCCATAATTAATCTCATAAACAAACCCATATTCTGGGTGCTTGGAACCCATTGGCCTGTCAATTTCAATGAAAACGCTCTTACCAAGAAAAGTCTTAGCGTCTATAATTTCACTCATGTAAATCAAACCCACTCCCCGACCTTCCCCATTATCCAGTCCTTGCCTTCCCGGGGGTAGGTGTCGTAGCCGTGCTCCCCTGAGAAGAGGGTGAAGAACTCCTTTGGCTCTCCGGCGAGGGAGAATGTCTTCTCTGCGATGGATATGGGGATGACCTGGTCATCCCTTATGTGAACCATGAGGATTGGCCTCGGCGATATCCTCCCGATGTAATTGTCAGGGTCTATGGAATTCAGGTACTCTGCCGCCAGGGGGTTGTCCTGCGCAGGGAATCCATATCCCGAAGTGCTGAGCAGCAGGGCGCCGGAGATTCTTGGCTCTATCCCGGCCCCTATTATTGCGAACCTCCCACCCATGCTCTCCCCTGCAACGAATATCTTGTTTTTCTTAATATCAGGCTCTGACCAGAGGACGTCAAACCCTCTCAACCCGTCATAGACCATCTCCTGGTGGACAGAGCCGATGCCAGACGAATAATAGCCGAAGTCGGTCTCTATGGTGGGGATGTTCCCCCCGGTTTCACCGTGCCCTCTCTGGTCAATGGCAAGGGTCGCGAACCCCTGATTGTTCAAATCCTTCCCAAGGCCGTTCTGCGCCCCCTCCTTGGTGACAGTCGCTCCCGGAAGGATGAAGAAGGCTGGGAAGGGCCCGCTACCTTTCGGGTAGGTCAGCAGGGCGTGGATGAGCCTCCCGTGGCTCTGGTAGACAATCTTGTAGGTGGTGGAGTTCTCTGTTTCACTAAGCAGGGTCTTGGTGTAATTGATAGCGGGCCTTCCTGAGAACAGCAGCATCCCCGAGGAGTCTGTCCTCACCTCAGAGAGAGGGTTGTTCCAGAGAAGAATCCACGTGACAGCCGCGCTGGCCGCGAAGATAACAAGCAGGAAAACCACGAACCTCCTGTCCATGGGATATTCTTGGAGGGGTTAAATAAAAGTTTGGGTGC
>CAZIAB010000048.1:0-5721 GCA_964537525.1 uncultured archaeon
TGGAGCCTAAGGAGGCTCTGGAGAAGACGAAGCAGAACCTGGAAAAGAACCACAACGAGATGATTGACAGGATTGAAAAGATGAAGAATTCCTCCATTGTCGAGGAGCTGCAGGGCATATACAGCCAGGGACTTAACCTCGTGCAGCCGACGGAGATGACAGGAACCCTCAAGGGGAGGTACATAATCGACAGGCAGATGAGGTCTGCATTCAAGGCTGCCAAGTCGCAGATTGACATTCTAACCACAGAGCAGGGGCTCAATGAACTTTATTCAAAGCATTTCCGGGTTCTCAAGAAGATTGCAAGGTCCGGCGTGAAGCTGAGAATTCTTTCCAACACGTCTGACAACACCGTCGCGAATGCCTTCGGTGAGATAGCGGAGCTTAAGAGGCTCACGGAGCCGGCGGGCAGGATGGCAATAATAGACGGGCAGAGCATGTTGATGTCCCTGACAGACGACAAGGACGTTCATGAGACGCAGGACATTGCCCTATGGGCAATGTCAGAGCACGCAGTGAACAGCATGGCAAGCCCGATTTTCATGCATCTCTGGGGCAAGGCAAAGTAATTCCTTCTTATTTTTAAGTCTCGGTTAAACCAATTCGAATATTTTTTTCAAACTATCATTTGGCAGATTTTCAAGTTCAAGGAGCTTTTCTTTTTCAAGCCAATAATAATTTATTATGTTTTCATTTTCAGGATTTTTTGTTATATCCACGCTTAATTTTTTAGATTTACATAAGAATGTGTTACAAATTACTTGCCCGTTATCCGATTCTCTGAAAAACCACCAAATCCCTACTGGTTTGATAATCTCAATGTCAAGGGAAACTTCTTCTTTGACTTCACGAATTAAAGCATTATATGGTGATTCTCCGTGTTTTACTTTTCCACCTGGCAAGTCAAAATATTTTTTGCCATTAAATTCCTGTTCTATAATTAGAAATTTGCCATTATCTTCAATTAAGGCTTTTACTGCCGCATATACCTTTGCCATATTATTAAAAAATATTCTACCATATAAATGTGTGTTTTTCCGTACACGCTTTTGTCAAATATTAATATTCGTTAATGTTAACTGCCTATTGGTTATCCGGCGAAGCAGTTAACAGAAAAATGGTGTAGGGCAAGAGCTATACCTTTAAAATAAAAGAAGCGGAGGGTTTGGAGGCTTATTCCTTCTTTTCTCCGCCAGCCGGTGCTCCGCCGTTGCCTTCACCGAGCCACCAGACCGCAAGGCCCACTATGACGACGAAGAAGACAACAGTCCAGAATTCTCCCTGGTTGGACCATGACGGAACGAGGCCGAAGTATGCACCCCCTGCCCCGAAGAATATCAGGACCGCTATGAGGAGGACGCCCAGGATGAATACCCACTTAAGCTTCTTTCCTGAGGCATCGCTCGTGAGGTCTGATATCTTGAAGCCCATCAGTCCCAGCAGAATCGCAGCAAAAAGGATTCCCGAACCAACGATGAGTCCCGCCCCGCCGAGATTGGCGAAGAAACTCACAATACCCGTGTTCCAGCTGGTGTAGAGCATGACGAAGAAAGCCAGGATTATCGATATCAAACCAATACCTGACTTGGGTATCCTTTCACCCATTGCCCAGTGAAGGATTCCGTAGAATATCGCCAGTGCCAGCAGGAACGGGAACAGGTACAGGAAGAATCCCATGTTCTGCATGTTCTGGAGAATGTCGGGGAAAACCCCGCCTGCCTGGAATAATAGAGTCATGTTAATAGTTTGTGAGGGCAACTTTATAAGCATTGTCCTGCTTAAGCTTACTGATAGGGAGAAGATATACAACGATAACGAAGATACAGAATGCGCACAGTTGTGAGGTTACTTCTGCATCCTGCCATGTGCCCTCAGGGAAGGCCTGGCCTTCTCGGCTCCCCTGCCCTTCCTGTAGAGGGCCCTGGATTTCTTTCCCGCGGACGTCTTTCCCCTGAAGGCCCTTCCCTTGTGCTGGGGCTCGAACACCCACCTCTTGTTTTTGTCAGAAAGGACCGAGGGATTGTAGGGGTCTATGAGTATGACCTCGAACCATTTGGACTTCCCGTCCTCGGCGAGCATGTAAGAATTCAGGACCTCGAGGTTCTTGTACTTCCTGGATGCCTTCTCCTCTGCGACCACCCTGCTGGATTTCCCGAGGGAGAAGAACCTTCCCGCGGTCTTCGGCCTCCTTCCGCCCTTCTTCGGGGTCTTCCTCATCCCCTTGTCGACCTTGACCCTCACGATGACATAGCCCTCCTTTGCCTTGTAACCGAGCCTCCTCGCCCTGTCAATCCTGGTTGGCCTGTCAATCTTGGTTATCGTGGGCTGCTTCCTGATGTGAATCATCATCATGGAATATCCCTCACCAAGATTCTCCTTGGGCTTCTTCCAGATGTTTGCAACGTGCTTGTACATGCTATCCTTCCTTAAGCCGGATTCCAATAGTAGATGTTCCTTTGGTTTATAAGCTTTTGTCCCGGGCGGGGGACGTATAAGTTATATATAACTATCGGTATAAATATAAATGTGATTTTATGCACGCTGTAGTCAAGATACTGCTCGGTTTGGTGTTCATAGCAATCGGACTGGGACTCTTTGTCGATTCGGTCACCCCGATATTCGGGACAACGGGAACGTGGGGGATAGACTGGCTGACAAACTTCATAATAGTCCTTACAGGAACCATCCCGGCGCTTCTCATACTGCTCGGGCTCTTTGTCGTTTGGCTTGAGATAGACGAGGTAAAGGCAGAGAGGGAGATAAAGGCAGAAGAGAAGAAGGTCGAGGAAGAGAAACCGAAAAGCAAGCCAAAGGCCAAGAAAAAATAAGGGAATTCCCCCTTTTCCATTTATTTCAAGCGTAGCCTTGGCCCTGCCGGGACATCGTCAATAAGGGATTTTTCCTGCCTAACCTTAAAAACCCATTGCGTGCAATAAGATAGAGTGGTGTGATGGAAGAGACCAGGATTCTTGCGCCCGGGCACACGATGTGCGCGGGTTGTGGCGTCGCTATAGCTGTCAACATGCTATCCAGGGCTTGCCCGAAGGACGTCATAGTGTGCAATGCGACCTCGTGCCTCGAGGTAACGACCTCTGCTTATCCCACCACCGCATGGAACGTTCCATGGATTCATGCCGCGTTCGAGACGGCATCCTCCCTGGCGAGCGGCGTGGAGGCCGCTGTAAAGAGGATGGGCAAGGACTGGAAGGTAATCGCGATAGCGGGCGACGGGGGGACCTTTGACATAGGGCTCCAGGCATTGTCAGGGATGCTGGAGAGGGGCCATCATGTGACTCAGATTTGCGTTGACAACGAAGCTTATATGAATACTGGGATACAGCGCTCCGGCGGGACGCCGTACGGGGCATGGACGACCACCAGCCCTCCTGGAAAGAAGACCATAGGAAAGGAGGAACAGAAGAAGCCCCTCGACGAGATAGTGGCTGCCCATAAGATTCCCTACGTAGCGACGGCTTCCATTGCGTACCCTGCTGACCTGATAGCCAAGATGAAGAAGGCCCTGAAGAAGCAACCGTCGTTCGTTCACATACTCTGCCCCTGCCCCACCGGGTGGAAGAGCGACGTCTCTGATTCCGTCAACCTGGCCAGGCTGGCTGTCGAGACAGGGATGTGGGCACTCTACGAGATAGAGGACAGGAACTTCAGGGTAACGAAGAAGGCTGCAAGGAAGCCTGTCGGTGAGTATCTCAAGAGGCAGGGAAGGTTCAAGCACCTCGATGAGAAAACAATCAGGGAGATACAGAATACCATTGATGATAGATGGAAAGAACTTGACCGGCTTGAGAAACAGGGTGGGAAGCTACTCTACTGATTTCTTCTTCGATTTCATGTCCTTGACGCTGTTGGACAGGTCCCTGACGCTCTGCATAAGGGGTGAGAGGCTGCTCTTCATCGCTCCCTCGATGGATTCCATCCTGGTTGACATCTCTCCTATCGCTGACCTGTAGGTGTCAATCTTCTCCTCTATGTTGTTCATGTCCTCTTTCTTGTCGCCCTCCAGCCTTTTTATGGAATTCTCCATCAGATCGACCTTGTTCTCGATTAGCGTTAGCTTGTTCTCCAGGTCCAGCAGGCTCGCCTGGACAGCGTCCCATTTCTCCTCTATTATTCCCTCCACGAGCTCCTCTATCGCCCTCTTCCTGTCATCCCTCTTCTCCTTTACAGTCCTCCTCTCGGGCAGCCTGGAGAGCGGTTCCTCCTGGAACCCTGGACGGTATGAATCCTGGGGCGGTATCTCGTCGCCCATCGGGGCCGGCCCTGCGGAGCGTCTCCTGTCAGTTATCCCCGGAACCTCTGGCAGGTCAAGAGGCCCTCTCATTGTCATGTCATCCTCCCTTGGCGGTGGAGGAATGTCCCTCATGTCCTCTGGCTCTGGCGGGGGAGCCATCCTCGGTTGCGGTGGGGGCGCTCCCCAGTCCTCTTCCTCCCTCCTTCTCGGCTCAGGAGGCCGCTGGTATCCGGTTGCCCGCCCCTCGGGTGGGTAATCGTTCCTGTCATAATTCTCTGGAGGGGGCATGTCTGAAAGTGGCTCCTCCGCTGGTTCTGGGGGATAACCCTGCGGCGCCTGAGGTGGTTGCTGTGGCGGCGAGGCCTGGCCGCCGACCGCGCCCTTGAGCGCCGTCGTCATTGCCTTGTCAACCTCCGTGGGGGTGTAGCCCTCGTCCTTGAGAATCCTTATTATCTCAGGCTCAGGAACCCCCCTGGAAGAAAGCGAGAGAACCTTGCCCGTAGGAATCCTCCTCTGGGGTGTTGATGCCTGTTTCTTGTCGAACAGTCCGAACATATCAAATGCTCCTATGAAATTCCACGATGGTTCGTTTTTTCAGCATAACTCAAAAACATGCGGTTATTTCAACGCGCCATGTTTTTGAAAACCTACCTTTATAATTCTCCTGGATTCTATTTATTTCTTTCAGAGAGAAGCCTCTCAATCTCCTCCCTCGTCATGAAGTTGGATTTCACGGGATTGTATATGTCAATCATGTTCTGGACCTCCTTCACCTCTGCCTTGGTGGCCAGCTTCTTGAAGTGCTTGACCAGCTCGCCTATCACCGTGTCAATCTTCGCCAGCCTCTCGTCCCTCTTCTTCAGCTTTTCATCGATGTCCCTCTGGATTCCCTGCATCTGGTTCGTGACTGACAGGATGTTCTCCTCTATTGAGTTTATCCTCTGGTCGATGTTCTCAATCCTCTGCTCAAGCACCCTCAGCCTCTGGGCCTCGCCGTTCGTCCTCTCCACCAGCTCGTTTATTATGGTGTGGAGCGTCCCCTTCTTGTCCTTTCCAAAAACTGCCATAATACCCCCGCGACAGGATGTTATAGAATTGGGTTTCAGGGTTAATAAATAACCAACAATTCCTGTGACAGGCAATCTACACGACCATTCAATGCCGAACACCCTTCGGGGTCCGGCCAACTACTTAATTTCTGCGACATGCACTCAACGCGACTATTCAATGACGGCTTTTTCGTTCCCAGGGTTGGTTATGTTGCTACTGGCCATGAATTGCCGTCTGTCTACTTAATTGCTTTGGTATGCACGCCACATGTCACTGGTCTCTATTAAATGTTTTTTGAGGAATTTGTGACTGCGGGTCGGTTACTGCTTATAAAGCTTGCATTGAATTCTAGAATGTTGGGTAGCTAGCCAACATATCATGTTCACAAATTAAACAAAGCTAACCTAGTATCAAGGACCAGT
>CAZIAB010000049.1:0-5662 GCA_964537525.1 uncultured archaeon
ATTCCTTCTCCTCTGACTCCAGGTCGCCGGTCCTCTCGAAGCCGTTGCCTATCCTTGTGTATGTACCACCAAAAATGTATGTTGGGATAAATCCCCTAGGACTGATTTCATAAAAAACTGCAAGCTCAGTCTCCGGGACCTCGCTCTCTACTCCCTCGGTGAGCGTGTTGTCTCCGGTGTCAAGCTGCCAGTGGTAGGCTACTATCTTCCCTGCGTCAGCGTATTCCTTAACGACCCTGTCATAGGTGGGACCTGCCCACTTGCAGTGGGAGCACATTGTTGTTGAAAACATCCTGATAACAGGCTTTCCATCAACCAGTTTAATGTCCTTTCCCTGGTCGGTAAAGCTTGTTATCTCCCAGTCGCTGTCCTGATTGTTTCCTGTATCCGGCTGGCCCGTGAGGAATCCGGTTATGGCGTAGCTGCTGAAAACCAGTATCACTGCGGCCAGCGCTATGATGACCATGTTCTGCCTGTCCATTACCAGGGATTTGATATCCATTTGACCACTTAGTGGTAATATATATACCAATTAACTTATAAAGTTGTCTGGTTTTCATATCATTCGTTTTTGGGTGAAACCTTTTGTGATAAATTATGATTCGCCCGTGTTATATGCCTTATGGTTATATGGCGACAGGGCTATAAATAAAAGGGTTCTAATCCTTTATCTTCAGCAGTTTGGCTATCCTCTCCATGTCAAACCCCACTATTATCTCACTATCTATCATTATCACAGGAACCCCTGTCTGTCCTGACTTCTCTATCATCTCGCGGGCCGCATCATGGTCTCTGGAAACGTCTATATCCTCGAACTTGACATTATGCTCCTTCAGGAAGTTCTTTGCCTTCATGCACCACGGACAGGCCTGCGTCGAGTAAACCCTGACTTTTGCCATGAAATCCCCTCCTTTCCTTCTAATTGTGGGGGGTTTATATAAACATTCGCCTTCGCGAAGCTTTATAAGATTTGGTCTGATAAGGGAAGCATGGACTATTCAAGGATAAAATTCATCATAGGGGAAAAGACCCCTCCCCTGATAATCAGCGAGGAGGAGGGAAGACTAAAGGCCTATACATCCAACGGTGTGCTAGAGGGTAATTATATCACTTTCTATGATGAAGAAAGAATGATATTCCATGTAGCTGTACTGCCTGCTCATAATGAAGACGGATATCTTGACGTCCCCAGAAAACGTTTTTTATATTCAATGACAGATGACAGGCACATAATAACTGCAACCGGATATCCGTTCACAGGACCTGTTGAGTTGTCCTTCAGGGAGGAGAGCAGAGCACCGGAAGGTGTTGCCAGTATGCATCACGTAGAAGCCGACGAGCCGATGATAAGGCGTCTTTACGAAATCTTCTGTGGATACAAAGAGGAATTGAATGAATTTCTGGGCAAACCCGAATCTGTCAGTACTCAGATGGCAGTTTATGAGAATATAATGAAAAGCGAAATCAAAGCGCACGGACTGGATAATGTGATGGAAGAGCATGAAAAAAGACTGGATGGCTGCACCGTGGTGCCATTCTCTTCCATTATTCAGGCATTGAATAATTATGATTCAGTCAGAACCAATCTTCCTCTTCTAGAAGGATATCTGCAGTGAACGTTGCAGGGCTAAACCGACCTTATGAACACGCAGTCGGGTGTGAACTCGACGAAACGGGTTGCAGTGACGCCGAACTCAGGGCACTGGTTCTCTGGCTGGCTGTCCTCAGGTTCCCTGGGGTCGTGGGCAATGTCACAGACCCAGTCAGAGAGTTCCCACGTGTCGCCAATCTCCGTGGAGAGGCAGGGTCCCCTGGATAAATCCCTGCCCTGCTGGACGGCCCCCTTGCACAGGAACTCGCATGCGAATATGGCGCGGTTCTCGTCCGTGACCCCGGGAGGGTTCCCTGACGGGATGAACAAAAGAAGGACGAATGCAAAGATTATGATGACACCTATCACCATGAATAATGCCCTGTTCTCCTGTATCGCGCCGAGCATGTAGAATATTGGGAAACCTGATTAAAAAGGTTTAAGAGTCTATACAGGAACGCATGCCCCCGCGGTGCAGCTGTAGAAGGCGCCGCAGTATTCCACCTTGTAGTCAGCGTCGTGGGTGGATGAGCAGAAATATTCCTTTACATGGGTGGAGTCCTCCGAGCAGCCATCGGTCCAGTTGTTGCCGTGCCTGTCCGTGACTGTCGTGGCAGTGAGGAACATGTCCGGCTCGCCCAGCGAATCGTCCGGGTCAGTGCAGTCAGGGAGGCAATCAACCCCGAAGCATCCCTGGTCGCAGGCAGTGTGCATGTCCTCCCTGTCCCCGCAGGAATTGAACCAGTAGAGGTCTCCGGTGTCGCCGTTGACGCAGGTAAATGAAACGTGGCTGTCACAGGTGACGCAGGTATCGTTCTCCACGTAGCATCCATGTCCTGCTGTGCAGTTCTCCTTCAGGTCGTCCTGCGTGAAATTGCAGTCATCCACCCAGTGGATGTCGCCCTGGTAGCACCTGAAAGTGACGTTGGGGGTGCAGCACTCACCGAGGTTGCACGTCCCCAGGCAGTCTTCGTATATCCTCTCCTTGACCCCGCAGGAATCGAACCACCAGACATCATTTCCAGAGCAGTTCACGTGGTCCTCTGCCTTGCATCCTATGCAGACCCCGTTTATGCAGCCAGAGCCGCATTTCTCCTTCATCTCACCGAGCTTGCCGCACGAATCGAACCACCACAGGTTATCAGCAACGCAGTCATACGTATAATTCTTTTTGCATATGTCCTCGCATATCTCTTCTATGCATATCTCGCCCGTGTTGCAGTCGCTGTCATTGATGCAGTTACCGTGGCCTATGCAGGCCTCTGCAGGGTTTATGGGGCAGTACCACTCGTTCGACTTGCAGATGCACCATTCTATCTCGGTTATGTTGTTCGGGCAGGTATAATTCTGCCTGTCCCCCTCGGTGCAAACCTTCACGTTTTCCTTGCAGTCAGCAGGGCACGAGCATTTGCTCTCATCGGGCTGGCAGGTCCCGTCACCGCACATGAGGCAGAGCATCTCCCCCCTGTCATTATTCGGACCGCAGTCGCAGTTGCCGTCGCCCTTCAGGAAACAGTTGGGAACCTTGGTCAGGCCCTCGCAGCATTTCTGGGAAAGGCTCGTGGCCACGTTACCCTGGGCAATGCAGCCGCCCTCAATGACGTCCGTGCATCCGGACACGACAACCACTGAGAAAACAACCATGACAGCAATAAGGAATCTCTTGTCCATCGAAGCACCTACTGTTCCGTGCATGCCCCCTCAAGGCACCCCAGCTCGCATTCATAAGGATGCTCCTGCGCCATCTGGTACATGCCACAGGTGTATTCAATGAGGAGGGTCTCGTTGAAGCAGTAATCCTCCCATTGCCCGCCAAGACCGTCCGTCACTGTTCCGGGAATGTAATAGTCACCCATCGTCTCCGTGTCGTTGCACTGGAACACGCAAACCTCGTCGGAGCATCCGTAACCATGGCACTGGTCCTTTACGTCCTCCATCGCACCGCAGGAATCATACCAGTATATCATCCCCTCGTTCTGGTTGCAGGTGTAGTTGGCATGGGAGGTGCAGTTCTGGACCGTGCACTCACCACCCAGGCAGCCATAGACGCATTCTTCCTTCATCTCCTCGGGCGTCCCGCAGGAATCGAACCACCAGACGTTCTCGTTGTAGCAAGAATAGTTCTGGTGGGGGTCGCACTCGCTCTGGTTGTATGGTATGCAGGCACCCTCCTCGCACACATAACCGTCCGGGCAGGACGTGGTGTTCCATTTTATCTCGGTAAGGGAGTGGCAGTACTTCTCAGTGAGCGTGCCGTCGGTGTTGCACTGGTCAGAGAGGCTGGTCGAGCCATAGGTCGCGGTCCCTGCCTCATAAACATTATATCCTCCGTCAGAATCCACGCATTCCGCGTCCTCGGGGGTTATGCACTTGCTCCCGTCACACCCGTACGCGCAATACTCCTTCTTGTCCTCCTTGTTTCCGCAGGAATCGAACCAGTAGACGTGGTTGCCGTCGCAGCTGAAGTATGCATGCAGCTCACATTCGCTGTCGTTTATTGCAATTGCCTCGTCCTCCCTTATGCAGCGGTCAACCTCGCACCCGAAATCGCAGGACATCTTCTTGCCTTCCCTGTTGTCGCATGAATCGAACCAGAACAGGTCGTTATCGACGCACTTGAGCCTGTACTGGCTCCTGCAGGCCTTCCCGCCATCACACTCTGCCTGCCCGTCCACACACCCTCTCCCGCAGGTCTCTTTCCTGTCCTCCTTGTTTCCGCAGGAATCGAACCAGTAAATATGACCGTTTACGCAGAGGCTCCTGGAGTGATGCTCGCAGCCCTGCTCCTCCCTGGGCTTGCTGACCTCGACCCCTGAGGTTCCCACCTTCCAGGCGCACTCGATTGATTTGGATTCCCAGTCAATCCAGACAACGGCGTAGAAATCGGTATCAGGGTCTGTTATGTTGACCTTGTAGAACTCCTTTGCACCCACGTATTCATTGTCGCAGTCAGACCTTATCTCATCGAGGATGTTCTCTGCCTCTGAAGCTGAAAAATGCGTTGCCCTTATCTCAGCGTTGGGGTGCTCCTCGAGGAAGCCCTGTATCAGGGGGTTTGCCATCGCTATGGTAGAGGGGTCTATGTTTATGCAGCCCGAGGCCAGGACTACCGGAACCATTAACGCAATCAGGACGAGCAACACCCTTCCCATACAATATAGTTGGTCCAGCTCGTATTTATATCATCCTTCTGGTCTTCAGTAATCCAAACCCTTTATATATGTGCCGCGCCCCTTCTCAGAGAACAGCTCGAACATCAGGTGCTCCGGGCTGGTGACCTGGACATCAAATCCCTGCTTAACCAGCTTGGCAATCTCCTGCAGCTTTGGTATCATGCCACCATCAACGTGACCGGAATCCAGAATCTCCAGCAGGCCGTCATAGTCCATCTCTGATACAATCTCTCCTTCCTTAATTACCCCACCGGTAGTGGTCAGGGAAACTGCCCTGTATGGCTTCAGGGATTCAACCAAGAACCGGAATGCAGAATCCGCATTGGGATTGTAGGTCTTTCCCTCAGGCCCAATGCCCAATGAGGATATGACTGGTATGCGCTTATCTTTAAGAGACAAATCAATCTTCCATTTATCCATATCGATTATGTTGCCCACGTAACCATAGTCAGAATCCTCCCCATCCACGTAAAAGACTCTGTTGAGGCACCTTGCACAGTAACCTTCCCAGTTTATCCTGAAAACCATGTCTTTATTGACCTCTGTCAGTACCCTGTCTGCTATTATTGCTGTTTTTCTGTCAGTGACCCTCATCCCGTCTTTTTTCTTTATGCCAATGCCTCCGGCTTTCATGGCAGAATCAATCTGCTCTTGCCCTCCATGTATAAGGACCGGATATACGCAAATGCCGTACAGTTCTCTCAATGCATAAATAAGATAATCATCCAGGCATTTGCCACTTGACTTGATTACAAGAGGATAATCAGCCTCAATCAACGGTTCCAGATGGTTAATGAATTCCGTTTCGGGTATGCCATAGGTGTCCATTTGATTTGATATCAAAGTAAATCATAAAAGCCTTCCGGGCCAGTACAATAACCCCTTAAAAGATTTTCCG
>CAZIAB010000050.1:0-5514 GCA_964537525.1 uncultured archaeon
TCACAGTATCCGCTCGAGTACCTGAAGAAGATGATAAAGGCGAGCAAGATGTCATCCCAGATGGTCCTCGAGTTCGGCTCAAACTACCCCATGAGGATGGCGTTCAAGAGCATAGACAAGATGCAATTGAGCTTCGTGCTGGCGCCCAGAATAGAAACTTAAAACCCTTGGGTTGGTGCGCTTTTATTCTGCCTGAACTAACTATATTCATGAGGTTCAGCAGCGAGCATGTCAATGACTTCGTCCTTAGCAAGCAGCGCCTGACCCCGGGAAGCAGGACGAACGACCCCCTAGAAATCGTGGAGAGCGTTATCGGTCTGCACGCCTCTGATTTCAAGACGCCCTTCCTCTCGTGCTTTGCCAGGTCAGACGGTTTCAGGAAAGAGAATCTATACAGGGAGCTCTACCAGGAGAGGACGCTATCTAAGATAAAGGCTATGAGGAACACCCTGTTCATATTCCGCAGGGAGTTTGTCCCGACCGTCTTCACGGCATTGCAGGGAAGCGTGCTGAAGGCATCCGCCCTCTACCTTGAGAAATACATGAACATGTTCGGTGTTGACAGGGACCTTTATGAGAGGGTTTCAGGAGAGATTCTGGACATTGTGGGAAAGGACTCAATGGACGCTGCTGCGATAAAGAAGAGCCTGAAGGAGAGGGTCCCTGACAAGAGGCTCTGGAAGAAGGAGGTCATCGTGAGTGGCAGCAGGAAATACCAGGGTCCCGATGCAGCCGGATACATCATATATTCGCTGTGCGACCAGTGCAAGCTGGCGAGGGTGGGTTTTGAGGGGATGAGCAACAACAAGCAGCATTACATAAGGTGGGACAAGTGGTTCCCTGAGCTGAAGATGAGGGGTGACGTCATAGGAAGCAGGAGGGAACTGATTGAGTCCTACATAAACTCGTTCGGACCGGTCACCCTGAACGACATAAAGTGGTGGACCGGGTTCAACACGACAGCAGTCACTGAGATACTCGAGAGTCTGGACGTCATATATGCCGAATGGAACGGCATGGAATCCTTTGAATACTTCACCACAGAGAGTGATTTGAGAAGGCTCAGGAAATACAAACCCTCTAGGAGGAAGGGCGTCACGCTGCTCCCTGTGCTTGACGTTTACACCATGGGCTACAAGGACCGGGACAGGCTCGTTGAGAGCAGGTGGCAGAAATCCCTGTATGACAGGTCAGGTAACGCCTACCCGTCAATCCTCCATGGAGGACGAATCATAGGTGTCTGGAGGTATCCCAGCTTCTCGGGGAGTCCAATATCCCCTGCAGGAATGAAGAGATTCATGTTCTTCGGGGACGTTAAACCGGACGTCAGGAAAGCTGTTGAGGGGGAATACAGGAGGGTAGTCAGGTTCCTTTCGGAATAGATAGCTTTTTCTCCTTTCAATACAATAATAATGTATAGTATGGTATGGGATTGTGATGAAAGGCAGTTATTTGATTCTTACCAGGCTCGACGAGCCGAGGAACATAAAGACGGAATCCAAGTACTTCCGTCTCTCTCCAGGGCACTACGTTTATGTAGGCTCTGCCATGAACGGCCTTAACGCGAGGATAAAGAGGCACCTTTCCAGGCACAAGAGCTTCAAGTGGCACATTGACTACCTACTCAGGGAGACCACCGGCACGAGACCCTTCCTGTTCCCTTCAAGGAAGAGGACCGAATGCAAGCTCTCGGGGATTATCGGCGGTCTGGCAGACGCCTCTGTTATGGGCTTCGGCTGCACTGACTGCAAGTGCGACACGCACCTCTACTTCTTCAGGAGGGACCCTACATCCGACCTGGAGAGGCTGGCAGAGAACTGGAAGCCCTGATAATGTTTTAAATCCTTACAGAGACTGTTTTATATGGTAACGTTTGATGAGTTCATGAAGGTTGACATGAGGGTAGGGAGGATTGTCAGGGCAGAGGATTTTCCAGAGGCCAAGAAGCCTGCATACAAGCTCACCATAGATTTTGGTAAAGAGACAGGAGTGAAGAAATCATCAGCGCAGATAACCGATTTGTACAGTAAGGATGAGCTCAAGGGAAGGCAGGTGATTGCTGTCGTGAATTTCCCTCCCAGGCAGGTAGCTAATCTAATGTCAGAGGTTCTCGTTCTCGGGCTGGTGCTTCCAAAGGGGGTAGTCCTGCTGGCACCGAACGAGGAGGTCCCTCTTGGAACAAGGGTGTCGTGACATGATTCCGGAAAAGCTCAGGGAGGAGCTGGTCCACCAGCACTACAAGGTGGTCGGAAACCACTCTGCTGTCAAGCTCTGCAGCTGGACAAAGAAGTCGCTGAGGGGGATGGGTGTCTGCTACAAGGAGAAGTTCTACGGAATCAAGAGCCACGGATGTTTGCAGATGTCCCCCTACATTGCCTGCAACAACAACTGCCTGTTCTGCTGGAGGGTTATCGAGAAGACGAAGCTGATGCTGAAAGGGGATGACGAGCCCGGGGAAATAATAAAGGGAGCGATAGAGGCTCAGAGAAGCCTCCTAACGGGATTCGGCGGCCTAGAGGAGCTTGACAGGAAGAAATATAAGGAGGCCCAGAACCCGACCAATGCGGCAATATCCCTGATTGGAGAGCCGACCCTTTATCAGAAGCTGCCCGAACTGATTGAGGAATTCAGGAAGATGGGGATTGTTACTTTCCTCGTTTCCAACGGCCAGTACCCGGAGATGCTGGAGAGGGTGAGGCCTGACCAGTTGTACATCTCGCTGGACGCGCCCGACAGGGTAACGTACAGGAGGCTGGACCGTCCCGGCCTGAAGGACTTCTGGACAAGGATGGAGAGGAGCCTCGATGCGATGGCGTCCTCCAAATCGAGGAGGGTGGTGAGGCTCACTGCAGTCAATGGCTGGAACATGAAGAGCCCGGAAAAGTATGCGAAGCTCATTGAACGGTCCAATGCTGATTTCGTTGAGGTGAAGGGCTACATGCACGTTGGAGAGAGCCAGAAGAGGCTGCCCAGGGAGGCGATGCCCCTGCACGAAGACGTTAAAGAGTTTGCAGGAGAGATATCAAAAGAGACCGGATACTCATTCAGGGACGAGCAGAAAGCGAGCAGGGTCGTCCTTCTGTCAGGGAAGTAGGCCTGGCTTCACCTACGTATTCTTCACATTTAGTCATTTCCGGATTTATTATCATGAGCCTTCCTATTACATTGAGATAGGGACATTCCCCGTTTTTCGAGCATGCTCTGGATTCATGGGCATCGAATGTTTCTACAAAAAGATAACCTTTGCTGAAGGCATGCCCAATATCTTCATCAGAATATCCACCAAACAGGGAATGTGCCTCTACTGATATGCATGGCTTTGACTTGAAAACTATTGGTTCCTCAAGGTTCCTGCAGATGTCACGTATTCTCATATTTAACCGAGAATGAAAATCAGCTTTAAATTCTTATCTATTCCAGCCTTCTTTTCAGGATGCAGAAGAGGCCTGCGCAGATTATCGTGGTTATCCCTGACAAGATTAGGGGCATGGAGTAACCGTATGCGAATCCTATGGGCCCGTAGATTATGGAGCCCGTGAACTCCCCAAGGGTCATTATGACGAAAAAAATCCCGGAGTCTCCCCCGAGCCTGGTCGTCCTGAATTTCTTCCTAAGCCAGAAGAATGTGGAAACCCTTTGTATCCCATCACCGGCTTCGTGGATCGCCCGGAACAGGAAGGATACGTAGACGTTGGGTATGGTCATCAGGATGTGCGTCATGCCTGAAAGCAGGAGCCCTATGAGGAAGAGCTTCCTGAAATCCGTCCTTCGGTCAATCCTGCTGCCGAAGAAGAAGGCGGCAATGCCCAGAAAAAGGATTGCAAAAGCCGCATACAGGCCCATGTTGATTTCGTTCAGGTTAAGTACGTCCCTGAGGAAGAGCCCGTAGGATGTCCTCTCGGCCCCCCAATGTGTGGCGAACAGGAAGAGGATAATGGCGAGCAGGATGTTATTGGGGCGGAGGAAGTCCCTCTCGTACTGGACGAGCTTGGTCCTGGCAACGCTGACCGGTTCCATAAGGAAGACCAACGGCATCAGGACCAGGAAGTAAATCCCGATTATCATGAAGGTTGTCGGGAATCCCAGCACGAATACCAGAACCATCCCGAGAATGGAGCCGGTAAAGGTTCCGAAGGTGTCCCAGAGGGTGAACGTGCCGAACTTCCCTCCTTCGTGGCGGGGTTCCCTGTCCTTGAAGACATAGTTCCTGTATGAGGTCTCTATTATGTTGAATCCCATGCCCCCGATGAAGAAGGCCGGGACGAAGAGCCAGAATTCCGAGGAATTTGCTATCGCTATGAAGAAAGAGAATGACAGGAAGTAACCGAGGAGGATTGTGTACCTTATGTCCAGCCTGTCATTTATTATCCCGACCGGGAGGGATATGAAAAGGGAGGTCACTGCAAGGAGCGCCATGAGGAAGCCCGTCTCCAGGCCGCTGAAGCCGGTGTCCAGGAGGTAAACGGCAACGAATACGAAGGAGAATCCGATGAATACCCTTGAGAGGAAATTCATGGCGCAGATATGGAAAAGGTTCCTTGAAATCATTGCTCTATATTTGTTTCCGCGGCCTTAAATCGCGCGAACCTCTTCCCCGCTTTCTGTGGAACAATCCTGCGTTCTGCCTTTCCGAAATCCAGGGGGAGTTCCTTGCCCTGAAAGTATTCGTGGAGGAATATGGCAAGAGCGGCAACCTCTGAGTGGGGCTGGCTGGTGACGGATATGTTCCAGTCCGCCGCGTGATAGATTTCCATCGGGACCTTCTCCCCGCCTATCAGAACGAGGAGGTCCTTCTGCTTCCTTATCTCACCGATTTTTTGCTGGACGGGTAGGCCATACATCGTCAGGTGAACACTCCCTCCGCGGAAGTCTTTGAGAACCTTCCTCCAGGAGGTAGCGTGCTCTATGCTGAACCTGCCTCCCCACTGCTCAGATAACTTGCGGACAGAGGCCTCCATCTCGGAATCCCTCTGCCCGGTGTAGATTATTCCTTCCGCGCCGAGCGCCCTAGCTACCAGGGCGCAGTGCGTCGATATCCTCTTGTCCCTCGCGGCCCGGTGCCCGAGCCTCAGAACCATTACCGGCATGGTTCCTATTTGTTTAGCTGCCTTTTAACCTGTTATCCCCGAGATAATGAGTTGTTTTTTTAAAGCCCCGGCACCATTATTATATTATGGCGCTAAAGGGCATGTCCACGACTCTTGTCATAATAGTCGCGGCAATAGTAATCCTGATAACCGCTCTGGTTGTCGTCACTGTTTTCGGGGGAGGCATGCAGAACTTCCTGGGCTTCCTGAACCCATGGGCCAGCCAGACAACACAATTAGCGCAGTGCCAGGGAATCTGCCAGCAGCTCTGCCTGACGCATACGGGCTCAGGACAACCCAGCGGTTGGGACACATACCAAATAACAGAAGGCACTTCTGTGACCTACTGTAAAGATATTATGAGTTGCAGTTGTGCTGATTTCAATATCGGGCCAGGATGCGGCACACGTTCGATAACTAACTGTGC
>CAZIAB010000051.1:0-5462 GCA_964537525.1 uncultured archaeon
TCGCCCCAGCCCAGGAGCCTCCATCTCCCTGAAATGTTCCTTGATATAGCAATCTTCGAGCCCTTCTCTGCGCAGAATGGTATCTTGAGCCTCGCGTCAACAGAGCCCTTCCTCGCCGATGTGACAACCCCCACGGTCCTTGCCGTCCCTGTTGAGAGCATGAGCGGCTCGCCCGTCTTTATGTAGTCGACCTTCATCACCTCCCTGGAGCCTACGACCCTCTCCAGGAGGTGGACGTCCATGGTGAGCTCGCTTATCGCTGGCGAGAGCTTTCCCGGAAGGCCGAGGATGTTGCCGGAGAGAACGTCAGACTTCGTCAGGTAGGGGTCGAGCTCTGTTGAGACCCCCAGAAGCCCTCCAGGACCGGCCTCCTTCATTCCAGTCATGGCCTTCTGGAGGCCCGTGACCTTCGTCATTATGGGTTCGTAAGAATCCTTTATCTTTATCCCGGGTCTTATCTCCACCGTCTCTCCCACCTTCAGGGTTCCCTGGACAAGGCTCCCTCCTATCACTCCACCCTTCAGGGAGTCGATCTTGGTCCCTGGCCTGTTGACGTCAAAAGACCTGGCAACCATCATGAGAGGTGGCTTGTCCCTGTCCCTCTTCGGGGTAGGAATGCTCTTCTCTATGGCCTCGATGAGGGCGTCTATGTTGATGCCCTGCTGCGCAGAGACGGGGATTATGGGGGCGTTCTCAGCGACAGAGCCCTTCAGGAACTCTTTTATCTCATTGTAGTTCTTCATTGCCTCCTCCTCTGTCACGAGGTCTATCTTGTTCTGCACAACGACTATGTTCCTTATGCCGACTATGTCCAGCGCCTTCAGGTGCTCGCTGGTCTGCGGCTGCGGGCACTTCTCGCTGGCGCTGATAATAAGCAAAGCCCCGTCCATGAGGGCGGCGCCTGAGAGGACAGTGGCCATCAGGGTCTCGTGCCCCGGCGCGTCAACGAATGATATGGTCCTCACTGGCTTGCAGCCGGAGAAGCATCTTATGCATTTTTCGGTCGTTCCGTAGCATGCATGTCCCGTGCACTTCGGGCACTTGTACACAGTTGCCTCGGCATAACCCAGCCTTATGGTTATCCCCCTCCTCATCTCCTCGGAATGCGTGTCCGTCCACTTCCCCGTAAGGGCAGAGGTGAGGCTGGTCTTGCCGTGGTCCACGTGTCCAACGAGGCCTATGTTGACCTCCGGAGGGGGGACATCCCTCCCGGCTGGTTTCACCTTCTTACCAGAATCCTTTTTAGCGCTCATCAAAATGCTCCTATCCAGTCATTAAGCATATCTCTTGAACCTCGCGTGCTGTTGATTAAAATTGCACCCTGCCACCCGGTTCAAGATAATACCTGTTCCATATTGAGGCAGAGGTAATTTAAATGTATCCCTTTAGGGCATAATGCTTGATGCAGGACCGTTCACGTGATGTCAGCGAGAAATAGCGAACTCGAACGCAACGAAAACAACAACACACACCCTTTCAGGGAGGTGGGTTGTGGGGGTGTGTACCCCCACGATTTTCTTTGCGAGAGAGATGCAGATTCCGTCCAGCTTGCAGAGGGGCCCGGTGACCCTGTACATCCTTGGGTCAAAGGCGCCGTTGCCCCAGTAAAGGCGGAATGAGTTTATTGTGACTTCTGCGTCCCCGTCTGATTCCCATGGAAGGCCGTTCACATTGTAGCTGCCCTCCATGAGTGCATTGAGTTCAGGAATCCTGTAAAGGCGCTCTGCGTCCTCCTCAATCTCCCACTTCTCATACCTGCTTCTTTCAATTGCTTCATCCAGCTTCTCGGCTTTCACGCGTTCAAACCCGTTGAGATATTTTATAACACTCTTCTGGATTCTCTTGCCTATCAGGTCACTTACAGTAGGATAATCCTCAAGCTCCTTTGGCCTGAATCCGCCTATTGCAATCTTCAGTCTTCCCTTAATCAGAATCCTGTCATCACCGCCGCCACCCGAACCCGAGTAGCCGCTGTCAGAACCACCAACGTGGAAGTAAGGAAAATTCTTATTCTCTATGTGGAATTCCTCGACCTCGAACACATCGAATTCCTCGTCAAGGTCTTGTTTCATGTAGGGGTCTGCAATCATTCCAGAAACAAGAATCCCGCTCAGGGGACCTGCAACAATCTTCTTCAGCTTTTTCCCTATTACTGCAGAACCTTCTCCTTCCTCGCGAAGGCACGCCTGGCCTTCGCACCCTGACCCCTTGTGCTTGGCCATCTTATCACCAATTATCACCAATATAGATTTATACTATCATTTTGTAGTAACAATTTATAAATCTATGCCCTAAAAACCGTCCCATTAATAAATGGGTTCTATGCACAATCCTCCGGGCAGGTGCAATAATTCTCGTTATCCTCGCAAACCCCGTTTCCGCAGGGCCTGCAGACAGAGCCGCAGTTCGCTGCAATGCACGTCCCGTTCACCATCTCGGCCACAGGGACCTCAACGAGCCCTGCGCAGCACGATATGTCACCAATGTAACAGCTATAGTCCTCGTCCCTGCACTCAGGCTCAAGACAAGCGCCATTCTCGCAACCGTAAGGGCACGGTTCAATATTACCATTAACGAACGGTTTATCAGGTGCCCAGTTCATTGCTGTACATTCAAATTCATAAACCCCGCAATTATCTCCTTCACATTGGCTTAACTCAGCTGCACTGCCCGTTAAGGTAACACAATAATCTGTTCTTTCAGTGAGCTCATCATCATCAACCCATTTTCTTCCTGATGTGGTCCCTTTCACATAATAATCCTTCCCGCCGTCAGAATCCATGCATTCAGTTATTATTTCATACCACTGGCACTTCCCTTCGTAGCATCCGCAATCAAGCCCGTACTGGGCTGCATTGTAACAGCCCCTCATATCGCACACGGTTATTGTCCCTTCTCCAACGCCCTCGCAGACCTGGCCTGAGCAACCCCCAACCGCGCAGTCCTCATCGCTCTCGCACTCATGATACGTTGACTCACCGCAGAATTCATGTTCGCAGTCCGCTGATATAAGAAGCTCCCCTGTCGGGTAATACCAACCCTCGTCTCCTGTCCCGGCATACATGCACTCTGGCGTCCCCTTTGCCGGGTCATAGCACAAAGAGCCTCCGCCTACCCATCCTTCCGGCCATGGATAGAATCCCTCTAGGCCTTCACAACAGCCATAATAGTATTCTGGCGCGACCGCCCCGGTCGTATACTCACCTTCGCCTGCGCACTTTTCATTCTCTGGCGCGCAGCACACCCCGTTGTCCGGGCAGTGATAGGAAGCCCTCCCGTATCCTTCCCTGCATGCTGGATATTTCTCGCCAGATTCGGTGTTTGAAACGGTCTCGGCCTGGACATTCCCTGTTATGGAACCGGTTGCTGATGCTGCCGTGCTTGTGGAGCCCCCTCCCCCTGAGTTGGATGTCACTGTCGGGTATATGCAGTATCCGCCCATCTCCTCGCATGTCCTCCTGCCCTTGCAGAAGCCCTGCTCGCATCCTTCCTCACAGTACTCCTTCTTCTCCTGGACTTGGCCGCACGAATCGAACCAGAAGACGTGGCCCCTGTAGCAGGCGCTCTGCGCATGGGACCTGCACCTCTCCCTCTTGACGCACCTATAAACTGGAGACTCGCCGGGGCATCTCAGCTCGAAATCAGTGGTGAATTCGGGTGATATCTCTACAGAGCCGCTCTCTGTCTGGACGGCCTTTGCTGCGGTGGCGTCCGTCACGGCGAAGGGCATCCCGGTTATCGCGCCCGTTATGCTGTCCGCGCATCTCAGGTATAGGACGACCATCTCATACCCGTCAGGGCAGGAGCAGTTCGGCTTCTCCCTGTAGGACGTGTCCGTCTCGCATACCCTCCCGCTTACACACTCCCCGTTGGAGCATCCCAGCGGACAATACTCTTTCTTGTCCTCCCTGTTCCCGCAGGAGTCATACCAGTAGACATGGTCGCCGAAGCATGCTGACCTGTGGAGTGACGTGCAGTTCTCGGGGTCAACGATTATACCCTCCTTGAACACGCACTCAACTATCTTTCCTTCCCAATCAATCCAGGCCCTGACAACAAGGCCCGTGGAGGGGTCTGTCAGGTTCACGAAATAATACTCCTTTGCCTCAACGCTCAGCTTCCCGCAATCCTCCTTGACCTGGTCAAGGATGCCCTCGGCCTCTGACGTGCTGTAATGCACTATGCTCAGCTCTGCGTTGGGGTGCTCCTCGAGGAAATCATTCACCATGGGTATGGCCCTCGCGAATGCAGTGGGGTCGGATATACAGCCCGAGCTGGCCACAATCATGGCTGTCAGAACTAATGGAAGAAGGATTGTCCCCCTATGCATACTATATAATTGTCGCCAATCTTTTATAAAAAGCAACCAAATTGTGCGGTTTTGCTACTTCCTTTTCGGTTCGGGTTTTGCACTGAATTCGCAGTAGGGGTCGCCGAGTGCCTCGCACCTTGTCTCAGTGCAGACCATCGGTTTGTCGAATATTATCTCAGCTCCCCCGGCTATTATGGATGCGAGAGAATAGCATACCGGCTTCCTGGTCTTCCCGTAATAGAGGTGGTTGAAGCAGTTCCTTACCCTTATGGTAACCGTGTACCCCTTCTTGTCGATGTCCGCGAGCTCTGACCTTCCCCACCCCCTTTCAGGTATCTGGTGTATCAGTTTCTTTATCGCCATGTCGGTCGTCAGGCTTCCCAGCATCCTCACGAAGGTCCTGCTGAGGGTCCCGACGGCCTTCTTCGTTGTCTCCTTGCACTCGTTGTATATTATCGACCTAGATGTCGGTCCGATTGTCTTCTCGAACTCCCTCTGGAATATTCCTGTCCTTCCCAGCATCACTATGCTCGAGCTCACGCCATCGAAGAATATCTCCCCCTTCGCCTGGTCGTGCTTTACCTCCTTCTTAACGAGCCCTTTCCTGCTCGATTTGGGTTTCAGGGGCTTCATGAATTTGGTTTTCTTCCCTGTCCTCACAATCTCGAACACACAGGATTCCGCTCCCATCATCGAGCACTCCTTCTCAACACACTGGCATTCCTCACCGAGGATGACAGAGAACACCCCTCCTATGAGGCCCCCCAGCGCATGGCACACCGGTGAAGCCGCGTCCCTGTATCCCATGGTATTGTAGGAATTCCTGACGGAAATCGTTATCGTCTTCTCTTCCTCGTCTATGTAGATTATCTCAGGCGCGCCGAAACCCCTCGCGGAGATGTTCCAGAGGACCTTCTTTATGACCTCCTGCCTCGGTTTTCCCTTCATCATCTTCATTATCTCCTGCGCGAGGATTGTTCCTGAGTAAAAGGCAGACTGGTACATTATGCTCCATGCGGACTTCCCTATTATGCTCTCGAATCCCCTCTGGAGGTCGGCGTGGTAATACCTGTTCGTCACCTCGCACGCTATCCCGTCAAAGAAGGCCTCCCCGGTCTTCTCGTCGAGCTCGATGAAAAGCTTCTCCATG
>CAZIAB010000052.1:0-5297 GCA_964537525.1 uncultured archaeon
CAGATTGATTCATGTACGTCATGAAGCAGCAGCCCGAGGATTTCGTGGTGAAGGAGATATTCGAGCCGAAGCTGGGCGGGGGGAGGTATGGATGCTACCTGCTCTGGAAGAGGAGCTACACGACCGAGAAGGCGGTCCGGACGCTCTCCAGGAAGCTGCGAATCAGGGGGAAATACTTCAACTCATCAGGGAACAAGGACAAGTACGCGGTCACAGAGCAGTTCATAACGATATCCAGAGGGCCGAAGAGGGACGTGGAGATGAATGACATAAGGCTCACTTACCTCGGGCAGACCACTGAGAGGATGAACATGGGGACCGCCTCGGGGAACTCGTTCGAGATAACTGTGAGGGGACTCGGGGACGAGAAGCCGAAGAAAGTTAAGGCGTTTCCCAACTATTTCGATGAGCAGAGGTTCGGCAGGAACCTGAACAACCATGATGTGGGGAAGCTCATCATAAGGAAGGATTTCGAGGGAGCGTGCAGGATGATACCGGAAACCCAGGAAAGGCTTAAGGAATGCCCCGCTGATTTTGTTGGAGCGCTCAGGTCCCTGCCAAAGGGAATCCTCCGTATGTACCCGAACTCCTACCAGTCCTGGCTCTGGAACCAGACCGTTTCTTCCCATATATCCGGCCTTCCGCACAGGGAGATTGGATATCCGCTAGGGAGGCTGGCCGTCCCGGCGGGGAGCATCAAGAACATGGACGTTCCTGTAATCGGGTATGAAAGTAGCATCCCGTTGGACTTGAAGGGAATAATCAATGGTTTGATTAATTCGCAGGGCATTGATTTACGGGATTTCAGGGTGAGCCAGGTTCCGGAGCTTGACCTCAGCGGAGACGTGAGAAGGATGATGATTGCTCCAGGGAACCTGAAGATGGGCAAGCCAGAGGATGATGAATTAAACCCGGGTAAGAAGAAAACCAGAATCTCGTTCTCGCTTCCTAACGGGAGCTATGCAACGATGCTGGTCAGGTGCCTGTTCGCTCAGACATCCGCATAATCAGGAACGGTTTCCTTCTTGACCAGGTATTTGAGGAGGTCTTCCATGCCCATCCTGTAATACCAGACCACGTAAAATAACACGCCTATGATGATTGCTTCGAGGCCCATAGCCTCCCAGAATCCTATCATCCTGAACTGGAAGGTTGACACGTATACTGCTATTATGACTATGCAGCTCAGGAGGGTTATGTAATTAACCTGCCTCGAGGAGGAGTAGAATTCATCTATGAATATCTTCTGGTCCTCTTCATCGAGCTTCTTGAGTACCTCGTCGTAATAGGAGAGCCTGAGCCACACCTTTCCTAGCTTCGGCTTGCCCGGCTTAACCTTCCTGAATGCCCTTCTTATCTTCTTCAGCATCCTCTTCGGATAGAAGAACCTGAAGGGGTCTGGTGGTTCGTACATCTCTTTAGAATTGGTCAAGCCGGAATAAGAATGTTATTTCTTTTCATGGCCCGTCAAGTCTCTATCTTTCTTTCATAAACAGAAGTTCTTGTGGGAAATCAACATAATCCCTGATTTTGCACCCGAGAAAATCACATGCGAACTTTATCACCGGTAGCTGTGTTTTTATCTCCCCTCTCCTCCAGTGTTCAAATTGTCTGCGTGTGTAATCGGTTCCTAGAGAATTATTGATTAGCATTATGGACGCTTTGTCTGTTCCAATCCGCAATTTTAATATTTCAAGCAAATCTTTTATCCCTGAACCGCTAAAAGAGATGCTAGTCAGGATATTTTTAACTGCAATATCCAGTTTATTCTGTTTTTCTGTATCTCCATATCCGATATTTTTTGCAAAATTGAGAATGGATTTTTGCTTGAAAATAGTTACCAAGAAAGTGAATTTGTCTGTACTGTTTTTGTATACGCATGTCCTTGCATCTATATCAAAGTCATTTAGAAGTTCTATTATTGAAGAACAATACTGTTCTCCAGAATTCAGATTAGCTTCGTGCTTGGTTGTAAAGAACTGTATATTCCATGCGGCCCTTCTTCCCTTCCTTTTTACGGGAATGCTTCCGTCGAAATCAAAAAGCCTTTGAAGGAAGCTTCTCTTTAATCGTTTTGTGCCGCTCTTTATCCAATATGGAATGTCAAAATCCTTCCTTGTTTTATCGCCTCCGGGTATTCCTGACATAAGAAGCGTTCTTGCCACCGCAGCATTGTTTAGAATAATTTTATATCTTGTCTTGCTTTTATCATAACCATAATATGGTTCATATTCAACAAGATTGCCCTTTACTGAAAAGATTTTCCATATCTGCCTGTTGAACCAATTAAGATTTTTTATGCTATTGGAATAAAAGACTATCTTCTTTGGGCGAATCCCTTTATAGAGTTCTAGATGCCCATCGGTCATCAGAGCTGCAGATATTTCTGCCAGGGGTTTTGATGGCATCAGCGGCAGAAACCTCTTCAGATAAGATGTCTTATATCTTGCGCTTCTGTTTGTTTCCAAGAAGCTTTCTAGTGTAACAAGAGCCATATATAGAATATTAGGAGAACTTATTAAAATACTTTTAGGTAGTTATGTTTATATTTTACATCGGTAAAATATTAACATGGCGAGTGATATAAGGATTGCGATTTCAGGTGTTGGTAACTGTGCCAGTTCTCTTATTCAGGGAATATCTTACTATAAAAACGTTACTGAGAATGATGATATAGTTCCTGGATTAATGCACAATTCTGTGGGTGGCTATCTTATCAGACACATTAAGCCCGTTGCTGCATTTGATATAGATGCCAGAAAGGTTGGTCAAGACCTTTCAAAAGCAATATTCTCAAAACCCAACTGTACAACCACGTTCTGCAAGGATGTTCCAGAACTCGGGGTTAACGTCATCGGGGCTCCTGTTCTTGATGGTTGTGCTGCGCACATGTCAGAGCATCCTGAGGACAGGACGTTTGTCCTTTCAAAGAAAAAGCCAACTGATGCAGTAAAGGAACTAAAGAAATCCGGTGCGGAAATCCTGATAAATTATCTTCCTGTTGGATCGGAAGAAGGAACCAGATATTATGCAAAAGCTGCATTCGAAGCAGGATGTGCTTTTATCAACTGCATGCCTGTATTTGTTACCTCAACAGACAAATGGGCAGAAAGGTATAGAGAGAAGGGTCTTCCCATGATTGGTGATGATATAAAATCGATGGTAGGAGCGACCATTACCCATCGCACGCTTGTCAGGCTTTTTGAGGAGAGAGGAGTCAAGATAGACTCAAGCTACCAGCTTAATGTGGGCGGGAACACTGATTTCCTTAACATGCTGGCAAGGGATAGATTGAAGTCAAAGAAGATATCAAAGACGCAGGCAGTGCAATCCAACCTTAGCAGAAAGATAGACCCATACAATCTGCACATAAGCCCCTCTGATTATGTTCCTTGGCTGAATGATAAGAAGCTCTGCTTCCTAAGGATAGAGGGGAGGAAGTTCGGCGATGTCCCCATAAACCTAGAAGCACGCCTGGAGGTCGAGGACAGCCCGAATTCTGCAGGGATAGTAATCGATGCCATCAGGATGGCAAAGCTTGCCTTTGACAGAGGAATAGGAGGCCCTCTTATTTCCGCTTCTGCATATTTCATGAAATCCCCGCCAGAGCAGTATCCTGACCATATAGCGCGCCAGATGTTAGAGGAATTTATACAGGGTAAAAGGGAAAGCTAAAACAAAACCAACTCAGTATACTTTTATGTTCTACGTTCATAAAATAAATATGCCCCTGAGAAGACTGAAGAAGCTGAACACCACTGATTGTTTGTGGATATACGTATTGAGAATCCTCAGGGACGGGCCCATGCACGCGTATGCCCTGAGGAAGGCCATACAGGAGAGGTTCGGGTTCATGCCAGGGACAGTCACCGCATACAAGGTCCTCTATCTCCTCAGCAGGGGAGGGATGGTAGAGAAGAGGCAGAACGGGAGGCAGGTAATCTACACCATAACCGGGAAGGGAAGGAAATCCCTCAGGGAGGCCGCTGACTTCTATTCAGAGCGGGCGAGGGTATTGAAGTAATTTATAGAACGTCTTGCTAGTTATAACATGGCAGATGTTGGTTTCACCGCAAACCCCTTCTCAAAATCAGGCATCACTCTGGAGGAAAGAATCAGGACTTTCCGCTCTCTGGGTGCCACGGCAATAGAACTGATGTTCGTTAACCATGAGGATTTCTTTGAGTTCAAACTCACGGATGGGGTGGCCGATGGTATAAGGAAATATCGCTGGATTTCTGTCCATGCCCCTGAAAGAATGAGATACTCATCAGATTCTGACACGATGAGTGTTATAGAGAAAATCAAATTCCTGTGCGGGAGGTTCCCTGTGAGGGGAATCGTGGTCCATCCGAACCTGGTCGATGACTTCAAGGTGCTCGAGGATTCGGGCCTTCCGTTCCTGCTTGAGAATATGGACAAGAGAAGGGATTCCGGAATCCTGCCCGAACACTTTGAGAAACTTAAGAGTGAATGCAAGCTCGGCTTTGTATTTGACCCCCAACACGCATACGAGCATGACCACTCGATGAAAATAGCAAAGGATATCCTTTCTGTCATGAAGGATAGGCTTAGCCACATACATATAAGTGGATGCACAGAATCCGAAAGGCATTGTCCAGTCAACTCATCAGAGAACAGGGATGCCATAATCAAGATTCTCGAGATGGGGATAAAGGTTCCCAAGATACTTGAGGGCTGCCACAAGGTGCTGTCTGATAAAGAGGCGCTTTCCAGGGAACTGGCCTTTGTAAAGAGGTACGAAGAACAGGATTGAGCCGGGGAAACCTTTAAATAATAGATAACTCTATAATAGTCAGTTCAACCTAATGAAAACGCCCTGCATGCAGGGCAAGAGGGGATGAAAATGCCGGCGTTCGTGAAATTTGAGATGCCAAAGGACCTTTCAGACAAGGTCGTTGAGGCAGTGACCATAGCAAAGGCTTCGGGAAAGATAAGGAAGGGCGTCAACGAGACTACCAAGGCAATAGAGAGAGGGATTGCCAAGCTCGTTGTGATAGCCCAGGACGTCACTCCTGAAGAGATTCTGATGCACCTTCCCGTGATATGCGATGAGAAGAAGGTTCCTTACGCATACATCGAATCAAAGCAGGAACTGGGGAAGGCATCCGGGATAGATGTCCCGACCTCCTCGATAGCGATAGTCGAGGCAGGGGAGGCAAAGAAGCTCATCGCCGAGATTGCTGACAAGGTCGCCGCACTCAAGAAGTAGAGGATTGGTATGGTACCAGCTGAGGTATTACAGGTATTGGGAAGAATGGGAATCAAGGGAGTCT
>CAZIAB010000053.1:0-5198 GCA_964537525.1 uncultured archaeon
CGCTGTCCTGGAGCTTGACGAGGAAGAGGAGGTTCCCGCCCTGCGGATACGTTGATGCCCCTATGGGCTCGCTTATGTCCTTCCAGGCAATCTCCGTGTCGAGATAGCTCCCGAAGCTCTCGGGAGTCTTCTGTATGCATGATGACGGGGATGACGTCTTGCACTTGTACATGTATATCTTCTGTATGCTCTGCGCAAGCGAGGCGCTGTTTATCGTCACGTGAATCTTGACGTCCCTCCAGGTGATGTCGCTGGTTTCCCTCTTGTAGTTTATCATCTGGTTAACCACGTTGTCTGGCGTGTACTCGACCGTGTCCTTCACTGCACCGTTATAGAGTATGTTGACGTTCGCCGCGCCTGCCACGGGCAGTGTCAGGACTAGGTAGCATGCCAGTATCGCCCCAATCTCTATGAATTTGTTCATATGCTGTCCACCGCGCATGAATTCTCAAGCGTCACCCTTTCTGCTGAAACCGGGTCTATCCCGCACGCCTGCAACACTCCGGTGTAGGTTGCCGCAAGGACCTTTGCCTCCTGCTCTGTTGCCCCGTTGAAGTTGATTGACCTTGGTATGTAAACGTAAACCGTTTCTGCATCACCGCCGGTGTAGGAAACGGTTATCTGGTCAACGAACGCCCCCTCCAGTTTGGTCATGTCAGAGGAAAGGAGCGTTCCTGAAACCGCATACGTGTCCTCCACCAGGATGCCGTATGGTGCGGCAGGCTCTGCGGAGAGCAAATCGAAGCTGTTCCTTGAGCTCATGAAGTTCATCATTATGAGATGGTCCTGGAGAGGACTGATTCCGGGAACCTGGGCGCTGTCAGCGCTTATGAAATAGCCGCCGCTCAGGCCCTCGCTTACGGTAACCTCATAGAAGATGAAATTCATCGGGACCCTCTTCCTCATGGAGAACGTCCCGTCAGCCAGGGAATCGTATGAGACGAACTCGTTGTAGTTATCAAACCCATTAGCTGATATCCTGAGCATCCCCAGGCCGCACGGGCCAAAACCGGAAAGCTTTCCATCAGAGCCGGTCTTTCCGAGGTAGCAGCCCATGTACTTGACGCTTGCCCCGCTGACAGGCCCTCCGCTGAGGTCAGTGACCGTAATGCTGTAGTCGCAGTATGCCTGCTCACAAACCTCCCGCTGCTCGTCTGACTCGTATCCTGTCACTCCGCCTGCCCATTCTCCCGGAAGGTTGTCCTTTATGTAGACGTCCACTGCGAACTGGAAAACATTGTTTGTCTCAGGGTCCCTGACCCTCACGACCGTTGGATACCTGACGAAATAACTGATGTCAGCAGGGTCTGACATACACGCTCCGGTAAGGGGGACAGGCTCTGCTATTATCGTTACCGTGTCAGGGTCCATCTGGAAGTCCGACCCCAGGAAAAGCTCGAAGTCGTCAGGGAGGTCAAAGGAGAGGTCTATGTTCGGGTAGGAGTTCCCGTTTATCGGGCTCAGGCTGTACTTGGGATGGCTGGTCGTCTTGAGGGTGTTGAGCGGGACCTTCCCCGGCATGTAGGTGTATGCCAGGGTCGTCCTGATGACGTTTTCCACCCTGGGCTTCACGTCAGTAGCGCTGGTGAACAGGTATTCTCCGCAGTTGGTTGCCACCTCTGCATATGGTATCTCGTGGAAGCCGTTCTCCAGGGGAGAAAGGAACATGCTGGACAAGGTGAAGTATTCCAGAGGACGCTCCGTTGCCTCGTACTGGACGAAGTTCTTTGAGAACTCGTATACCTCGCTGAACCTCGTGGGTATGGTCACCACATAGGGCTGGTTGTAGGGGACGCCCCTTATGATTGTCGGGAGGGCGACCGTGACCGTTATGCTGTCATCGTTGAAGAGCGGAGGTGATACAACGGGTTCCCCGAGGCTGACGTTGGTCATTGTTGCTGCAAGGCCGTCCTTGTTCTCGTCGATGTAGTCCTTGACGCCCTGCATGAAGTTGGCTGCCTTGTCCGGATATGTTACCGAGCCTCCCTGCTGCCAGTATGGGACAGGCTTTCCGTTAAGGTAAACATAATCTGTCGCGAAGTCGTCCGGGGAGAGATACCCGCCGTACAATGACATCCTTTCAACGGTATCATAAGAAGCTATCCTGATGAACGCCTCGACAGACTCCCTGGCCAGTCTGGAATCAGTCGTTTCAGTCGGGGCAAAGATATTGAGCTGTGACACAACGACAACTGCGATTACGACAAGAAGACCGAGGATGACTATAAGTTCAACCTGCCCCTTTCTCATACTATTATAATTGTTATGTATTATTTATATGCTTGCGTCAGCCGTCCTCCTGGATATCAGGAGGGTGGCCCTCAGGTTGTAGTTGCTTCCGCCAAGCCTCTTCTGTATGGCGTAGTTTGCCGTCCTCTTAGATTCCTTTGAATTCACGAGTTCCCTGTCACCGAAGACCAGCTCTATCGGCTTCCCCTCCACCGGGTCTATTGCCACGAACCCCTGGCTCGTTATCTGGAGGGCATACCTGTAGTTCTCTGATATGAGCTCGAATGCCTCTATGTACTCGGAGAGGCTCTGGTTGGCAATGTCCCTGCACCTCATGCCGCTGTCACCGCATATCCAGTCAGGCATCACGAAGGAGCAGGTGATTATGTCAGAGACGCTCTTGCAGTTTATGTCATCATAACCGGTGTCTGTCCTCATAACGGATAGCAGTAGGTTGTTCACATAGAGGTCCATGTAGTCCTCCTGGCTGACGTTCTCTGCAAGGGAGAAGAGGAACAGGCCCAACCCTGCAAAGAGTATGAGCATGAATACCAGGACTATCATCGTCGTCTGCCCCTTCATTCCCGCTTCATTATTTTGCATATACAGTAACCCTCATGCTTGCAAGCTCGACGTGGTCGCTCATCTTCCTGAATACGTTAACGGGAATCACGTAGTTCCTCGTCTTGTTGAAGTCCCTCCTGTTGTCGCAGAACGTCCACGAACCGCAGCAGGGATAGTTCTCCAGAGTGCAGTTGGCATAACACCCTTCCTCGGATGTCAGGAGCTCTACCTCCAGGGACCAGTCGTCCCCGAATATTCCATCGAGATTGTTGCAGTAATCATCCATGTAGAGGAGGGACGTCAGCTTGGAGTCATCCAGCATCGAGTTCTCAAGGACCAGGTACGGGGAGTTTATCATGTAGTTCATCAGGAACTCTGCCCTCTCTGCCTGGAGATTCCCTCCCCTCATCCCTATCTGGGTATACTGGAACCAGCTGATGAAAACTATCAGGACCACTATCATTATGATCACGAATAGCGTCATGAATATGTATTCTATTATGTTCGACTGGCCTGACCTACCTGGCATGCTCACACCCGTTGTTTATCAATGACTGCCACAGAGCCCCTGCTTTGTCCAGCTCTGTCGCAAGCGTCTGCGCAATCGCCTCGTCCTCCATGTCAAGCTCCAGTATCTGCGTGATTATGTTCATGGAATCCCTGAAGTTGGCCTGTGCTGTTATGCACTGCTCCTTCCCTGGAGGGAGGTTCGGGATTATGAGTTCAGAGCGCGCTTCCATCTCCTCTGCAGCGAGCCCCATCATGCGGAAAAGCATCTTCTTGTTGAGGGAGAGGAAGTTCTCGCCCTCTGTCTTCCTGAATATGTCCTGGTCTGTCCTTCCCATGACAGCCGCGGCAATGTCAGCCGTGTTAGTGTAGGTATATTCGGCGCCCGTGTCAAGGAAGACAATCTTCCCCGCGCCGTTCGTCATGGGAGTGATGCATATTCCCCTGTCCAGCATGTGGGGCGCGCAGTCCCTGGATATCACGACCAGCCTGTGCTCCCTGTTCATGTCTGTCGTGCACAGGGAGAACGTCATCCCAGGGTGGGAGCGTGTCAGGAGCGAGGAGAACTCCCTCTGCTCGCAAAGGCTTCCTGAGCACAGGTTCTCTATCATCTCCATGCCGTCGCAGAACCCGTAAGTCGTCTTGGGCGAGAAGCCATAGGTGTCCGGAAGGTGTCTTACGACATCAATCATGAACTCCCACGCCTCATCATCGGTCTCGAGCGGGTTGAAGAGTATTCTCTTCCTCGACGTCGCGGTTATGTAATAGTATCTCCACCACCCGAAATCAATGGCGTTCCTGGTAATGACGACCTCTGAATCAGTGTTGAAGAATATAGGAATCAGCATGCTCTCTGACCTTATCTCCTCGTCCTCGGTGACGCAGACAATGTGCGGCTCCTGCCTCCAGTCGACCTCGCAGGAGGAAAAATCAAACGCCCCGAAATCGGTGAAGTTTATTGCGTTTCCTGTGAAATAGACGCTCCTGGAATCCGTCAGGAAATTCTTGATTATGGTGGCCCTGTCCAGGGACTGCTGCACGCCCGAATACCCGCCCGAATAGGCTATCAGCACGTATAGAATGAAGACTGAAAGGATGATGCCCAATATTATCTGGAAGACTCTGTATACCTCAGCCACCAGGCTCAACCCCGACCGTCATGCCACGGTTCTCAAGATAAACGCTGTCGCCGCTCGTGGTGCAGAAGCTCTGGTCCACGACCATGTAGCTTATCGTGTGACCGGGCTCGTGCTCGGGTCCGCATCCGTAATATATCCACATGTTGTATCCGTACATCTGGATGCTCTGTTCTATCACCGGATAATCATTGGGGTCCGGCCTCCATCCGAGCGCGAGGTTCGGCCTCGGGTCGTCCGTGTTTATGAAACAGACCTTTGAATTTTCTGGTATGCTCATGAGATAAGTATCCGAGGAACCAAAGCCAGCGGCGTAGATGTCCTCAACCACCTTATCGAGGTTCATCACGGCCTTGTTGACCTGGGCGACGCCGCCTGCGCAGAACATGTTGGCTATCTGGCCTGTTCCGAACACTATCACGAACGACATCACTATTATCGCAAGTATAATCCCGAAGACCATCCCTACGTTCATTCTTCCCTCCAACCCTTATGATAAGCAGGACCCGGCACTATAGATTATTTGTCCGAGCCCCAATAAAAAGGGATTCAGCAGGATAAGCCAGCCTGTCCAGGCCCGATAGTGGGTGGCCTGCTCCAGCCGTTTACTCGATTACCATGGTCAGCGGCTGCGCGCTCCCGCCCCAGATGTTGCTTGACACCGGACTGCACTGTGCGGCGTTGGGAACCATCTGGTTCCCGTCATCGTCCCTGTCCCAGCAAGAGATCACGTTGAACATGTACTGTCCCTTCATCACGTCA
>CAZIAB010000054.1:0-5158 GCA_964537525.1 uncultured archaeon
GCGTCCTTTCCTGATGCCATCACCAGGGATGAGGTGTCTGACATGTGTTTGAGGTGCGACTCTTCCTCTTCGCTGAGCTTCTTCCTGGATATCCTCCTGTGGACGAGGTCCTGCGCCTCGAGGATGTATTTCCTGGGCACGATGCTTATCAGGCCTGCGCCGCACCTGGGGCAGACCGGCTTCTCGGGGAAGTCCCTGGCAGGGACGATGGTGCCCCAGTTCCCGCATTGATTGCAGACCAGGCCCAGTTCTGTGTCCAGGAGCCTTTTCTTGAAGATGGCGAATATCTCCCCCTCCGGCCTGTCAGGGGCGATGATTTCATACTTCCGGTGGATTGCCATCTCGCCAATCGGGGAGGGGCCCTTGCGGACCTCCAGCTTGAGCTTTCCCTGGTTCAGGGATTTTATGACCTCAGAGGCTCCGGGGACATCCAGCTTCTCCTGAAAGACCTCGTTGAGTGCCTCCCTGAACGGGGGAGTGTTCCGGTAGACGTCGAGAATCTTCCTTATGTAGGCCTTGCCGTATTCGGCGTCCCTTGAGATTATGCCGAACCTCTTGCAGACGTGGATGAACCTCCACGTGAAGAGCTCTGTGTTTGGGACGCTTATGCTCATTATCATCTCAGGGGTCTCTGGCTTGAGCATCCTGAAGGTATCGAGGATTTCCTTCCAATATCCCAGGGCCTGGACGCGGAACATTATGCGGTAGGGGTCTGTCTGGAGGCCCACGGAGCCGAGCTTCGCGGTGAGGATGCTGGATATCGTCCTTCCTATGGTGTCGTTTATCAGGGAGCCCCAGCAGGTGTTGAAGATTACCCAGTATTCCTCGCCGTCTGTGAAGTATTCCACCAGGACGTGCTTGTCGTCGGGGACGAAGCCGTAGGACGTCTGCTTCTTTATCGTGTCGTAGAGCTTATCCGCGACGTCGGGGTTTATGCCGTGTTTCTCGGCAAGGGTCTTTATGACGGTCTCTCTCTTGTGCTTTTTCGAGAGGGTTGCAATTTCCGCCCTTAGTTTGCCGACGCCCTGGGCGACCTCATAGGGAACCGGGATTAACTCACCCTCCCAGGCGGGTATGGCAGCGCTTATCCCTCCTATTGCTTCCACGTTTATCCTGGATTTGCCTATGTCCAGGATTTTCCAGGCCTGGCCCTTGCAGATGAACGAGGTCCCAGGGGAGCCGTGTAGCGCGATGAACTCGGCGTCCAGCGTCCCCACCGGACGGTTGGAGATGATGTCAAAGACCTGGTAGTTCTTTATGTCAGGTATCGTGGAGAGGTTGAAGTAGTAATGCTGGAAGGCCCGGGATTTCCTCCGCAGGACGACCTCCTCGTGGAACCTGTCATTGACCCACATGAGGCCGAGTCTCTGGAGCATGGTGGCTGTCTCCATGAACTCATCGAAAGTCAGATTCCTGTAGGGATAGGCCCTCCTTATTATGTCATAGGCCTTCCTGGCAGGGATGTTGTATTCCTCCAAGGCGAGTCCCAGTATCTGGTGGGCCAGGACGTCGAATGCCTTTCCGTACATCTTCGTCGGCTCTACCCAGCCCTCCCTGGCGAGGTCGGTGATTATGGTGGACTCGAAGGAGTCGTCTGACTCTCCGCTGATTATTATCCCCTGGGATGTCCTTGAGAGGGAGTGGCCCGAACGGCCAACCCTCTGGAGGAACTTGGAGACCTGTCTCGGGGACTGGTACTGGATGACGAAGTCTATGGCTCCTATATCTATCCCCAGCTCCAGGCTCGAGGTGCATATCAGGCCCTTTATCTCGGACCTTTTGAAGCCCTTCTCTGCCTCCATCCTCACGTCCTTGGAGAGGGAGGAGTGGTGCGTCTCAACGGGGAGGTCCTTCTCCGCGGCCTTTATCCTGGAGGAGAGGACCTCTGCGAACTCCCTGGTATTGGTGAAGGTGAGGACTGCCTTCCTGCTCTTTATCAGGCTTATTATCCTCCTGAGGCGGGCAGCCGTCTCAGGGGCGACGTGCAACCTTCCGGCGGTTGAGAAGTCTGATTTCATTGGTTTCGGGGATTCCACCCTCATGGTTATCCTCTTGGTCTTTATGGAGTCGAGGACCTTGCACGTCTTCCTGTCCAGGGAGAAGAACTTCACGACCTTCTCCGGGGAGCCAATCGTTGCGGAAAGGGCGATTACCTGGGGGACAGGGGCGTTCATGCTGGATGAGGAAATCAATTCCTTTAAACGTTCCAGGCCGACGGTGAGCTGGAGGCCCCGCTTGTTGGAGACCAGCTCGTGGACCTCGTCGAGGACGACGTAGCGGACGTTCTTGAGGTGCTCTCGCATCAGCTTTCCCGTGAGCATTGCCTGGAGGGTCTCTGGGGTGGAGATGAGCATGTCCGGAGGATTCTCCGCCTGCATCTTCCTCTCGTACTGGGTGGTGTCGCCGTGCCGGACGGATACGTCCATCTCGAGGTGGTTGGCCCACCACATTATCCTGTCCATGAGGTCCCTGTTGAGGCTCCTGAGCGGGGTTATGTAGAGGATGGACATTGGCTTGGGTTTGTCACGAATCCAGAGGTCGAAGATGGGGAGCATGCAGGCCTCTGTCTTCCCTGAGCCGGTCTCTGACAGCGAGAGGATGTTGTGGCCTGCCAGGACCTCGGGGATGACCATCTCCTGGATTGGGGTCGGTCTCCTGAACCTTTCGGCTACCAGTTTCTTGAGTTCAGGTTCCAGTCTGGCGAATACGTCCTTAGCCATAATCCTCACGATATGTAATTCATGTTATAATACCTAATGTGGGTGCTTCATTTGGGTATAACAGTGTTATATATATCGGGATAAATTCATATCCAGATGTATATGGAAGACACACTATAAAAAGATTACTTTGTCCTGTCCTTGACCCACTCAATGAACCTTTTTGCCCTGACCAGGATGAGGTATGAATCCTCTTTCCTGCTTTCTGCCTGGGTGTAGCCGAACCTGCCTCTCTTCTCGAGCGCCTCTGCAACAATCTCCTTCTTGGATTCCTTCCCCATGGACGCCTCAACGTGCAGGCGGATGGCTTCCCTGTGGTCCTTGCTCGCCCTCCTTCCCAGGGCAAAAACGCAGAATGCGTCGTTTGTCAGGATTATCGCCTGGGACGAATCGAACGTGGAGGCATTGAATCTTCCCTTCTGGTAATTCTCCAGCGCTGAATGATAAAACTCGTCCGCTTTCTGGAGGAACTTATCTGACTCCTCCTTTCTTACGTCCTTTGCCATATCATTACCTCTGGTTCTTTGCCATAAATTAATTTGTGCCTTGCTACCACGTTCAGGATGAATTCCTCGCCGTGCATTGCCTTGTTCCTGAATTCCTTGATGTCCATTGTTATTATGGACACATGAAAGCCGAATGTCTGGGTCAGCTCACCGACAATCCTGTATACATCGCTCTCGTCAATCTTCTTTTCATGAATGAGCAGGAAATCAACATCGCTTCCGTGTTTGATTCCGTTAAGGGCCGAACCGAAGAGGACGACGCTGACTGGGTGGAGTTTCCTGGTTTTTGATATCACTGCCTTTTCTATTCCCGAAAGCAAAACCCTGTCCTGCATAAGATACTTGACGAGGGTTTTTGTCGTGGTGTTTGAGGCCAGGGTGTATAGCGCACTCCTTCCGGCATCCCTTCTTTCCAGGAACCCGTCCCTCTGGAGCTCTCTCATACATTCGCTTGCCCTCGATTTCGATATTTTAAGCGTCCTGGAGACTTCAGAAACCGTCATCGTTTTCCTCTGCTCGGCAAAAAGCCTGGCTATCCTAATCTTCACCTTCGTATCGAGTATTTCCTCAAGCATGTTAATTTATTGGTTTAGGTATTTAAATGTTCGATTTATCGAACATATGTTCGATTTATCGAACATAATCCAATCTTGCCAGAATTCATTTCAAAAGTTTTATGAGGGCTTTCCTTATCTCCGTGGCGTCGACCTGGCCCCTGGTCTCTTTCATGACCAACCCAACGAGGAAGTGGAGTGCCTTCTCCTCACCGGATTTGTAATCGTCAACGGCTTTCTGGTTCTTCTTCAGAACGTCATTTATGATTTTGTCGATGTCGAGCTTCGCCTTCTCCAGCATGTATTTCTTGGTTATGTCCTTCGCGGGTTTCCTGTCCTCCACCATCTTCCTCATCGCAATCTCGGCGTTCCTGTCCGTGAGCTTCCCTGCCTCGAACATCCGGATTAGTTCCGCTATCCATTCCTTCTTCAGCTTTGAGTCGCGGAACCTCAGGCCGTGCCAGTTGAGCGTCTTGAGGAGATATATTCCAATCCACGTCCCCGCGACCTTGGGGTTGGATTTCATGGCAACGAACTCGAAGAGCTCTGCGATGTCCCTGTCAGAGACCAGGGATTCGGCCATCTTCCCGGAGAGATGGAACCTCTTCACGAACATGGCCTGCTTCTGGTCGGGCAACTCCGGAAGGCTTCTCTTCAGCTTCCTTGCGAGGCCGTCGAGGGAGTCGATCTTCGTGAGGTCGGGCTCGAAGATGTATCCATAGTCTTCCTCTGTCTCCTTTGTCCTCATCTCCTTGGTGACGCCGGTATCGGGGTTCCACATCCTGGTTGACTGGAGGATTTTTCCTCCTCTCTTGATGACGCCCCTCTGCCTGGTTATCTCGTAGTTGAGGGCCTGCTCTATCTCCTTCGTGCCCGTGATGTTCTTGACCTCCACCCTCTTCCCTCCGGAAAGGGAGATGTTGGCATCAGACTTTATCACGGCCCTTGACGAGGAATCATAGACCCCGAGATACTCGAGGATGCTGGCGAGCTTCTGCAGGAAGATTCTTGCCTCCGCGGGAGAGGAGAAGTCCGGCTCTGTCACTATCTCTATGAGGGGGATTCCAGCCCTGTTGTAGTCAAGAAGGGTGTGCCTCCCACCAAGCCCACCGACGTGGACAATCTTGGAGGGGTCCTCCTCCATGTGGACCCTCCTTATCCTGACCTTCTTGCCGGACGCCGTGACGTGTCCACCCTCGGCAATCGGAATCTCGTACTGGGTTATCTGGAAGTTCTTGCTCATGTCAGGATAGAAATACGTCTTCCTGGAGAAGAAGGTCTCCTTCGCGATGGCGCAGTTGAGGGCGACAGCGACCTTGAGGGCCATCTCAACCACGGCTTTGTTGGCCCTTGGCTTGCTTCCCGGAAGGCCGAGGCA
>CAZIAB010000055.1:0-4508 GCA_964537525.1 uncultured archaeon
CAGAGAACGGATGAGATTGATGTCGTCTGGGTCCCTAGGAGAGCATGAATACCTTCTTCCCACAATCGTTTCTATGCATCGATTCCCATGCTCATCTCCAGCTCCCTGAGAAACGCGTCAATCCTCTCCCTATCAGGTCTGGCCCCCAGGAACCTGTCCCTATATTCCATTGCCTTGTTCAGTATTATGCTGTAAATGACCTCATCCTTGTCATGGGGAAGAAGCCTGTCGCCCATCTCAACTATGTCAGGTATCCCTTCAACCCGCCTTCTAATGAAATCGCCCAGATAATCCCTTACTGTGGGCTCCTGCAATAGACCAAGAGCACTCTCCCTGTCAATCCTCCCCTCATAAACAACAGCGAGTATGTCAGCCACGTCTGCCTCATTCCCGCCAAACCTTTCAATGATGTATTTCGCATCATCATCAGTCTGTATGAGTTGGGAAATCTGCTGCGCTGTTTTGATTGCCCCGTTAACAGGGAATCCCATCTTCTCCTTCAGTCCATTAATCCCTCTAGGATATTTATGTATACCGTTTATTAAGCTTCTAATCGTCTCAATCTGATCCAACTGTGAATGAGTAGGAAACGCTCCTTTTGCCTTGATAACGTTCCCTTCCTCATCTTTATATTCATTATCAATAACCACTCTCATCTCCTTTTCAATGTTGTTTGGGTCATCCCAGTAACCTGGAGGTTTTCTTATCGAATCAATCCCCATTTTCTTCTTCAATCCATTAATCCTTCCAGGATATTTTCGTATACCATACGATAAGTCACCCATATCATTTTTTCTTAACCAGGTTTCAGTGGGAAACGCTCCTTTTGCCTTGATAACGTTCCCTTCCTCATCCTTGTATTCATTATCAATAACCACCCTCATCTCATTCTCAATGTTGTTTGGGTCATCCCAGTAACCTGGAGGTTTTCTTATCGAATCAATCCCCATTTTCTTCTTCAATCCATTAATCCTTCCAGGATATTTTCGTATACCATAATTCAAGCTTCTAATCGTCTCAATCTGATCCAACTGAGTCTCAGTGGGAAACGCTCCTTTTGCCTTGATAACGTTCCCTTCCTCATCTTTATATTCATTATCAATAACCACTCTCATTTCATTCTCAGTGTTACGAGGGTCATTCCAGTAACCATTTGGTTTTCTCCCTAACTCAACTCCCATTTTCTCCTTCAAGCCATTAATCCCTCCAGGATATTTTTGTATCCCACCCCTCAAGCTTCTAATCGTCTCAATCTGATCCAACTGTGAATGAGTAGGAAACGCTCCTTTTGCCTTGATAACGTTCCCTTCCTCATCTTTATATTCATTATCAATAACCACTCTCATTTCATTCTCAGTGTTACGAGGGTCATTCCAGTAACCATATGGTTTTCTTATCGAATCAAACCCAATCTTCTCCCTCAAACCATTAATCCTCCTAGGATATTTTCCTATTGCATTGCTCAAGCCACCCATCTCAATCCTATCTAACTGAGTGGTAGTGGGAAACTCTCCCCTTGCCTTGATAACGTTCCCTTCCTCATCCCTGTATTCGGTATTAATGACCTCTTTCAGTTCCCTTTCAAGATTATTCCAATCTTTCCAGTAGCCTGACGGTTTTCTTTTCATATATCCTCCCTGAAGAGCCTTTCAATGTAACTTCTTGCGCGGGATTCCACTGGAATCTCGCCATCCTCGCTGAGAAAGGAGAAGTTATCGAAGGCTCCCTTCTTTCCTGAGTAGGACTTCCTTCCCCTTCCAGCCCTCCTCTCATCGACCTCAAGGAACAGGCTGTTGCTGTCAAGGATGTCCGCAAGAGGGGGGCCGGTCTTTCTGGCCAGGGCGACGTATGTCTGGAAATCATCGTTCCCTTGGGCCTTCACGGTTCCTGTAAGTTCGGGTATCACCTCGAACCCTGTCTTGCGGAGGCTTCCCAGAAAGTTCGGCTCCTGTTCGGGTGAAATGACAGTTCTTGGCAGGGTAACAAGGTAATATCCTCCGTTCCTCAGTATCCTGTTGGCCTCCCTGAGGGCCTCTTCCCTTTCTGTTCTTTTACCGCCATCACTCCCGATGCCTTCCAGTGATGTGTAATACAGGGCAAGCGAGCACACCGCCATGTCGAATCCCCCGTCCTTCAAGGGCAACTCGCTCAGCGATGCTGCCACGTTGTTGTTATTGCTGTCTGCATATATCTGGCTGAAGCTGTGCTCGTTCAGATCAATGTTGGTCGTTTTCTCGCCAAGTGTCTTTGACAAGACCCCGAAAGAGGAGCCGATGTCAACCTTTTTTCCAAGCTCCTCCCTTTCTGAAAGCCCTTCCACTATCTGTTTAACGACTCTGCTCACCTTTGCGGAGTAGGAAAGCTCCCAGTCCTTTGGGTAATTCTCTGCATATTTCCTGGCGATTGCATAATCATTTCTCATCAGGGCCCTTCTTATCCTCTTTGAGCCCTTCCCCACCATCCTTGAGGAATATATCCTGATTTTCTGCTGCGGTGTATACAACCTGTGAGACAATGGCATTGAAGACTCCGGCCTGCTACCGAGAGCGTCAACGTGCTCGGGCCTCAGCCTCTCCCCCTTCTCTATGAAGTCAATTCCTTCCTGCTTGAGGTGGAGTAGTTCGAGCATTCCATCGTCAATCGTGTCCCTGACAGCAAGGCTTATCACGTCAACATCGTTCTTCTGGCCCCTCCTGTGAAGCCTCTTTATCATCTGGCTCTTTCTTCCCGGAACATACGGCTCGTCCAGCAAGACCATGACAGAACCCGCTGTCAGGGGTATCCCCTCGCTTGTTATATCAGTGCTTATGAGCCCCATCTTCAAGGGGTCCCTCTGGAATTCCCTGACTATTGAGCTTCTCCTTTTCCCTGTTATGTCCCCGTCAACCCTCAGGAAGTTATAATTTTCATACCGCTTTTGCAGCTTTTCCATGACCCCGCTCTTTAGCAGCGGGCTGTAAACAACTACCTTCCTCCCCTCTGAAACATACTTCTCCACTATCCCGTCAAGCTCTTTGTATTTCACCGAATCAATGGAGTCCAGCTTGCCTCTCAACTCCTCGGTTAGAATTGACCTGTCAACAAGCGAAGGGTCGGTGAGGGCTTTCCTCAGCTGCAGCAGCTTATATGCCCCCTCAAGCTCATCATTCTCGTATATAGCCTGGTATATCTCGTTCTGTTCCGGGCTGAGTTCAATATAACCCCTAATTCCCTCCGGATGAATATGGATTTTCGGAAGCTCTGCAATGTCCTTCATCTCTCTCTTGAGCCTTTTCCGCCCCAGAATTGCTTTTATTAGATAGGGCCTTTTCCAGAAGGCTTCTCTGACTACCTGGGGTGCCGTCTTCAGGACCCTGCCCGTCTTCTTATCAACAACGTCCTTGTACACATCACTTTCAAGCAGGGTAATCAGCATGAACGTGTCATCAAGGCTGTCGGGAATCGGAGTTCCTGACAATGCACACATGTATTCGGCCTGCGCTGCAATCCTTCGGATGTAATCGGTTCTGGCAGCTGCATGGTTCCTTACGTTATGGACCTCGTCAAGCACAACATACCTGAAACCCTCCTTAAGCATCCTCTCTCCAAGCACATCTCTTAAAGGCTTGCTTCCAAAGGCGGGATAGTTGACAATAACGAAATCAGCATCCTTCATTGCTTCAAGGGATTCCTCGTCATAATCATCGAGCTTCACGGCATTCTGTTCCCTCTCTGTGTATTCGTCTATTTTTTCCTGCCAGTGGTCCTTGATATCCGGTTGCGTAATTACAAGCGTCTTGAATTTTCCTCCGTATCTGTTCTCAAGTTCCAGTTTCCCTGCAACGGCCTGCGCAGTCTTTCCGACACCCATCTCGTCTGCTATCAGTATCCTCTTCTCGTCAAGGAGGAACTGGACCCCGCGAATCTGGTAGAAAGATGGGAAATCATCGAGATATTCCTCATCGACATCTTCGTTATAAGAATCAAGCTCGGGGTTTCTGACATAGGGTTTTATCCCGTCTATTCCATGTTCGTGCATCTGGCACAATTCTTTGGTAGATGCATACATATCTCTTTCAATCATCCTTCTTGTTTTATCAAGCATGCTCCTTCTGGGAGCACGGGCCGCTTCCTTTATCTCGTTCATATGGTCCTCGTTTGGTTAGTTAGTTAAGAAATAGTAAAAACATATATAAACGCTACTATAAAATAGTGATTTTCTATAGTTTATTGTGGTTGGCGAATTATTCTATAAGCTAAAAGGGGAAGGAAAATCTGAGCGGCCGCGGACCTTGATGTTTCCTAACACCGAGTGTTTGTAGGTCACTCCACCCTAAACACTTTGTCGCCTTCCCTCACCTTATCGCTGACCTTCACTCCAATGGACTGGCCCTTCTTGGCTTCTGCCACGTCCTTCCTGTCTATCTGCATGGAGTCAAGGGCCTGCTCGAAGTTGGTGGTGCTTCCCTCGAAAGAGACCTTTGTCCCCTTCTTTATGTTCACCGAAAGCTTGACGACTGCAACGTTTA
>CAZIAB010000056.1:0-4506 GCA_964537525.1 uncultured archaeon
ACAGCTTCGTGGAGCTGGACAAAATCATACAGAAGGTGGCTTCAGAGGGTAACGGCTCCCGGAGGATAGTTGACATGGAGATTGACGTCGGAAGGATTGCGGTTGACGCATCCGGGGACAGCGTGGTATGGGGGCTGGAGACAGAGAATCCCATAGTGTCCGCCCGCTCCGCCCAGAACATGGGGAACCTGGTATTCGGCTCCAACCTTGAAACCTCTGTCACCGAATCCTCCTACAAGGGGAATGCTGCTTACGTTTTAGAGAACGAGTACCTCATCGTTTATGTGAGGGATATAGGCTCTCCGGAGGGGCCGGTTGCCTATTCAACAGAGGATTTGGTTATGGGAATCTTCCTGAAACCCTCTGCTGAGTGGGCGCCACTGGATAAGGTTTCAATCTCCCTTGACGGCGACGAGTCCTCAAAGACCGGGAGCGGCTACACAATCCCCAGGCTGCTCGGACCTAACCAGCCCTACGGGGAGGTAAAGGCATACATGAACTCTTCCTATGCGGATTACGTGATAACCATAACGCTTGAGAGCGGGGCAGACTTCATCACGATAGAGGGTGAACTCCAGTGAAGGGAATAGCCACGCTGATAGCGTTCATAATCCTCGTCGCGATAACATTCACAATAGCGGCGATGATAAACCCCTGGCTCTTCAGGACGATAACAAATGAGGGTGAGAGTCTGAACGACAACCAGTTCGTGTGCAGGAACGTCCAGTACTCCTTCATCAGGGCCTACGGGACAGAGGGGATGGACTTCTCCCTTTGCACAGAGCCCAGGTACGTGAGGGCGAGGATAAAGAATTACGGGTCAATGGACCTCTACAATTTCTCATTCGTTCTCGTTTTCAACGAATCGGTGATTAAGATTCCCGTTACGCAGGAAACACAATCAACGGATTCTAATCCTCTCAGGCCGCAGGAGGAGAGACTGATAGAGGGAATACCGGAGGAATGCATACCAGACCCTCCGGAGGAGATAAGGATAACCAATGGTTTGGGATGTCCTCCGCTGGTCTATTCTATGTAACCAAGTGACCTGAGAATCTCCTCTGTCTCCTTGTCAACCATCACGGTTTCTCCCTGATACCTTATCCCGGAGACCGTGTCATAGAGGAGGTTCTCCATGCTTTCCGAAATTTCAGGCCTCTGCCCGAAGACGTTGCTTCTTTCATGGGGGTCATAAACGAGGTTGAACAGGAGATTCTCCCTCCCCCCAGATGATTCTCCTGAGCCGCTGACGGTCTCCATCCCGCTCTGCTCTGCAATCTCATCCTCGAGATTGACCTCGCCGGATATCATCCTCACGAGCTTCCATTCAGGGGTCCGTATGCTGACGGAGAAGAGGCCCGAGCTGAACGGCTTTATCTGGGAAACCGCAATCCCAGAGGAGGGCTTCCCTTCTATGACGCCCGCGAGGCTTTCCCCGTCAACCTCAGGGATTCCAATCCCGAGCACGTCTAGGATGGTCGGCATGATATCTATGCTCTCAACGACGTCAGGCACCCTCTTTCTTATCGTTGAGTTGGGGTTCCTCATTATCAGGGGTATATGGATTTCCTGTTCGTAGAGGGTCTTGCCGTGGAACACGCACGGCCTTTCCATGTCATACCCGAAGTCGCTGAAGTTGTGCTCACCGAAGCATTCCCCGTGGTCTGAAACCAGCACAACCAGAGTCCTCCCCGAGAGGTTTAGCTCGTCAATCTTTTCCAGGACAATCCCTATGTTGTAATCAGCGAACCTCAGCTCGCCGTCGTAATCCGCGATGTCCTCCCTTATCGTGGTCCTGCCGAGGAGCCCCGGGGCATCGTACCTCGCGTCAGAATAGAAAGGCTCATCGCCGTAATCATAGATGTCAAAACCTTCCGCTGGCTCGTATGGGCTGTGGAGGTCGAAGTAGTGGACCATGAGGAAGAACTTCTCGTCACCTTTCTCTTCCAGCCAATCCAGGACCCTTCCGGTGGTCACGTTTGCAGGGGCAGGCCTTTTGGTCTCGTACATATCCTCGTCATCAGGTGTCTCCACCCTCCCTCCAGGAAGCCAGAATTCATCAAACTCGTCGATAAGGCCCCTCACCATGTAGCTGCTCACGAACCCCGCGGTATCGTAGCCGTTATCCCTGAGTATCGTTCCCAGCCCGGTGAGCCCGCCCTCGGCGTAATCCGGGGTGAACCTCTGGTGCTTGTAGGGGTAGACGCCGCTCATTATGGACCAGATGGACGGAGGGGTAAGGGGTATCTGGGAGAAGGCGTTCTCGAACAGGATTCCTTCTGAAGCAAGCCTGTCAATCACGGGCGTGGTCTCCTCGAAATAGCCATAGGAGGATACGTGGTCAGCCCTCAGGGTGTCAACGACAATCAGAAGAACATTGCAGTCCTCGCATACGTAGGGCTCGCTGTATACGAACATCCCCGTGAAGCCGAGGAGCAGGAAAACCCCCACCAGAGGCAATGCGATCAGCAGAATCTTTGTTCTGGCCATCAATGAGGAATTGGTTCGGTTAAATAAAAAGGGCCGGGTCTAAAGGAACTTGCCCTGCCACATCCGCTTCTCCTTCCTGGTCTTCGCGGTCTCCAGGGTCTCGAGGCATATCTTCTCGAACTCCTCCTGGGAGATGTGCTTCCCGCCGAGGGAGATGATGAAATCGCTTATCGGAATCTTGTAGCCGTAAAGTGCGGACCTTATCTCAGGATAGATTATCCCCCCGACCCCTGGCGAGAGGTTCTGGTCAACCACCCCTATTGCCTGAAGGCCGGACAGCCTCTCTCTTATTTGCTGCTCAGGGAATGGCCTGAACACCCTTATCCTCAGCAGGCCTATCTTGTGGCCCTTCGAGCGGAGCCTCTTCACCGCAGCCTTTGCTATGGTCGAGTTGGCCCCGGCGGTTATTATGGCAGCCTTTGCGCCGTCCATCATGAACTCCTCGAACAGCGAGTATCTCCTGCCGAAGGTCCTTGCGAATGCCCTGTAGGTCTCATCGATTACCTTGAAGGCATTCTTCTGCGCGAGATGGACCTGGCTCCTGAAGTATGAATATTCCTTCATGACGCCAATTCCCACGGCCATGGGCTTCCTCGTGTCTATGAATACCCTCGGCCTGAATTTCGGCAGGAACCTGTCAACCTTTGCCTGCGACGGAATCTCCGTCGGCTCCCTCGTGTAGGAGAGGATGAAACCCTCGAGGTTCACCATGGAGGGAAGGAGGACGTCCGTATCCTCGGATATCCTGAATGCCTGGATTGTGGAGTCCAGGACTTCCTGGTTGTTCTCGCAGAAGGTTATCAGCCAGCCGGAATCCCTGCAGTCCAGGACGTCGTTGTGGTCAGGCCAAAGGCTGATTGGTGCAGACAGTGCCCTTGAGACGTTAATCATCACTATCGGCAGCCTCATCCCCGAGGCGTTGTAAAGGACCTCGTGCATGAGTAGGAGTCCCTGCGACGAGGTTCCTGTGAAGGTCCTTGCCCCTGCTGCAGAGGATGCGACAGCAGCGGAGAGGACGGAATGTTCGGATTCCATGGGCAGGAACTCTCCCTTCCATTCACCGGAATTCTTCCAGCTGGCAAGGGTCTCTATTATCTCTGTCTGCGGCGTCACGGGAAAGTTGGGGACCACCTGCACCCTCGCGAGCCTGGCTCCCCAGGCAGCGGCCGCGTTCCCGTCTATCAGCGTCTTACCCATATGTTATAATTATAAAACTTTGCCCTTAAATTAAAGAATGGGATTTCTGGACGCTTTCAGAAAAAAAGAGGAGCCTCCTCCCGAGCCTACGGTTCATAAGGTAAGGGTAGATGACCTGCCATCGTGGCTCGAGAAGAACCTCTCGGGAGAGATGTCAGAGGCAAGGAAAAGGACCACCAGGATTCTGGGCGACATATCAGACTCCTTCCGCCAGATAACCGAATCCGCAGAGAGGCTCGGGCAGTCAACTTTCTTCGGCAAGGACAGGCTCCACACGTCAGCCAACATGCTCAAGGACAGCTTCGTGAAGAAGACACTATCCGTTTCAGAGCAGTTCCAGGACCTGGCTTCACACCCTCTTGACAGGAAGTCGCTAAAAGAGTTACACGACAGGATGAGAAGCGGCCTTAAGGAAGTCAAGAAGACCTCCCCCAAGCAGGCTGTCTTTTTGTCCAGGTATTTCAAGAAGGACAGCAACCAGGTCGTTGACAGCATAAAGAAGGCCGAGGATAACCTCGATTCGCTGAGGGACCTTATCGAGGGAGATTCTGTATCGCCGGGATTCCCTGAAACCTTATCAGAGAGCATAAGCGAGATAACAGAGCTCAGGGAGCGCGCCTCTTCAATGGGCAAGGATAATGATGAGATGAAGGACAGTACAGTTTACCTGAAGAAACTAAAGGAAGAGAAGGAGAAGGACTACATTGAGCTCCTCAAGAGCAGGGAATGGAAGCAGATAAACGAGAAGGAGAAGGAACTGTCAGAAATCAGGGAGGAAGCGCTGAAGCTGGAGATGGACATAAGGAACGAGCTCTCTGC
>CAZIAB010000057.1:0-4438 GCA_964537525.1 uncultured archaeon
GGGTTGCACAGGTTCAGGAGGATGACAGAGATAACAGAGGTCAGGAAGAGGTGGAGCGAGGACCCCATGAAGGAGGGGGGCTTCGTGAACCTCATGGAATACTCGGGGAAGGAGGACACCCTGAAGCCCACGGACACGTTCATCAACGGCGAGTCAGAGGTCCTCAACAGGATTGCCTCATACGTGAAGGAGTGGTCAGGCAACTGGGAGGCGGTCTGGGACAACATACAATTAAAGGCGAAGATAAAGCAGGCGACGGTGGACATAGCAGAGAAGGCCAAGAGGGATGACATCCTCGAGGCAGACTGGGTGTGCAAGTCCAACAGCATCTTCCACATCTTCAACGAGTCGGTAAAGAAGGAAGTCGGTTATCCTGAACCCAAGCGTGTGTATGAGATGTGGGAGAAGTGGATAAGGAAAGAGATGAAGAAGAAAGAGATATGATTTACTTCTTCCTAGACATATTAATCTGCTATATAAAGATTGTATTTATCTCCTAAAAAATAATATTAAAGGTGGAATCATGTGGATGATAGTTAACTATGTGATATGGTATCTGTTTGTATTCATAGGTATAGTGTGGATAATGGTCATGCTCATGAACAAGGATGTGCCTCCCAAAAAAATAAAGGGATCTGCCCTTCCAAGCGTGTCTGTCATTATACCTGCATTCAATGAGGAGAGCACAATAGCCAAGACAATAAAATCCGTCCTCTCCCTAGACTATCCCAGAAAGCTTCTGGACATTATAATTGTCAATGACTGCTCAACTGACAAAACAGGAAAGGTGGCAGACAGTTTCAGAAAAACAGGATTGATCAGAATCGTCCATAATGAGAGGAATCGCGGCAAGGGATATTCCCTGAACAGGGGAATATCAATGTCAAAGGGCGAATTGATTGTGTGCATGGATGCCGATTCCACTGTCAACAAAGATGCGCTGAAAATGATGGTCCCGCATTTTGAGGACAGATACATGGGTGCCGTGACCCCTGCGCTCAAGGTGCTAAACAAGAAAAGCTCATTGGAAAGCGTGCAGCATATTGAATACATATTCAATGTATTCTTCAGGAAGATGCTGGCATTTCTGGACGCAATACACGTAACACCGGGGGCCTTTTCCGTGTACAGGAAAAGCGTCCTTAAGAAGATTGGGGGGTTTGATGAGGACAACCTGACAGAGGACATGGACATAGCACTTAGCATACACAACGCAGGATACAAGATAGAGAATGAACTGGGTGCGGTTTCGTACACTGTTTGTCCGGACAACTGGATGACTCTCTTCAAGCAAAGGGTGAGATGGTACAGGGGCGCCATACACAACTCGATAAAGCACAGCTATCTTCTGTTTAACAAGAGATATGGAAACCTGGGAATGTTCTACATGCCCTTCAATGTCATGTCCATCTTTGCAATAGTGTTCATATTTTCATCAATACTTTACAACGTCGTCTTCTATGCAAGCGACTTCATTTTCAAGCTGTCCCTGGTAAACTGGGACATTGAAGTGATGATGTCAAAATTAAGTCTCTCTGCCATTCCAGATTTGGTGTTCCATTCCATTACCACAACAACATTCCTTCTGATGATGGGGCTCGGACTGGGCATAGGAATGCTTCTGATAAGTTTCAGGTTTGTTGGCGAGATGGATTCTGGAAGAAAAATAAACTACTTTTTTTATCTTCTTATATACCCGTTTGCGATAATGCTGTTCTGGACAGCTGCGCTTCTGTTCAATATCTTCAGGGTAAAAAAGAGATGGTAGTATAATGACAGCAGTGCTTTTATGATAAAGATTTAAGTGAGCCATCTAATTTAATAGGCAATGACAAAAGAATACAAAAAAAGAATTGATTATAAGATACTGATATCATCAGCTGTTATAGCATTTCTGATATTCGGTTCGGGGGTTTACATGGGATTCATGTTCAGTAAAGAGAGGCTGAGCGTCATGGACGCTGACCTCCAGAAAATAACAAAGGATGTTCAGAATTTTCAGCTGAATTTCCTTTTCTTTGACATACTGGGAGCAAACGCGACTTGTCCGCTGCTTGAGTCAACAATCTCAAACATAAACAACGAAGCGTACGACCTGGGTTCCAAGCTTACTGGATATGCTTCAGGTGAGGACATAAGAGATTATAGCAACTACCAGGAAATGAAGAATGACTATGCAAGAACTCTTGTAAGCTACTGGCTTCTTGCAGAGAAGATGAAGGGATCATGCAACCTTGGAAAGTCAACCATCCTTTACATGTTTTCTGATGAATGCCCTGAGTGCGACAATCAGGGATTCGTCCTAACGTACCTGAAGGACAAATACAAGGAAAATGTCCTGATATTTGCAGTGGACGGGCAGCTTGACGAGCCTGCACTAAAGACATTGAAGAATTTTTACAACATAACAAGCTACCCAAGCCTTGTCATTGACGGTAAGCTGTACGATGAATTTGTCTCAAAGGACATGCTTGAGGAAACAGTATGCGGAATCATAGAATGCTGATTTTTAAATAACCAAAACAAAACAGGGAAAGGTGATTGCCGTAAAAAGGTTTTACATAACGACTGCCATAGACTACGTCAATGCCAGGCCGCACCTCGGCCACGCATACGAGAAGGTTTGCGCCGACGTCATTGCCAGGTGGCACAGGCTGAAGGGAGAGGACGTCTTCTTCCTAACGGGGACGGACGAGAACGCGCAGAAGAACGAGCAGGCCGCAAAGAAAGCCGGCATTCCTGTTAGCAAATTTGTAAGGCAGAACAGCGACGGTTTCGAGGAGCTGTGCAGGAAGCTTAATATAAGTTATGATGACTTCATCAGGACCACGAAAGAGAGGCATGTAAAGGTTGCCAAGGATTTATTCAAAAAAACGTATGAAAAAGGTGATATCTACAAAGGCATTTACGAGGGACTGTATTGCGTTGGGTGTGAAGAGTTCAAGACAGAAAAGGACCTTGTGAACGGGAAGTGCCCGGAGCACGATAGGTGTCCTGAACCAATGAAAGAGGAGAACTATTTCTTCAGGATGAGCAAATACCAGAATCAGATAGAGAAGCTTCTCTCAAAGCCGGGATTCATCTTCCCTGATAGCAGGAGGACAGAGATGCTGAACAGGATAAGGGAGGAGGGTCTCAAGGACATAGTGGTTAGCAGAAAGAATCTGAAGTGGGGAATAGAGACGCCAATTGACAATGACCATGTCCTTTGGGTCTGGTTTGATGCCCTGATAAATTATATATCAGCGCTCGGTTACCCTAAGGGGGCGAAGTTCAGGAAGTACTGGCCCGCGGACACCCACATGATAGGCAAGGGGATAAACTGGTTCCATTCGGTCATCTGGCCGAGCATGCTGATTTCAGCGGGCATAGCGCTGCCGAAGAGGATAGTGGTCCATGGTTACATAACGATTGAAGGCAAGAAACTGAGCAAGAGCCTGGGCAATGTAATAGACCCCGTGGAGCTTGCGAAGAGGTATCCGGTTGATGCAATAAGATACTTCCTCGTGAGGGAGATTCCATTCGGAGAGGACGGTGACTTCTCAGAGGAGGCGCTTAAGGCAAGGATAAACGGGGAGCTGGTGGCTGACCTGGGCAACCTCGCCTCGAGGGTCCTCACGCTCGCTGAGAAGCATGGAGGGCCCTTCAGGGGGAAACCCGAACTCGAGAAGGAGATTGATTTCAAAGGTATTGAGGGAAAGTTCGGGGAACTGGAGCTCCACCACGCCCTGGATGGGGTCTGGTCTTTCGTGAGGGCTTGCAACAAGTACATCAATGACAAGGAGCCATGGAAACTGGAGGGTGAGGAGCTTACCGATGTTTTGTACAACCTGCTGGAGGGCTTGAGGGTGATATCCATCCTAATCCGCCCGTTCATGCCGGAGACGTCTGGAAAGATATCGAAGCAGCTCGGGGTGAAGCCAGGGACCTTCAGTGACATGAGGTTCGGCGAGTTCAAAGGAAAGCCGAGGAAGGGGGAGCACCTCTTCAAGAAGGTAGACTAGTCGCCCAGTATATCATAGTGATTAAGTAATTGGCCTTATCCCGAAGGGGTGAGGCATCGCTTAGTCATTTAGAATGCATGTTGGTGGAATTATGGGATTTGAGGATAGCGCGAAGAAGCTGGACTTTGAGGGGACGCTCATAGGCCTCATTGTCTCTGCCTTCGGACTTGTCGCTGCCCTGTTCTGGAAGGACGCGATAACAGAGCTCATAGAGACATTCGTCCCTTCAGGGGAGGGCCTGACCTACAAGTTCGCCGCGGCCATGATAGTGACCGTAATCGCGGTTGTTGCGATATTCGTGCTTGTAAGGTATGTGGCGGGAATAGACGACAAACTGAAGGAGAAGGCAGCGAAGGTAAAGGGAAGCAAATAGGAAGGACAGGAAACCTGTTTCTGAAGATATATACAGGAAAGGTTGTTCCGTAGTATAGAAA
>CAZIAB010000058.1:0-3826 GCA_964537525.1 uncultured archaeon
GGAATTATTTCTCTGGCGACGACCCTTCCATGGAGAGGCAGTTCGTCAACCAGTATTCATTCGAGGGAGAGATAATCTGTGACGCGATAAAGGACTTTGGCCTCAGGGAGAAGGCAATACCGCTGAGGGCAAGGGTGGTGTATGATTACCAGGTGGATTCCACTGTCGACGTTTCCTTCATGTCAGAGGACGAGTGGAACAGACTCGCGAGGGAAAACCTTCTGGATGCTCAGCTCAAGTTCGTTCAGTCGCAGTACAGCAGCGCGCCGGTCAAGATGCCGATAGGGACTGCCGGCCTCAAGAACCCGATACTTGCAACGCAAACTTTCCACATATCAATCCTTCTCGACTCGGACATGGGAACAAGGAGCATGATAAGGGATACGGAAAGCATAGAGCTGGCCTATCCGGCAGAGTGGAAACTGAGGACCAATGCGGCCAGTTCGGGATGCACGGTAATGCCATCCGAGCCCGTAACTGCTAACGGTGTTACCACGATTACTTTCGATTACAGGGCGGACAGAACGGCGGGCGCAAAGACCATAGTTTGCCACTTCCATGAGATTGGTGATGACAAGATGGGAGGGAGTCCCACAAAGACGTACAAGGTCACTGCCCATGCCAACTACACCTTCGAGATGTGGAGGGACATATCAACGAGGATAGAGTTCGGCGGTTTCTGCTGCCTGGACACCGACTGCCCCACGGGATACGAGTGCGACAAGGAGGTCACCAACTCCTGCAGGGTCAAGGGTCTGTCTACCATAACCAGTGCTGAGGCAATCAACATAAAATCCGACAGCGCTGACATAAACGTGGTAGCAAGCAAGGTGTTCAGAGAGATGGTAGTGAAATACTGGAAAGATGGAGAAAGTGAAGAGAATGCAAAAACAGAAAGTGTAGCAGCATACAGTGTATACACCAACACAGTGGGTCTTAAGAACCTTGAGCCAGGCACAAAGTATAAGTACAAGGTCACTGTGTTCTTTGATGTGGAAAAAACCGAATCAGGAACCGCTGCCACAAAAGAGTTTACAACCACCGGGAATGGCGGGACAGCCACACCAACGGATGTCAGCAGCCTCCAGGGATACTGCGGGAAGAGGCTGGCATACTCGAATAACCAGGAAAGGAACCTGGGATGCCTTCTTGGAATGGGTGGATGCACTGGTAATGACCAGTGCACACCGTATAAGACCGATGTTGATAGCTTTGACCTGTGGCTTAATCCTGAAGGTGCAAGGTCCATAAGGGCTGAGATGGTGTGCGCAGAAGTTGGCGATTACGGGATAAAGGCATGCTGCTATTCCGGAAGCAGGCCCGAGGCATGCAAGGCAGCGTTCGAGGAGTGGCTGAAGCAGACGAAATCGAGCAGCGCCCTCTTGTCGGCGCCTTACCTGTATCCCGATGAGAAGGCGATACACGCGATTTATGACGGGGTTAATCAGTAATCAGATGCGGGCATTATATCCCTTTAATTTGACTAAAAGAAAAAATGGCGGGCAGTCAAAGACCACCCGCCATTAAGTCACACCGGAATCGCGGCTTTTTTATCGCTGCAGCTCACTGTTGAGTCTGCGGATTTCCGCCAGAGAATCATCGGCCTCATTCTGCATTATCTTGTTGAAGCCCTTCTCTATCTCCCGGCTGAACTCATTCTGCCGCCTTTCAAGGGTTTTGACATCCCAGTTAGGCGAGAATAGCTGTACACTGAATATTCCATCGTAGTAGTTGGTGGTAAGGACAGCCTTACCGTCCTTGTCTTTCACGTCCACCCTTCCGTGCCGTAGCTTGACCAGGATGGTCCACATTTCGCTGACGAAGCTTTTATACTCCTCATACATGAAAGGTCCTGCCATGAGCGTATATATTTCATACTTTGAACGCGAAACCACCTCATTGTGTTGCACGGTGGCTATCTTCCTGAGATAATCGTCCAGTTCTTTGGTTCCTTTTCCAGCCTCGACGAACTTGGGTGTGAGCTTCCCGAGCATGGCGTTTTCCTTGCCAGGAACTTTAAGCAACTGGAGCTGCACATAATACCACACGCCGTCCTCTATTGAGATGCGCGGTGCACGGAGCCCTTTCGTCTCATCTTCGATGCAGTTAACCATCAAGATGCCCGACGGGACGACTTCAGAACCGGTCCTTCCAGTGCCGAGAAGATTGGTAAAGCTCTGGTTTTTTACGCCACTCAATAGATTAATGGAGATGGCAAATGCGATTAACAACACCGCGATTATCAACAGAAGCAACCAGAGTAGAAATCGGTTACCCCCGGCCGGTGTGGAAGGAGCGGTTCCTCTTGCCCTGTCAGGGGTCTGTGGTCCCCTTCTTCTGGGCGGTCTGGTTCCCCCTCCACCAGAGGGCCGTTTCCTCGATGGTTTATTAGCTTTTGCTTGTCTTTTTGCCATGATATCTTCCTCCTTTCTAGTGAATCCCTAGTGGGTTCACCAATCTATGGCCTTTTCCATAAGTTCTTGCTGAATCTCCCTGCAGTCGTTACCACAGGGCTTCTGGGCCGGCTTCTCCACCACCGGCTGCTCAATGACCTGTGGCTGAGGCTCAGGTTCAGGCTCGGCAACAAGAGGAGCAGGGTATTTACCGACCATCAGGACCTCGAATGCATGGGCTAACAGGTTGGGTATCTGCTCCTCACGCGCTGTTTCCTTCCCAGCACTTAAGCTTGCAGAGCCGTACTGACCGCCACCGGCGCTGGGAAGACCGAGTTTCGTTTTCGCTACATTGGAGTCGTGCGCAAGGTCAAAGTCGATAATCATAAAATCCACGTGGTAGAAGGTCCTCGCAGTCCTTTCTATGGCATCCTTGAGGGTGTTTTCAGGATCTTCCCTCTTTGAGAATATTCGGGTGCCTTTGCCAAACTCTGTCACGGGCGCCAGGTACTTAACCTGATAAACCCCGTCCGGAAGGAAGAGCAGATAGTAACCATCCCCAAGGGAGACTATCATGTGCCCTGAGGGGACAGTTAGGATACCCATCTTCCCAAATACCAATTTCTGGGAGTACTTTGTCAGGTTGAATTTGTCCGCGACTCCTCGCGGACCTCCGCTCATCATCACATCCCAGAGCTGCAACCGGGGCTCGTCCCCTTCCACGGTGACGTTGGCCTCTGCCTTTGCCTTTGAGGTGGTCCACCAGCAACAGTTGCCTGCATAGGTGGTTGTTGCACCCACCAAAAAGGTGAGTAACGCCACGATAGTTATGGTTGTTGTCTTTTTCATTTCTGCACCTCCTCACGTGGGGCAGAGATTCCTGCCTTCCGAAGCAGGTCCTCGTAAAGGTCCTTAACCCCATGGTCGTCACTAAGCGCCCCGTTGGCATCAACTGCTTCAGCCAAGTATTTCAGGGCGAGCCATGGGTCTTCCTCGTTTTTGGCCTTCTCAAGGAGACCTGGGGCCTTATCGGGATCTGGTGTGGATATCTCCACCTCTGTCCCCCTGGCAATCTTGGGGGATTCCGTGTTCTGCATTTTCCAGTCACTCCTCTGGTCTCTTATAGAGGCACACGAAACGCAAAAGACGAGCGCCAAAGAGACAATCACTGCTATCTTGAGAATCTTCATCTCGGTCTACCTCCCTTCATTGGAGTCTTCCGGTCCTCTTGGGCCGGTTCTTGGTTAGGGGTTGGCCTCTCTTTGCCGTCCAGGCAACATCTTCGCATCTTTACGTGGCCAGGCCCGGTTTTTCTGCTTTTTCCGATTAACTTTGTGATAGCGCATCCCTCCTTTCTCCATTAGAATTAGTTTCCGCTTGCGCGAGTCAACACAAGACCGGCGCAAGACTCTATTTCCTTTATATCTTCAGCC
>CAZIAB010000059.1:0-2456 GCA_964537525.1 uncultured archaeon
TACAATAAAACTACAACGATTTTGTAGTAACATTTGGTGATTTAATGGAAAAGGCAACACTAGAAACCGGTGTAGATGTCGCATACAAGCTAATACTCATGAACGGCAAGATGAGTGTCAGGCAGCTGGCCGATGCCATGAAGGTCGACCCAAGGCACGTTGAGGTGTGGGCCAAGATGCTGAGCAGGAGGAAGCTGATAAAGGTGAGGTATCCGATGTTCGGGAAGCCATTCCTCATGAAGCCCGACTACGATGACGAGTTCAGGCCGTACAGCGAGCGCCACCCCGTGGACATCCAGAACCAGAAGCTTGACGCCTTCATCGAGAAGCCCTCAGAACCAACGAAGAGCGTCATGATAAAGGACTGGGTGGTTGACTGCCCCAAGGCAAACGGGACGCCGGTCACGTTCAACAGGGACTGCATCTCATGCGTCCACTTCAACACGGTCGCGGGAAGCATGCTTCACAGGGGGGATAAGAAGGAGGGAAAGGAGTTCAACGCGAAAGGGGTTATGTGCACCTACAGGAAAAGTGATGAGAAATGAGGATGAGGATACTCGCAATCATGGCAGTCCTGCTGATTCTTCTCAGCACAGCCAGCGCCTTCGCAATCGTGCAGGCGCCTTATATTTCCGTAACAAAGGAGGTCTCACCCGACTTCTTCGACGAGGGAGACACGGTGACGATAACGATAAACATATCCGGTGAGGGAGAACCTGCTCTCATCCACAATCCGGTTGACGTCATGCTCGTCATTGACAGGTCAGGCAGCATGGCTGGCCAGAAGCTGTCCGCTGCCAAGAACGCTGCCAAGACCTTCGTTGACCAGCTGAATTCTTCATATGACAGGTCAGGCCTGGTTTCCTTCAATGACCACGCGACCCTTGACCAGCCCCTGACATTCGTCCAGCAGGACGTGAAGGACGAGATAGACGACATGACAGCCGGCGGCTACACGGCAATCGGTGACGGCATACTCAAGGCACTCACGGAACTCGCATCCAATGGCAGGGAAGATGCCTACCTCTTCGAGGTGCTTCTTTCCGATGGCATGAACAACCGTGGGACAATCCCTCTTGAAGCAGCAGAGGATGCCGCAGCCAATGGGGTGATAATATTCACCATAGGCCTGGGCTCAGATGCCGACGGAGAGACGCTCCAGGAGATAGCTGACGCGACAGGAGGGGATTATTACTACGCACCTGACAGCAGCGACCTCGAGGCAATCTATCAGGAGATTGCAGAGGAGATAAGGGACATAGCAGGCAGCAACGTCATCCTCACTGATATCCTACCTGAAGGCGTTGAGCTTTCCGGTGACCTTCCTGACGGGTGCTCCTCAGAGGAGAACCCGGACGGGACAACGACCATTACATGCACCATACCGGGCAACGTAAACATAGGAGATTCCTTCCCATACTCATTCAACGTCACGGTAAACGACCCTGACCTCACAGAGGTCAACGCAGAGGGAAGCGGCATCACGTACAACGACTACAACGGCGACCCTGCGGAGATATTGTTTGACAACCCCACGGTCATGGTTTGCAGCCTCACCGATACCCCACTCGAATGCTCTTCGGAGGGTTACAGGGAATGGCTCCATTACTGGAACCACCCGGAGTGCGGTGACGATTACCCTTCCTATGAGGAGGACCAGACCTGTCTCTGCATCTACACGGAGTGGACAGGCAGCGAGTGCTCATCCAACGGGTTCATGCTCCAGGCCAGGGACGAACTTTCGGGCCTCCCCTACTGCACCGAGCCACTGTCCCAGGAGGTCCAGGACCCAACCTGCGACTGCCTTTCCTCTGAATACTACCGCGAATGCTCATCAGACGGCTTTGCCGACGTCTATTATTCCTGGAATTACCCGTATTGCGGCATTGATTATTCAGAGACAGAAGGAGACCAGTCCTGCCTCTGCATCTACACCGACTGGACAGATTCTGTCTGCGTTGCAGACGGCCTGATGTCCCAGCTCCGCGACGAGCTGTCCGGACACGAATACTGTGACGGCGGTCTCTACCAGGAAGTCCCCAACGTCCAGTGCGGCTGCCAGACCACAGACACCCCCCTGGAATGCTCTGCAGAGGGAACCAGGGAGTGGCTCCACGAATGGAACTATCCCTACTGCGATGATGATTATTACACGGACGAGCAGGACGCTTCCTGTAACTGCCTCGCATCAGAATATTACAGGCTCTGCACAGGCGACTCTATCGCAGAGGTCTCCTACTCATGGAATTATCCATACTGCGGCGCTGATTACTCCCAGCCAGAGGAAGACCCTCAGTGCGCCTCATCCTACGGGTGCGGTGAATGGTATGACCTGGAGTGCGCATCAGACGGCACGATGGAGCAGGAACGTTATTGCGAGGACCAGTACGGCAGCTTTTACTATGAGCAGCAGGAGGTCCAGGACCCAACCTGCGACTGCATAGATACTGAGTACG
>CAZIAB010000059.1:2556-3633 GCA_964537525.1 uncultured archaeon
CTGAGTACGGCCGGGAGTGCGTTTCTGACGGAACAGCCAGCGTTTCCTACGAATGGAACTTCGGATACTGCGGTGAGAACTACTCACAGCCTGAAGAGGACGGGGAATGCTCATGCATCTACTCGGAATGGGTCAATGACTATTGCGCATCCGATGGCCTCATGGCACAGATAAGGACAGAGGAAACCGGATACGAATACTGCGAGGAGCCGCTATACCATGAAGCAGAGAACCAGGAATGCTCCTGCTTCGCAGAGGAGACGGGGAGGGTTTGTTCAGGACTGGGAACGGCAAACGTTTCCTATGAATGGAATCATGATTACTGCGGTGAGGACTACACCCAGGAAGAGGACGATGAGCTCTGCGCCTGCGCTGAGGGAGAGACCAGGGACTGCGGAAGCAACGTCGGAAGGTGCGAGTACGGGAGCCAGACATGCGTAGAGGGTCAGTGGTCTGACTGCTCCGGAGGGGTCGGGCCCACAGGAGAGATATGCAATGACATTGATGATAACTGCAACGGAGAGACTGACGAGGCTGGTGTCTGCGGCGGCGGAGGAGGCGGCGGCTCTTCAGAGATTGAAGAGGACTGGTGCGGGAACCTCTTCTGCGGAGAGAATGAAACCTGCGAGAACTGCTCAAGGGACTGCGGCGTCTGCGAGACCACGTCAGGCCAGGGCTCTGACACAGGAGAGGGAGAGATATGCAACCCTCTCTGGGAATGCGGTGACTGGTCCGAGTGCACGGACGGTAAGCAGGCAAGGACCTGCAGGGACAGGTGGGAATGCGAAGACCCGCCAGAGTATGATGAGGAAAGGGACTGCGACGGAGGGACAGACGACGGGATAACGGGTCTCGTTACGGGACAGGAAACCCCGTTCCAGTGGTGGATTGCCCTGCTGGCAACCATTCTTTCGGGCCTGGTATACTGGCAGAGAGGAAGGATATCCTCAGGGACAGGAAGAATCCTGGGAACAAAGTAATGTAATGCTAACGTAGTGCATCCGTGTATAGATATAAAAAATTTAACAACATCTCAAATGTGGTAATATGATACCGGTACAGATAAGGTTCACCAGG
>CAZIAB010000060.1:0-3324 GCA_964537525.1 uncultured archaeon
CAACAAGCACAACCTCTTCCATGGTTAATAGAGGGGGTTTTCCTTTAAAAGTTTGCCAGCAAGACTTATTCATAAGCCGCTGACAAAAGAACAATTAACACAACCTCTCCACAAACCTATATTTGAAATCAATCATTGTTTTAAGAACTTTATAAATCGTCTTTTGTTCCTGTGTTGATAAACACGAAAACCCTTCTGCAATAGATTCATCTGCAAGCATTAATAATTCCTTTTTGATTTCCCTTCTTAATGCAGGACTATCTCCCTCTTGCCTGACTTTTACAGTTGGATATGTGTTCACACCTTCTGCTAAATCTTTATCCAATTCGTACAAATTATCCAATAATTCAGAGTATTCTCCGATTTTTCTTGCAGATTCTCTTATTGCCGGATATTCTCTTCCGGTCACAATATCTGTCAGGACTGCTGTGGTGTCTGTACGGCATGAACCTATTGTTTTTGCAATTGCAAGCAGTTCATTATAATCGGTTTCGGTAAACTGCTGTTTTATAACTCTAAACAATTCATCAAATATTCTTTCAACTTTCCTTTCTTTATCCTTTGATAAAAAGTCAGAATAAATTGCCCTCGCCAAAATATAGCATGCCTCTTCGTGCAAGTCTTCACTTGTATTGGCCGAATAACCGAACAAATCCAATCTTCCTTTGTCTAAGAAATTAAATTTTTCCTCTGGTGTCGTCGGTCTTTTGTCTATTATATCATCCACGATATCAGTCAACAGGGTTATCCTTGAAGAGGTCATTCTGACCAATTCTCTTTCATGGGAAACCCCATCATTACCAACAGCCATATCATAGAACATTGACCCCAGCAAGCCCATTGCAGAACTTGGATAAATCCTGTTGTTCGCAAGATATTCAGACACTTGTTGATTTGGAGAAATTGTACCGAGAGAGTCAGCAAGGCATCTTGCATTGCATATCAATTCAGATGCATACCTGAATCCATATCTTGCAAACTGCAACATGAAAATATGATTCTTCAATAATATTTAAATGTTACTACTCATTGGTTTTAATTCATTCATAAACCGACTTCTGCGGTGCTGACATAAGATCCCTGACAGCCTCGGATGGGCTCTTTCCCTCGTAGAGGACAGAATAGACGGCGGAGAATATGGGGGCTTCTATGCCCTTTTCCGCGCACATGTCGTGGACGACCTTTGCTGTCGCGTAGCCCTCGACTAGCTTGTTCTGCCTCTTCAGCTCAGCGAGGGCCTCCTCTGCAGAGCCCAGCCTGGCAACCATCTCCCCGAAGAGCCTGTTCCTGCCGTCGCCGAAGCAGGTCGTCATGAGGTCGCCGAACCATGCCTGTCCTCCTGGACCGAATGTGTGTTCTTTCGCTCCCATTGCAAGGGCCAGCCTCCTTGCCTCCATCGATGCCCTTGAGACGAGGCCTGACTTGGAGCTCACCGCGCTCTCCGATGCCCCGAAGAGGCCGTCGAACATCCCCGCGGCTATCGCGACCACGTTCTTGAATGCCCCTGCCAGCTCGAGCCCAATCAGGTCAGTGTTCGCATAGAGCCTTATGCTGGGCGCCGCCAGGATACCGGCGAGCTCGTTTGCCGTCTCCTCGTCCTCAGAGGCAACCTCTGCGCACACATGCTTCCCGTTGATTACGTCTCCGGCAAGCATCCCGCCCGCGAATGCGCATATATTGGTTTTGTGGGGAATTCCGTCCAGTTCCTCTCTCATCACCTCTGACATCCTCTTCCCTGTCCCGAGCTCGAGGGCCTTGGCGAGGTCAACGATGACCACGTCCTTGCTTATGAATGGCCTGATGGAGGTGGTTGCCCTCCTCATTATCTGCGCCGGAACCGCCATGAGTATGATGTCAGCGCCGGAAACCGCCTCCTCGAGGTCAAGGGTGGGCTTCACATTGCCAGGGAGCTCCTTTTCCCTGAAGAAGATGGGATGCCTCCTGATATCTATCAGTGAGGATATCACATTCTCATCAATGTCATAGAGGGAAATCTCATTGTCAGGGTACCTCTTCCCATAGACAGATGCCAGCGCATAGCCGAACATCCCTGCCCCTATGATGGTTATTCTCTTCTCCATGCATCATTTTTCCCCGTTGGTTTTAAATCTTGCTGTGGCTCCTGAGGACGTGGTAGGAGAGGGCGGTGAAGGCCAGGGTCATGAAGACAGTGGCAGGGAACATGAAGCCCAGTGAGGCTTCTGGTAGTGGGGGGTGTGTTCCCAGGAGGTAGTCAGAGAGGTCATTGGCGAGGAGGAAGCCCAGGGTGGGCAGGAGGAACCATCTCCTAGGATGGATTTTGCCCACGAGAAAGAAGGTCTCGAACATAAGGAAGATGTGGGATGCGAAGAGCACGGAGTAGAGCAGGGAGCTGGCGGGTGTGAAGTAGAACTGGGAATAGACCGAGAGAACGAAGACCGTCCAGAAGCCGTACTTCATCGCCATGACGAAGGCAAGGAACCAGAACCAGGAGAGGTCTGTCCTTCTTCTGGAGAAGGGGTGCAGGAGGGAGAGGTTAAGGGAGCCGCACCTGCTCAGGAACGCAAGCCCTATGAGGAGGGCAGCGAAGGGGCAGTCAGGAACGAACAGCCAGAGGAGAGGGTTTGTTGACAGGAACTGGGCGGAGTAGAAGAAGAAGGTCCCATAGACGAAGCCGCCGAGGTTCGCGAGTACGATGAACCAGAAGAGTATGGTGAACATCTAACCCTCCTGGCAGGCCGAGAGGGTCTGTATCCTCTCGTCAACCGTCTCCATGAGGAGTTCCGTGCTCATGTTGATGGATTCCCTGAGGCCCTCCATGTCAGAGAGGGTCTCGTTGCCCATGTATTGTGAATACTCATCGATGAGGGTCTGGATGTCACCGGATATCCTCTCGCTGTGGTACCTGACGCTGCCCGAGGAATCGATGAGCTCGTCAATGACAGAGGGGTTGGAGCAGCTTGCCTCTTCCGATGCCTGGCTGAGGTTCTCGAGTGCATCCAGGAGTAGGTAGTAGCTTATCTTGAAGTCAGTGAAGATTGAGAGCGCCCTCATGTCCCCGGTTTCTGGCTGGCTGTCAATCCTTGCCTTGAAGACCTCAAGCTCGGATGCCAGGCCTTTCAGGCTCCCCCTCACGACGCTTCCGGAGGAATCAAGATACCTTCCCTCTATGGATTCCAACTCGCTCATCCCCTGCCCGAACGTGTATTGAGAAACGCAACCGCTCACAATGAGGACTGCAAGGGTGGCAGCGAGAAGGGAGAACAACCTCATGTTTAATATTGTCACCGGACCTATAAATGTCGTCATCTGCCAGACGAATGTATTTAACAGACCTGGACAATT
>CAZIAB010000061.1:0-3188 GCA_964537525.1 uncultured archaeon
GTACAAAGAAGCATGACTCAGGCAACGTCTTGGTCTGGCTGCCCGGAGGGGAGGAGATAGAATTCATCCATATGAAAGCGTATGGTGCGGGAAATGTCACGCCGCGCTTCACGTATCCGAACGGGAGAACCAAGTTCGGTGAACAGGTCATGGACTTTCCGCAGCTGCTTCCGGTAACGATGGTCCTCTGCAAGCTCTTCAGTTATTGTGGATTTGGGATGGCTGATGATTATATCCTGAGAATGGCCGTTTTCAAGGAAACGATGGTAGATAAGGCAAGGAAATGCCTCAATGAGTCAGGCGACGTTGCTCTGAAAGTCAAATACAACATGACGCCCGAAGAGCTCGACTTCATAGATTCCTTCAAGCTCTGATGCCCTTCCTCCACAATCTAATCAGCCTCGCCACGCTGACCTCACCAAAGAAATTACCACGCCACCGAGTTGCCGTTCCCGTGATAAACCAGGTTTTCCATGTTCTCTATCAGGGACTGCAGAATATAGGGCGCCTCTATTTCCTTGCTCCGGAAAAGCGATTCTATCTTCTTTAAGAAAGCGTTCTTGGATGCGCCATAGGCTACGCTGACCGTGTTGCCCTTGACTATTGATACCGGAAGCTGCATCGCGGGCTCGAGGCAGGACCTTGCAATCCCGTCCTGAAGCGGCCTTGAAGACTTGTTGTTGTCAGTGAACATGATAAAATCATCATCATATCCGATGAATGCAGAGCATCCCCTGCGCACCGAAAGAGGGCCTAACTTCCTTGCGGACTTGCATGATATTGAATAGACAATCCTGTCTTTCAGGCTGGATGCATTGCCGGTGTCCACCAGCATCTCATTCCTGTGGCCGGTTATGCTGGATTCGCTCCCGTGGCCGTTGAACATGACAAAACGTGGATTGTGCGATTCCAGGAAGCTGTGAAGCATGCCAGGAACGGCTTTCCCTCCGTTGAGGTCAAAGACCTTCACCGAATTCCTCCTGGCTACCCTAATCACGTCCTCGGACCACCTCGACAAGTAATATACCGGCTCCTCGTGCTCTGGCCGGGTAATAAGCATCTTCCTATCCATTCGCAACACTCTGCATGTGCCGGCTGAAGTATCTGAGATAATTCAGTTGCATCTCAACAATGCGCTTTCCAACCTCGTCCTTCTTCTCCAAGTGGTCCAGCATGGATTGCTTTGAGATCTTCCCGTAGCTTCCTATGTGCATCGTGACGTGCTGCGGCATCATCCTGACCCTTTCTGTCACAATTCTCCAGTCATCGCTGTCAATCCTCGTCATATTATCCCCTTGTCTGCCAGCTTTTTAAGGATTCTCCTTCCAAATGGCGTGCCTTTCTTTATCTCTTCATGCGCCCTCGCCCAGTTCACGGGCTCGTCGTCCACAATGGCAACGGTGAGCTTCCGCTCCTCTATGGGCAGGAAACCATATAGCTTGAAAAACCTCTCCGCGAGCCCCCCGGCATCCCCAGCCATGGTTATATTTTGTAAGGATGATATTTATTGTTTCAGCGCTCCTCACCCGCCCTTCCTCCACAACCTAAAAAGCCAATTTATATCATCAATCCAATTAGCTTCATGCCCGTCCCAAGAGTAATCTTCAGGTATTCTGACATATACGACAACATATTCAGGTCATGGAAAGAGGGTCTGGGAGAGAGATACCCTTCAGAGAGGTCCATACTGAATTACATGGAGAGTATGAAGCCCCTCTGGAAGAAGGAAGAGGGAAGGGTGATGAAGGAGCTCTCAAGAACGACCGGCCTCATGTGGAAGAGCAGGTACTTCTACTGTTACGTGGTCGGCGGCTGCATACCCTTCTCAGACCCCCTGACGATGCCGGCCTTCAGAAACAGGGAATATTTCATTGACACGCTGGTGCACGAGCTCATCCACGTCCTTTTCATGGAGAGGGGAAACATGGAAGCCTCCTCAAAGGCATGGGACCACGTATACAGGAAGTACAGGAAGGAGACGGAATCAACGAAGATGCACATCCCCCTCCACGCGATACATTCCCACATCTACCTGAAGCTCTTTGACGGGAAGAGGCTCAGCAGGGACATCAAACTAATAAGCCACCTCCCTGACTACAAGAGGTCCTGGGAGATTGTCAGAAAGGAAGGCCACGAGAACATAATCAGGGAATTCAGGGAGAGGGTTAGGTGATTTTTAAGCCGCTTTCCCAAGAAATCATTATGGGCAGTAAAATATTCCTTCTTTTCGGGACAGTGCTGATTGTCCTTGTTTCCGGGTGCATAATACAGACCACGAAACTGACAACGGGCGACGGGGAGCAGAACGGGACCCTGGTGACTGAGATGGTGACCATAAACGGGACATTAGACCGGTACAGATGCCCCACAGGAGACTATGTGAATGATGCCTCAGAGTGCCCGTACTATTGCGGGGATGATGAGTGCAGCACAGGGGAGACCTACGAAACCTGTCCTGGGGACTGCTGCTATTCTGCCATGGTGGTGATAGCAGGGGCAGAGTATTCTGAAGGGGACAGCATCCTCACTCTGCATATAAGCAACGCAGGCGAGTTTGAGCTCAGCTTCTCGGCAGTAGTTGAATATGATGACGCGTCCATGAAGATTATCAAGAGCCTGTATACTGTCCCTGCGGGAGGGACTGAAAGCATCAAGATAGAGAACGTTGAAAGCAACATCAAAGAGGTCAGGATAATCGCGGCAGAGTGCCCGGAGGTTGAGGACTTCATCACTAGTCAATATATAACAGACGTTTAGCCAGCTTCAAACCAGCCCTCCTCCAAAGCCGGACGAACTGTTAGAGTGGATCAATCGCCTACAAAAAGGTTTCTGACAAAACGAATTGCTGCAGCTCCTTGAAAAGTGATTGGGTAGAGCGGTTGCGCAATATGTTTGATATATGCTGCTTCAAGTGGATCTCCTTCACGGATTGTTTCCTCATCCATCGCATATAATCTGGCTTTTCCCTGTTTCAGTTCTTCCCTGGTTTTAAGATAAGCCCTGTTTATTCTTGATTTGAGATGTCCCATATCCATATCAACAAGAAGTAAGCTTTTTAAGCGTTATTCACCCTTCCTCCACAGCTGAACCAGCCTCGCGACACTGACCCCACTCAAAGCAAGGAGGATGCCCCCAAGGATGAGGTCTCCGTACCAGAGTAAGAGGATGCCAAACGCCAGTGAAATCCC
>CAZIAB010000062.1:0-3093 GCA_964537525.1 uncultured archaeon
TTGAATGGCCTAACAGCATAGCATGACAGGGTTAGCAGTAGTTTTTTCGTTAACGCTTGTTTCCGAAGGAAACTGCCTGCGTCAGCAGTGCATTGTCTCCGATTAACACTCGTTACTGTTACCTGCCTCGCGGTTAGTTGGCGAAGCAGGTAACAGCAAAAGGTTAAGGCACTCAAAGTATTGGATAGTGGTTTATCGGCTTCTGGCGGATGGCGGTTCCTGTGTTCTCGTCCACGAGGCCGGTGATGCGGCTGATGAGGGCCTCGAGGCGGATGAGTGGCTCTCCCTCTCTCTTCCTGGTTCGGTAGGGCTCGAGTCTTGGGTGGGTGATGCCCTGCTCTATGAGGGTGAGGTCTCCCGCGTTTTCAGTCTTCTTCTTGGGGATGGGCTTATCGAGGGAGTCGAGGACCTTGCCCCAGCTCGTGCTCTCGTAGGGGACGGTCTTCACGTGGAAGATGTGCTTCCCAAGCCTCCTGTACATGTGTTCGGTCCTTTCCGGTGGGTTGGCTTCGCTGAACCCGGTGAGGCCGAGCAGCTCCTCCTCGAAGGCCGTTATGAGGGCCTTGTATCCCTCCTCCATGCCCAGGGCCTCCAGGTATCTCGAGGCGTTGCCCTCGGTGAGCTCCGAGAGGTCCATGCCCAGGGGAACGACCATGGAGGATGCGTGAGGGAGCTTCGGCCTCCTGGCTATGGTTATCCTCACGCCCCCTGAGAGGACCCTTTCCTTCTCTTCCCTTATCATGGAAAGTATCTGCTCCGAGGGGATGTATGCCTCTCCGTCTATGGTGAGGATTCCGGGCGGCCTCTCTGCCAGGGCGTATTGCTCCAGCCTCGTGTTGAGGTATGCCATGAGCCCGTCGACCACCTCCCTGTATTCCGGCCTCTTCGTGGTGGGTGTCGCGCGGAGCAGGAAGGCGTATCTTCCCGCCTTTTCCGTGTGCTCCTCCTCACCTGCCGGTATGTTGTCGTCGCTGTAGCCGGTTGACTCCTTGAGCGCGGCCTCGAAGGGGTTTATGACCTCGCTGCAGAGGAGCGCCCTCCTCCGGCCGGCCCTGTAATAATTGTCAGCATTCTCTCCGTCCAGCCCTCCGTAAGGGGGCAGCGCATCCAGTGATATCGGTTTTACGTCCATTCTTTCACCTCCTGATTAGTGCCCGCCGCTGAAGCGGCGGGGTTTGCAAAGATTCACCCGCATCCATGGACATGGTGCGGTGAATTTTCTTGGCTGGTTTAGGGTTGGATTGCGGGTATTGTGAATATTACATCCCCCCTAGGGGGTAGAAAATAGGCGTTTTTAAGGGTTTGCCTCCAATATCATGTATGGAGATGGAGGATTCGCTCAGGAGAGCGGGATTGACAGAGGGCGAGATAAGGGTATACGTGGCTCTGCTTGGGGCAGGGGAGAGCACCACGGGGAGCATAGTGAAGGCCTCCGGGGTCTCCAGTTCCAAGGTGTATCCGATACTGGACAGGCTGGCCGCAATGGGGCTGGTGAGCTACATAAGGAAGGGCAAGACCAAACACTTCAAAAGCACCTCCCCTGTGAAGATTCTGGAGATGCTCGAGAAGAGGAAGGAGAGGATTGATGAACAAAGGAAAGAGATAGAGAGAATCCTTCCGTCTTTGCTCGCCAGGGAGAAGAAGAAGAGGGGAGGGAATGAGGCAGCTGTATACGAAGGGTATAAGGCAGTGAAGACCTTCTACAGGGCCCTCCTCAGGGAGTCAGGAAAGGGCGACGAGCGGCTGGTCTTCGGCGCTCGCTCCGGATATCCGGTGGCTGTGGGGGCGCAGAACTTCTTCAAGTCCTTCCACAGGGCGTGGGTGAAGAAGGGCCTCAAAACCAGATTGATATTCAACGAGGATTTGAGGGGGAAGAAGTCGGTGAGGTTCTTTGCTGACATTCCGAGGACAGAGGTCAGGTTCCTTCCGCATGTTACCATGTCCAGCATAGGGATACAGGGCGACTGCGTAGACATGCTGATATGGACGAGAGAGAATGCCATCCTGTTCGTGATAAGGAGCAGGGAGGTCGCCAGGACCTTCAGGGAATACTTTGAGATCCTGTGGAAGAGCGCGTACAAGGAGTCCGGAGGGGGGATAGAGATAAGCTATACTGGGTGATAGCTCAAGCGTTAACACCGGTTCCGCACAGGCAATCCTTAAATTGTTCATTATTCATCAATGGGTATGGTTTATTCATCAAATGGTGTAATCAGGATAGGGCACAGGGGCGCCATGGGTTATATCTATGAGAACACGCTGCCTTCTTTCAGGAAGGCCATCGGGATGGGTGTTGAGATGGTTGAATTCGATGTCCAGCTCTGCAAGACAGGGGAGCCGGTTGTCATCCATGACAGGAGGGTCGACAGGACAACGGATGGGAAGGGGTATGTGGCTGAAAAGACTCTTGATGAGTTGAGGGTTCTGGATGCCGGCAATGGAGAAAAAATTCCCCTGCTGAAGGAAGCGCTGGACCTGATAGGCAGGAAGGCGAGGGTCAACATTGAACTGAAGGCCGAGAACACGGCAAAGCCGGTCCATGAAGTTATTGAGAGGTATGTCAAGGGTAATGGCTGGAAGTATAGTGATTTCCTTGTATCTTCACTTTACTATAAAGAGCTGGAGAGGTTCAGGGAGCTGAACCCCAATGTAAGGATAGGGGCCCTGATTAATTTCATCCCGAGGAGCATTGACATGATTGCTGAAAGGTTCAATGCCTTCTCGGTCCATCCGCACCTCAGGTATGCCAGCCAGCGATTGGTGGAGCATGCGCACGAAAAGGGATTGGAGGTCTATGTCTGGGTAGTGAACGAGCCTGATGACATAGAGAGGATGAAATCGATGGGCGTTGATGGAATCTTCTCGGATTACCCGGACAGGATATGAAGGATAGTGGCTATCTCCAAAAGCGTTTGGTCTGGGTGTATTTCCTTTCTGCCTTCAGGACCTCCCTCATGAGGGATTCTGTGTCGTGGAGTTTGTTGAGGATGCGGGAGGCCGTTCTCGGGCCTACGCCCCTTCCTGCGAGGGCGATGGCCGCGTCCTTTCCTGATGCCATCACCAGGGATGAGGTGTCTGACATGTGTTTGAGGT
>CAZIAB010000063.1:0-3050 GCA_964537525.1 uncultured archaeon
GAGGGACTTGACCCATGGGACGTTGACATCAAGGCGCTCTCTGACGCGTTCATTGACTACCTGATGGAAATGGAGGAGATGGACTTCAAGATACCTGCCAAGTACGTGATGATAGCCGCCGTCCTCCTCAGGATGAAGTCAGACCACCTCAAGTATCTCGGCGACCTCGTACAGGACGCCATGCCCTTCGATGAGATGGATGTTGACATGAGGGAGAGCGGAGGGACAGAAGAGATAGAGGGGATGGTTCCCGAGGCTCCTGTGGGGCCTGACCTGCTGATAAACGCGATATCAATCCCTCCGAAGAGGCAGCCCAGGAGGAAGATAATGGTCGATGACCTGATGGGCGCGCTGAGGAGGGCGCTCAGGGCAGAGGACAGGAGGGAACGGAGGGACAGGAGGAACCGGGAGAAGATACAGATAAAGGACGACAACATAACGGGCAGGATAGCCCTACTCTACAACAGGATAAACGACATAATGGGCAGGATGAAAAAAGAAGAAGTGAAATTCAGCGGTCTGGTGAACAAATGGGAAAGGCACGAGGTCGTTGACACCTTCATACCGCTGGTCTTCCTGGACAACCAGAGGAAGGTCAACTGCCAGCAGGAGGAGATGTTCAGGGAGATACTCATAAGGAAGGGTGAGAGCGAACTCAGTGAAGAGGACATAAAGGAGATAGAGAAGGAACTCAGCGGGAAGCCGGAAAAAGGCAAGCCAGAGAAGGGAAAAACGGTGAAAGGGAAACCAGCAAAAGCAAAGAAAACGGGCAGGGCGAAAAAGAAATAAAGGTTCCCGAACAATAAGATGATGTTATCAGGTGTTTGTGATGAAGAAGGAAATCGTTGAGGCGGCGCTGTTCATATCGAGCGAGCCCATACCGATGGACAGGCTGTCGAAGATATCGGGAATCCATTCCCTGGGCCACCTCAAGGAGATTCTCGAGGAACTCCAGAAGGATTATTCCAAGAGGGGGATAAACATAATGAAGACCAGCGACGGCTGGATGATGAACGTGAGGCAGGATATTCTTCCCGCGGTTTCCCATCTTACCCCTTACTCTGACCTTGCGGAGGGGCAGAAGAGGACGCTTGCCCTGGTAGCCTACAAGGAACCAGTCAGACAGGCTGACATAATAAAGATTCAGGGCAACAAGGCCTATTCATACATAAAGGACCTCGTCCAGAGGGGATTGATAAAGACTGAGAAGGTCGGCCACACCAGAATCCTGTCGCTCACCCAGGAGTTCGAGAGGTATTTCGGCGAGGAGAAGGCGAAGATAAGGGAGAAGCTGGAAGGGTATGCGACCCGGCCTGCGGAAACGGGCGAGCAGGCAAAGGAACAGGAAAAGGAGCCCGGGTTTGCTGATGAGAAAAAAGAGAGGAAGAAAAAGGCCACGGTGCAGACCGCGAAGAGAATACAAGAGGAAGATGACGAGGACATTGAGGAGCCGGAGGAGCCGGAACCAGAGAACAACAGGGACGCGAAGAAGGCAAGGGCCTCGCACTCCCACGCATTTCAGGAGATTGAGTAAATAAACCTATTAATAGAATCCCTACAATTTCTTTTCATGGAGAAATCCCTGTTCTGGGCAGACCAGCTCGCTGACAGGATAATGGAGAGGTCAAAAAAAGAGAAAAGAAGGCCCAACATAAAATGCCAGCAGACCCCGTCCGGCGGGAAGCACATAGGTAACCTGAACGATGTCGTAAGGGCGTACTTCCCCTGCAAGTCCCTCGTGGAGAGGGGGATAAAGGCAGAGTTCGTCCACACCACGGACGACAGGGACCCCCTGAAGGCCGTTCCCATGAAGCTTGCAGACCTCGACGGCAACTGGCACGAATCCAGCAAGCTCAAGGACATGTCCAAATACATGGGGATGCCCCTCTGCAGGATACCCGACCCCTTCGGATGCTGCAAATCATGGTCAGAACATTTCACAGGGGTTTGGATGGAGGGGGTGCGCTCCCTTGGGATGAACCCCACACTCTATTCGGTGGATGACCTTTACAGGAAGGGTAAATTCGAGCCATTCATCAGGATGGTCTTCCAGAGGAAGGAGAGGGTCGGGGAGATTGCCTCGAAATACCAGAAGACCAAATCCGGGGATTACATACCCTTCGATGCGATATGCCCCAAGTGCGGCAGGCTCGCTAACGTGAGCTCCTTTGACCTCAAGACAAAGAGGGTGGGATTCACGTGCGGAGGCAAGGCCATAAAGGACAGGAAGAGCGATGGATGCGGCTTCGAGGGCGAGGTTCCCTGGAGCGAGGGGAAACTGCAATGGAGATTCGAGTGGCCAGCGCTGTGGGGAATCTTCCGGACCACCTTCGAGCCGTTCGGGAAGGACCATGCAGCGGGCTCCTGGATAAGCGGCCAGGAGATAGCGAGGAAGGTGTTTGACATAGAGCCGCCCATACCATACGTATACGAGTTCTTCCTCGTGAACGGGGAGAAGATGTCCGCTTCCGTCGGGAACGTCTACATAGTTCAGGACATGCTGAAGATAATGGAGCCTGAGGCCTTCCTGTATTACTACACCAAGAAGCCGGGTAAGCAGAGGGACCTCGACCTGGAGAACATCATACTCCTTATAAACGACTTCGAGCACGCGGAGAGGGTCTATTTCGGGAGGGAGAAGGAAACTAATGAAAGTGAGAAGAAGAACCTAATGAGGCAGTATTCCATGTCAGTGAAGAGCGTCCCGAGGAGCATGCCCATGAGGCTCTCCTACCAGTTCGCCTCCATGATAAGCCAGAGCGTTTCAGGGAAGGATTATGTTGATGATGCAGTGAAGATACTCCAGAGCACCGGCCACCTGAAAGAGAATCCGACCAAGAAGGAGATTGAGGCCGTCAGGAGGAGGATAGAACTAGCAGGCAACTGGATAAGGACGTACGCCGCTGAGGAATACAGGATAAAGCTCGTTGAGAAGCCGGACAAAGGGACCCTGGCTTCGCTGAGCAATGACCAGAAGAAGGCGCTGAGGGACCTGCAGGCCCTGCTCTCGACCAGGGAACTCACAGAAGACAAGCTGTATGAATCCCTGT
>CAZIAB010000064.1:0-2935 GCA_964537525.1 uncultured archaeon
GAAAACTCCCTGACTTTAAAAACAGGCTCTATGTCGTGGCAAACGGTTATGGCTAACCTTCAACCTTCTTGACTATCATGCCCTTCCTCGTTATCTCGGTTGGGTAGATGTCTGCGCCGTGCGCTGTCCGGCGCATCTTCCTCACGATGAGGGAGCGGTTGAGGTCTCCTGTGGCGTACTCAAGGTAGTTGAGGACTATTATCCCGTCAACCACGAACTCCTCCACTCCGTATCTGGAGAGACCCTTGGACTCCTCCTCTATCTCTGAGATTAGAAGTGCGGTGCATCCGGCCCTCTTTATGACGTTGATGAGGTTTATCAGCATCTTCCTTACCTGGGACTTGTTCTCCAGCGAAAGCCCAATGAGCGAGGTAGAGTCTATAATGAGCCGCCTTGCCTTTATGGTCTTTATCTCGTCCACTATCACGGTCCCCAGGTTGTTCACCTGCGCGGGGTCGTGATATATCACCCTGCAGAGGCCCTTCTTCTCGTACGCGTCGAAATTCCACCCGAAATGGGCAGCATCCCCCTTTATGTCCTCCGGGCTCTGCTCAAGGGTTATGTAGACGCCGGTCTCCCCCTTCTGGAGCCCCTCCCACAGGAACTGCAGGCAGAACGTGGTCTTGCCGGTCCCGGTTTCCCCTGTAACCAGATTGACGGAATTCTCGAGGAAGCCCCCCTCAATCAGCGGGTCAAGACCCGGAATCCCGGAAATGATTCTCCTTCCAATCGCCATGTATCTTATTTGTGTCTAGGGCTTAAAAGCATTTTAAATACCATTCCAGTATTTCTATTATGGACCCGGAAGAGAGCATAAATACATACCTCGAAAAAATCAGGCCCACGATTGACAGGGAGATAGAGAAGCTAATCCCCAGAAGGATGGATGCCTCCTCCCTCGCCGGTATTTTCGGCAGGCCAAGGTACGTTTATGATCATGACAGCCTCACAAAGTCCCTTTCAGAGCCGGTCTGGGACCTGCTCGACAGGGGGGGCAAGAGGTGGAGGCCGGCGCTCTTCCTCCTGATAGTTGAGGCCCTGGGGAAGAACCCTGCGGAATGGGCAGACATAGCCGCGATAACAGAGGTCGTTCATAACGGTTGTCTGCCTGCCGATACTAAGATAATGAGAAACCCCGGAGAGTATGTCAATATCAGTGATGTAAAGAAGGGCGATTTTGTTTTTTGTTTTGGAGATGATGGGAAAATAGCAAGAAGAAGGGTGTTGGCATCCAGATTTACCGGAAACAGAAAACTTTTTTCTCTAAAAACCAGAAACCGTGAGATAATGGCAACAGAGAATCACCCGTTTCTTGTTGTTGAGAAAGACCAACCAATTAGGTATAAAATCACTGCTTCTGGAAGAAAAAGACTGTATAAAATACTTAAGCGCGGGGATTTGAATCAAATCTGTCAGAAATTGAATATGGGCAAAACACTCCTTTCTAATAAATTGTCTCTTAAGATGCCTAACCTAATGGAGAAGGAGATGTTCAATTTCATATTCGATTATTTTGGCCTGAGTGTCAGAAAAAGCGATTTTGAAGAGAGGAAGACAAAATACCAGAGTCCTGTAATCAGGCTTGTTTGGAGGCAGCTTAAAGACATTAATAAGGGAGATATCATTCTCGTGTTAAGAAAGGGATTGGATAAACAAACACCCTCTAAATTCCCTATCCCACCCAAAGACCCACCAAAGGATAGGGCAGCTATCCCGGAATTTTCCACAAAGGAATTTTGCCAGATTTTCGGTTACATCCTTGGGGATGGTTCAGTTACAATTGACAAAAAAGGCTCACGTCTTTACATAACCCCCTCAAACAGAAAGGATGAGCGAACAGCATACACGGAAATATTCAACCGTATCTTCAAATACAAACTTAAAAAGGAAACCCAGGATGGTTATGAAAGGCTCGTTTGCTGTTCATATAAGATTTGCTGGCTTTTGAAAAATCTTGGTCTTCACAAAAAAGCAACCCAAAAAACTATACCGGAATGGATATTCCGTGTCCCTGAGGAACAGAAGCTGGCTTTCATTAGAGGGTATCTGGATTCTGACGGCTCAGTAGCAAAGAACGGAATAGTGTCCTTTGCGTGTGCAAGCGAGAAATTAATAAAGAATCTGAAGATTTTGCTTGACGGATTAGGTTTTACCACAGGTAATATATATTACAGGAAGGTTAGAAACCTGTGGAAAAGCTCAATAAAAAAGGAGTCAGACCAGTGGCATATAAGCGTTTCTTCGCCCAATGAATTTCTTAAAAGGGTCGGGACGGAAAGAACAGATTATAAAGAAAGACTGGCTCTCAAAAGGAAGAGCCCTCTCTTTAAATATTCAAGGTCAATCCCTAACGTTCCAATAGACCCAGAAAGGTTCAGGCTCGACAGGGTGGTGGGAATAGAACCCGGAAACACAGAACCCGTATATGATTTGATGATAGAGCGTTCCCATAATTTCATTGCCAACAACATGATAGTTCATAACAGCCTAATCATCGATGACGTCGAGGACATGGGTGAGCTGAGGAGGGGAAAGCCCTGTACCCACAAGATTTTCGGTGAGGACATTGCGATAAACGCAGGCAATTTCATGTATTACGCCCCTGCAAAGGCCCTGATGATGAGGGAGATTGACAGGGAAACCATGAAGCGTGCATACGACGCTTATCTCCAGGAGATGATAAACCTGGGGGCAGGGCAGGGCATGGACATCTGGTGGCACAAGGGGAAGAACCCTAAAGTCACAGAGGAGCAATACCTACAGATGGTCGCCTACAAGACAGGGACACTCGCGAGGATGGCCGCCCGCCTTGCGGTGATTGTCTCCGGAGGGACGCCAGAGCAGGAGGAGAAGATTGGCGCGCTGGCAGAGGCCCTGGGCATAGGGTTCCAGATACAGGACGACGTCCTTGACATAGTCTCCTCGGGCGAGGAGA
>CAZIAB010000065.1:0-2822 GCA_964537525.1 uncultured archaeon
CATGGACATGAGACATCTCATCATCGTTTATGACGTCTGAGATGCTGATTTTGGCGTGTCTCATGCCGTAAAAGGGTGTTTTTAAAAGAAGGCGGGGACAATAAGTATTCATGGACGTTCTCTCGCTGATCCTCCTGGGGTCAACAAGCTTTCTTTTCTTCATGGCAGCGTACTGGGACATCAGGACTACGGAGTTTCCTGACTGGCTTCCCTATTCGATAATAATCGTATCCCTTGGCCTGAGGGGCATCATGTCCTTCCTGAGCGGGGATTTTTCATACATCCTGAACTCCGCGCTCATAGGGATACTGTTCCTGGGGTTCGGGATGGGGCTTTATTACAGCAGGCAGTGGGGAGACGGAGACGCATGGCTCCTGGGCTCACTGGGATTTGCGTTCCCTGACGCTGCGGGGTTTGCATACGCATCATTCATTCCCTTTCCTGCGGCCATACTCTTCAACTTCTTCTTCATAGCGTTCTTCTACCTCCTTATCTACTCCATTTCCCTCGGCATCAGGTCACCGGACACCTCGAGCAAGTTCATCGGGGAGATGAAAGGAGACTTAAGGAGGATAGTGTACATGACCGGCGGCTTTGCGGTGGCCTGCGCAGCCATCATCATCTTTGCAACGTCATACTACACAATACCGGTCGGTGTTTTCCTCCCGGTCATCCTGTCGCCCCTGCTGCTCTTCTCTGTGATTGTGTTCATGAGGTACGGCAGGTTCGTCGAGGCAAACCTCTTCAAGAGAAGGATTCCCGCAGCCAAAATAAGGGTCGGTGACGTCCTCTTCGAGGGAAAATGGAGGGGGCTTACTGAGAAGGAAGTCCGGACAATCAGGAAGAAGGGAAAACCGGTCTGGATAAAAGAGGGCGTCAGGTTCGCTCCGGTATTCGTTATAACGATCCTTTTCACGCTGTTCTATGGTAATATACTCTCATTTTTCATTTAAAGCCAATAACTTTTTCAGGTGCCTATGACCATTGCGGTCAGCTTCACAGAAATAACGGACAGCATCATAACCAGCACTATCAGGACGACGATGACACCGAACGCCCTCAGCTGGTTTTTCATTACTTTATTATTGGCTGAGGTAATATAAATACTTTCACAGGAAGCCAGTGAACCTTGGGAGGGCAGAGTCCTTGAAATCTTTATTCTTTGGGAGGAGTCCCCTGAGAACTCATTGAATTGGTCATTTCCTTTTTCAACTCTTCCAAATATACTTCAGATTCTGCATCACTGACGTATGTTCCAATCTCTTGCAATTTGTCAAGAATCTCTTGTTTTTGTTTCTGTATTACTTCTTCCCGAGCGCACTCTTTTTGCAATATGAACAAGAATCTATAATCGGTTGTCACATCAATAAAAAGTTTATCCAGGTCGGGATCAATCCCAGTACTGTCCTTAATTCCGGCAGCATATAAATCCAGTTTTTTTATAACGGCTTCTACATCTGCTTCTTCTGCCAAATAATCCTTTCCCATAACTTTATGTAACGAAAAAGTTTTAAATAGGGTGATTATTCCATAGGGGTTCTGGGTGAACTGACCCAGAAAGGCTTAAATAATTTTTGCCGAAAGGGGGATTACCTCTCGAGGATGAAGTATCTCTCTTCCTCATCGTCCTCTGGTATGTCTGCCAGGACCATGTCGTATTTCTTTCCAACGCACATGACGTCCATGCATTTGACGGTTTCCAGCGCCCTATTCAGCTTGTAGAGATGCTCTGAATAGACCTCGAATATCACGTCGCCCTTGTTCACGGGCTCGTTGAGCTTCTTGTGCATGACGAGTCCTGCCCCCTTGTCAAAGGGAGCGCCGGCTGCCCTGGCAACCTGGATGACTGCTACGTTGTCTATCCACCACACCTTTCCTGTCTTCGTTGACTTCACCTTGACGCTGTGTGTCCCTATTGGTATGTCCTCAATCCTGAGCTTGGGGTTCCCACCCTGGGCAGCCATTATAGCCCTGAGCTTCTTTCCTGCCCTGCCAGACCTTATAATCTTCATTGCCTTCTTCTCGGGATTGGGAAATCCCCTGAACTCGAACAACACTCCTGCGAGGTGGGCCACCTTGTTTATGAGGTCATCAGGCCCCCTGCCAGTGTCAGCTATTTTCAGGGCCTCCCTGGCCTCGAGGGCAGGGCCGACCGCATATCCGATTGGCTGCTCTGCAAAGGTTGATGAGCACTCCACCTTTATGCCCAACTTCCTTCCGAGCTCTATGAACTTCATTCCGAGCTCCTCTGCATCCGCGATGGTCTTGAACTTGACACCCCTCCCTGTCGGTATGTCAACTACCAGGTATTTAGCGTTGACCGCCTTTTTCTTTGACATTATCGAGGGAAGCAACAGGGGGTCAAGGGAAAGGGGATACTCTATCTTTATGAAAGCATCATCAGCAGGCGCCAGGTCGAGCGCACCTCCCCACACCAGGCATCCGTTCTCCCTTGATATGGCCTTCTTTATCTCGTCTATGCTCAGGTTCACGGGACAGAGGCACTCGACCCTGTCTGCCGTTCCTGCAGGTGAGGTTATCGCGCGGGAGGAGGTCTTGGGTATCGTCAGTCCGGCGAGAGAGACAGTTGGGACGAGGAGCATCGAGGTCTTGTCGCCTGGGACGCCACCGATGCTGTGCTTGTCGTACACTGCCTTCTTGCCCAAGTTCAGGCCTACCCCCGTGGATGCCATCGTCTTCGAGAGAGATGCGGCCTCTGACATCGTCATGCCGTGGTTATGAAGGCCGACCACGAAGGCTGTCATCTCTATGTCAGATAAACGGCTCTTGACAACATCATTGATTATGTTTTTTATCTCATT
>CAZIAB010000066.1:0-2809 GCA_964537525.1 uncultured archaeon
TATCAGTCGGGTGCTCTAACCAAACTAAGCCACCGGCCCATCGATTGTAAGTTGCATTTATCCAATTGTTCCAATGCAGCTTTCTTAGCGTAGGGAATGCCGCATTTGTTCGATTGGTTCAGTGCGGCTTTCTAATGGTTGGCTGCATTTATTCAATTGTCTAAATGCAGCTTTCTAATGATTGTGGATGCTCCCGGCGGGATTCCCAAAGTCCCTTTGTCGTGGAAGGCGACAGCCTCCTTTTGGCTGAAGCCTTTTTCCAAAAGGCTTCTTTGAACCCGCGTCCCAGGCTCGAGAGGCCTGTATCCTTGACCGGGCTAGACGACGGGAGCATCGGTTGGTTGTGTTTGTATTGGTTAGTTATTGGGATTATTTAAATATTCCTTTTTAACCCAACCGGCAGGTTTGCCTTGCTGAATCAAAGAAGGCCATGTATTCCATCTCGTTCAGCTGGTGCTCGGGGTCAAAGGGAATCTCGTCAGATAGGCATGCCTGAATGGCCTTTATGCCCTCCTCGCCCACAGAGGCCCAGAGAGAATCAAGGGGCTCTGGCCCGAGGGTATCGTTAGCAGCGAAGTTGTCGCGGAGGACGTCCTCTGCAGGTCTCCCGAAGGGGTTCCAGGAGGGCTCGTGGGGCTGCGCCCCTGATATCTTGAAGAACATTCCCCTTATCCCGGGGTTTGAATCCGATATCTCAAAGAGCCTTTCATAGCTCTCCCTCTGGTGGGATTCGTCGACTTCCCTCACCGGTAGGCTGCCTGCAAAGTCCTCGTCAAGGGGCCTTCCAACGCTGCCGCCTGTCTCGTAAAGGATGAGGCCGAGCGTCTGGTCCCTCCCGGAGATGTATAGCATGTCCGGGATGCTCGTCTCTGCCATCTCCTCCCATTCCTCGTCTGTCGCGAAGACGCTACGGAAGGGGAACTTCCTTATCACGAAATCATAGCCCGTGTAATCGAAGTCGGGGCCCTCCAGCATCCATTCCTCCCTTTCAAAGAGCCGCTCGCACGGGCCGCCGTCATTCGTGGCGAACCCGACCCTGCCAGAGAACATGGCCCTTATTTCAGGCAGTATCTCCTGCATCCACTGGCTAAGCAAGTCCCTCTCGGGCTGGCAGAGGTCTGTCCCATCATAATCCCCTGTCACCAGCATGGTGTTGGCCTCCTCTGACGGTATGAAGGTGTCAACGTTATAGGTCTCTGCTATCCCTGCCCACCTGAGAATTTCCGGCTCAACCATCTCCAGGAGCTCTGACTGGCTCTCCAGGGGTATCCTGTTTTTACTGTCGTGCCTGTAAGGGAAATCATAGGCCGTATGCCCCATGGCAAGCCAGAGCCTGAAGCCTGACCTCTGGAAGGCGTTGATGTAGAAGAGGTATACCTCCTCCCCGGGCATATAGACGTCTCCTGATGAGTTCACGCCGTACTGCACCTCCAGGAGGATGGTGTCAAAGCCCGCTGACTTTATCCTGTCTATGCTGGCCAGGGCGTACCTGGCATCCCTGATGTCGTTGAGGTAGAGGCCCCGGTAGAACCCATCCTCCCTCCTCCCGGGGATGACGACATCGCTGGCAGGGATGGGTTCTGTCAGGGATTCCACCACTTCAAGGTCGCTGAGGTAGCCTTCTGGATCCCCCTCGGCGAGGCTGGTTATCAGGGAGGAGAATGCCTCTGTGTCAGGGGACTGGCTGGAGAGGATTCCCCCCATCACGCTGCTGAATTCCGTGCTGTCCGGTCCTGTGGTGCCTGTGCCAGCCTGTTCGCCCTGGAGGGTGCAGCCAGAGGCGAGGATTAACAGAAGCAACAGGGCAGGGAGTTTCTTCATGTTAATAATTGGTCATGGTTAAAGTTATTTTTAACCCAATATGCTAATTAATCATATGGCTGGAAAGAAATATCCCAAGGGCCACTGGATGGGTATAGGAATGGGAATCGGGATACCCATAGGGGTTCTTGTCTTCTTCGTTGCCGACCTGCTGACAGGCGAGTTCGGTTCCATGTTCGCTCTGGGTCCTGCGATAGGGGTTGCCATAGGGGTCTCGATAGGGGCCGCCCTCGAGGAGAATTACAAGAAGAAGGGACAAATCAGGGAGCTGACCCCGGAAGAGGAGAAGAGCCGAAAGAAGCTGGTGACCCTGGGCCTGGTCATACTGGTCGTGGGGGCAATCGCCGGTGTTCTTGCCTTCATGGCGTTCCTTTAAACTATTTAATCCACACTTCTAATTTTATAGCATGGCAGAGCCGAAGGCATATGAGAAGTATCCCCTTGGGAACGTGCTGGTCTACAACATGGTAATGCTGGTCAATTATGCGGTTGGTTTTTACATCCTCTACAGGGTTGGCCTGGTGTGGGGCCTCCTGTATGTCGTTTACCTGGTCATCCTTGAGTTCTATCTCTACAAGGAAGGCTGCGCCTCGTGCTATTACTACGGGAAGAGGTGCGTCGCCGGGAAGGGGAAGATAGCTCCATTATTCTTCAGGAAGGATGACCCGAAGAAGTTCTGCGAGAGGAAGGTGACGTGGAAGAACCTCCTCCCGAACATGATGATTACCATATTCCCCCTGATAGGTGGAGGGTATCTGATGTGGACCGGCTTCGAGTGGCTGATTGCTGGGCTCATGGCAATCCCGATACTTATCTGGGTGTTGGGCAACCCTCTGGTTTACGGGAAGCTCGCTTGTCCGCACTGCAAGCAGGGAAGAATCTGCTGCCCTGCAAACGACTTCTTCGGAAAGAAGGTCGAGAAGAAATGATTACTTCCTGATTTTCTTCTTGATTTTCTTGAGCTCCTTCTGCTGTTCCTCGAACTTCT
>CAZIAB010000067.1:0-2742 GCA_964537525.1 uncultured archaeon
TGCGGATAAGTTCCTCAAGTAACTGGTTTCTGGTTTGGAAACCCGCTAACTTGACACATTCAAATACACAATTTCCTCACCAAATCAATAACTAGAAAGAATATCTCTCGCCAGGGAAATTCAGTGTCTTGAAATAATCCTCGGGGGTTTCAGCCCTTCTTATCATCTCAACACTCCCATCAGACCTCAATGAAAGCTCAGCAGAGCGCAGCTTTCCATTGTAATTGGATCCCATGGCATGTCCATGCGCACCAGCATCATGAATAACGACCATGTCACCTACCTCAATCCCCGGAAGTTCCCTGTCTATTGCGAACTTATCATTGTTCTCACAGAGAGAGCCTGTCACGTCATATACGTGGTCATGCAGAGCGTCTTCCTTCCCCAATACAGTGATGTGATGATATGCGCCATATATTGCCGGCCTCATAAGGTCTACCAGGCAGGCATCAAGCCCGACATAGGTCTTATATGTACGTTTTATGTGACGCACAGTGGATACCAGAAAGCCAAAGGGGCCTGTTATCATCCTTCCGTTCTCCATGAAAATCTTCAACGGGTGAAAACCGCCCGTCTTGATTTTATCATCGTATAATCTCTTTATACCATCGGATATAACGTTCAGGTCCACTGGTTCCTGGTCTGGTCTGTATGGAATTCCAATCCCCCCGCCAAGGTTTATGAACTCGAATCTAATTCCTAAACGCTCTGAAATTTCCAGGATGTTGTCAAAAAGCATGTTCGCGGTCTCTACGAAATAATCCGGGTCAAGCTCGTCTGACGCTATCATCGTATGCAGTCCGAACCTTTCTGCTCCCAGCGCCCTGGCCGTTTCATATCCCTCAAAGAGCTGTTCCTGGGTAAAGCCGTACTTCTGGTCTTCCGGGTTACCTAATATGACGCTACCTTCTCTTAATGGTCCGGGATTGTACCGGAAACAGATAAGCTCTGGCATGCCCGCAACCCTTTCCAGAAAATCAATATGGTTTATGTCATCAAGGTTTATTATAGCCCCCAATTCCTTGGCCTTCACAAATTCTTTTGCTGGTGTGTCGTTTGACGTGAACATTATGTCCTCGCCTGTGATGCCAACCTTTTCAGCAAGAATCAATTCAGGCAGTGAGCTGCAGTCCGCGCCAAAACCCTCTTCCTTCAATATCTCAAGGATGTATGGATTGGGGCATGCCTTCACTGCAAAATATTCCTTGAATCCGGGTATCCATGAGAACGTTCCATTCAGCTTTCTTGCATTCTCCCTGATTCCGGTTTCATCATAGATATGAAAAGGCGTGGGATACTCCAGTGCTATTTCTTCTATCTGCTCCTTTGTGAAGGGCAATGTCTTCTGCATCATAATCGCAGGTTCTTCCTGATCGAATCGACCGCCTTTTCAATATTCTCGGTGTGTCCGAAGGCGCTCAACCTGAAATAACCCTCACCGCTTGGACCAAAACCAACGCCTGGCGTGCCAACCACATGCGCCTCACTAAGCATCTTATTAAAGAAGTCCCATGATCCCATTCCATCGGGTGTTCTTAACCATATATATGGGGCATTGACCCCACCGAACGTCACCATCCCCATATCATCGAGCCCGCCTTTTATCACCTTCGCGTTTCTCATGTAATAATCAACCAGGCCCTGGCATTCCTCCCTGCCTTGTCCTGAAAGGGCAGCAAGCCCGCCCGCCTGCGAGACGTTCGGTGCTTCGTTGAAGAATGTATCCATTCTCCTGTTCCACGCGGATCTTATCTCGCCCGGAGAGGTGTCTTTGACTATAACATCATACGGAACAACGGTCCATCCCAGCCTCACCCCGGTGAATCCTGTGTCCTTTGAGAAGCTGCTTATCTCTATTGCACATTCCTTTGAACCATCGATTTCATAGATGCTCCTGGGAAGATTTGGGTCTGATACATAAGCTGCATAGGCAGCATCGAATATGATAACGGCTTTGTTCCTTCTTGCATAATCAACCAACATACTCAGCTGGTCCACCGTGGCAACGGCTCCTGTCGGGTTGTTCGGGCTGCATATGTAAATCAGATCAACCTTCTGGTCAGGCACTTCAGGAAAGAAGCCGTTCTCCTCTGTGCACGGCATGTAAACGATTCCTTCGTATTTGCCTGTTTTTTCATTAAAACCACCTGTCCTTCCAGCAATTACGTTGCTGTCAACATAAACAGGATAAGCAGGGTCCTGGACAGCAACAATATCAGCCGGTCCGAAGATTGTCTGGATGTTGGCCGAGTCGGGTTTTGCCCCGTCGCTTATGAATATCTCAGACGGTTTGACTAGAACACCCCTCTCATCATACCTTTCAGAGAGGGCTTCTCTTAATTCTGGCATGCCTCTTTCTTTACCGTATCCTGTATAAGTATCAGCATTGCCAAGGGCGTCTACAGCATCATGCATACCTTTGATAATGGCAGGCGTCAGGGGTTCTGTGGTATCCCCAACACCAAGCATCATAACCTCGACACCAGAGTTTTCTTCCAGAAAAGCCTCTGTTCTCCTCCTAATCTCCGGGAAAAGATATCCCGCTGCAAGCTTGTTGTAATTCAGATTTATCGTGGCCACTTGAACACCATTGAGATTTAACCTTTCTAATACTTGAAAGAAATTCTTTTAAAACCCACTTACACCATTCCCTTTTCCGTGCACGTTTTTACATCACCTGTTTTGCAAAGAAAATAAGTGCGAGGGCTGGGATTCGAACCCAGGAAGGCACTAAGCCACAGG
>CAZIAB010000068.1:0-2729 GCA_964537525.1 uncultured archaeon
CCTTCCTGGAGGTGGTCTCCCATCACGTGGACGCCCACTGGCATTCCCCCGACCTTCCCGTGTGGGACCGAGAGCATGGGTATCCCGGCCAGGTTCGGGCACACTGTCAGCACGTCCATCATGTAGTTCTGGAGCGGGGACATCCCCTCTATGTCCTTCAGCTTGGGGGCGACGACCGGCATCGCGGGAGCGACAAGGACGTCGAACCTGGAGAATGCCCTCTTGAAGTCCCTTATAATCAGCGTCCTTACCTTCATCGCCTTGAGGTAGAACTGGTCGCGGTAGCCCGCCATCCTGGAATAGGTTCCCAGGATAATCCTCCTCTTTGCCTCCTCGCCGAGGTATTTGCTCCTGATTTTTGTGAAGTACTCGTTGAAGTCCCCGTCTATGTCCTCCTCTGCGCCGTAGCGGAGGCCGCAGAACTTCGCGAGGTTGGTGGATGCCTCTGAAGAAGCTATGATGTAGTAAGTGGCTATTCCCTCCTTCGTGGTCGGGAGGGATATCTCCCTGTACGAGGCGCCCTCCCTCTGGAGCATGTCGATGAAGTCCCATACCTGCTCCTTCACCCCTGCGTCGACCCCCTCCCCGAAGTACTCCTTCGGGACGCCAACCTTCATTCCCTTCACGCTCTTCCCGACGAAGGTTCCGTAGTTCTCTTTCCCTTGTTTTATTGTTGTGGAATCCCTTGGGTCATGGCCGGATATCACGGAAAGCATGAGGGCGACGTCCTCCGCGCTCTTCCCTATGGGGCCTATCTTGTCCAGGGAGTTGGCATAATCAATCAAACCGTACCTGGAGACCCTCCCGTAGGTAGGGGTGAGTCCATAAACGCCGCAGAAGCTGGCTGGTGAGGATATGCTCCCGCCTGTTGACTGACCCAGGGCGATGTGTGGGAAATCCAGCGCCGCGGTGAGAGCTGCCGCCCCGCCTGACGAGCCCCCTGCCGCCCTCCCGGGGTCGAGCGGGTTCCTTGGAATACCGAAGCCCGAATTCACGGAGAACGTCCCGAAGCCGAACTCGTCCTGGTTGGTCTTACCGATGACAGAGGCTCCCTCATCCTTGGTCATCTTCACAGCGGTCGCATCAAAGGGTGGGACGTAACCCCTGAGGATTCTTGAACCGGCCGTTGACTGGATTCCCTCTGTGCAGATGTTGTCCTTAACGGATACCGGCAGGCCGGCCAGCCTGCCTTTCGGGCCGCCTTTTCCTGGGCCTTTTGGTGTGTTCTTTGGGGGGAGAGTAACGAAAATGTTATACTCCTTATTGAGGCTCTCCAGCCTTGGATGGAGCTTCGAGTAGAAGTCGTCCAGGTTCACGTTGCCTGAATTCACTTCCCTTATGAAGTGCTTTACAGAGAGCCTGCTGTAATCCACCATAACAATAGTTATTTGTGGCTTTGCTATAAATTAGGACTGGTTCAGATTCCCGAGTAACCGAACCCGCGGAGGGGCTCCTCGATATCAGAATATCCCTTGCCGCAGAGCATCCCGCCCGCGAGGAATTTCTCGTGCGTCACTTCGGCAAGGCAGAAATCCGGCATCCTGAACGAATCCTTCTCCTCCCTTGTCCGGAACTCGAAGTCAACGAGAACGAGTCCCTTGAGGTCGTCCTGGAACACGTCAACCTCTGCCGTCCTCCCATCGTAATCATAATAATACCGTATCTTCCTGACCGCCTTCCCTTCGAGCTTCATCAGCTCCATGAATTCGGATTCGGTTATCCGGATGGTCTGCTCCTCCTGGTGCGAAGCGTCTCCATTCACGGGCTCCTTCTTTGTTATCTCGAACATGTCCCCGTCCTTCCTTATCCTGAGGGTCGGGTGCTCTGCCACCATGGGTATGTAGACGTCGATGACCTCCTTCGACCTGCATTTGTCCAGCCCCGGGGGAAGGGATTTCGCCAGGAACGTCCTCTCCAGCTCAATCATGAGAAACACTGGTTTTATTTGTTCCCGCGCTATAAATTATATTAGGTCGGTGAGAATGAAACTCAGCTTACGAACTTCGTACCCAGGATTGATTATATTGCTCCTGGGCTCGAAAAGCTGAGGAGCAACCAGAAAATGTTACGATTGAAACTGTGAAAACATGAGACTGAGAAGGCTTTCCAGCAGCAGGGAGAAGAAGAGGTATGTCGTGTTCAGGATTCACTCTGACGAGAGGCTCTCCTATGAGACGGTCAAGGACGCCGTATGGAATTCGGTTCTCAACTGGCTCGGGGAAGAGGACATGGCAAAGGCCAACATTCGAATTTTAAAGAACCTCTGGGACTCCAGAAAGCACAAGGGATTCATTCAATGTTCGCCGAAGTTCACTGACAGTGTTAAGGTCTCCCTCTCCCTCATCCACCAGATAGGCGACAGCAAGGTGGCCTTCCAGACCCTAAGGGTATCGGGGACCATAAAGTCAGGGAGGGATAAAACGGCAAAGAAGTGATATTTTTTTGGCTTAAGTCTTATCTCTTCTTTCTTATCGTGACAAGAGACATCTCTGCATCATTCATGTTGGAGATGCAGACCTTTTGGGGACAACCAGAACTCGTTTTTGTTAATCTGCCATGTGGTTACCGGGCGATAAAATTAACTGTAAAAGGATTATTTTGTGAGTTTTATGTGTATGGTGGATATGTTGAGCTTGGAGTCGTTATCTCCAGTGACCTCTTCTGTGCCGAACTCCACCCCATAATTAAGATTCTGGAGGAACCTGTTCCTCACCACCTCCACCACGTCG
>CAZIAB010000069.1:0-2597 GCA_964537525.1 uncultured archaeon
GCGGCCATGGTCAAGACCTCTGACTATGAGACGGAGGGTCTGGAGGAGACCGCAAGGGCGCTCATCAGAAGGAAGAGGATAAAGGGCTTCGAGGTGGAGGTCAACGACCCCCTGATTAGAAGGGCCTTCCCCATGAGGACCATGAGGGAAGTAATCTATTACAGGGACCTCATCATGGGCATCGAGAATCCCTCTGTCCGCAACTTCATGATGCTGGGCCTGATGAACGTCTCCATAAAGAGCAGCTTCATCTTCAAGGACGGCGCTGTGATAAAGATAAGGAAGAAGCCCGTCCCCCCGATAAGGGACATGCTGCGGAGGCAATTGTTTAGGATGATAAGGGATTACCAGACCTTCCCGAGGACGGATGCGGAGACCACCGCTGACTTCGGTGATGCCAGGATGCTGAAGCTCCATGAGCAGTCCATCCATGCCATCATTACCTCGCCGCCCTACCTGAACAAGATAGAGTACACCAAAATCTATGAGATAGAGCAGAAGCTCTTCCTCGACTACATCGCACCCAGGCCGCCGATAAGGTCTTATATTGGAATCTCCCCTGAAAGGGAGGCCAGCCTCACGATGAAGCTTGCAGACGTCATAGGAGAGCAGTCTGACGGCCTCCCCGCGGAGAGCGTCCCCTACCTCCTGGACATGTTCGAGTCCATAAAGGAGGGATACAGGGTCCTGAAGGACGGGGGAAAGGTCGGCCTCGTCGTAGGCAACGGCTGCTTCCCTAATGAGGGAAGGGTGGTGGAATCAGACCTCCTCCTGAGCCGCATGGCAGAGCACGTGGGTTTTAAGGTGGACAAAATCATCGTCCTCAACAAGCGCTGGTGCACCAGAAACAGGACAGAGAAGGTTGGGGTAACGAGGGAGAGCCTTTGTTTGTGGGAGAAGGAGTGAAGATTAAAGATTTTAATAAACACTCCAATTAGAAGTATGTCTGCCATAAAGTCATACAGGTCCCCGAAGACAGAGGTCAGGAAGAGCGGGAAAGGGGGCGTGGGTTTGTTTGCAAAGCAGGATATAAGGAAGGGCGAGGTTGTTTTTATCAAAAGCGGGCACATCCTGACATGGGAGCAGACCAGGAGGGCTGCAAGGAAGATAGGGGATTACTGGATGCAGATACATGACGATTTCTTCCTGTGCCCCACGACAAAGGACGAGGTCAGGGACACGGCAATCTTTGTCAACCATTCCTGCGACCCCAACATAGGGCCTGACGGGCAGGTGACGTTCGTGACCCTCAGGGACATCAAGGCAGGAGAGGAGCTTTGCTACGACTATGCCATGGACACTGCCTGTACCTATGAACTGAAATGCAACTGCGGGAGCAGTAAATGCAGGAAAACTATCACAGGGAATGACTGGAAGCTGAAAGAGCTTCAGGACAGGTACGGGAACCATTTCTCGTGGTTCATACTGAAGAGGATTAAGCCTGACCTTTAATTTCTGATATCCGCTATGATTTTTTTTAAAGTCCTATAATCGGTTTTTTTCCTTCTTGCCTTCTTTATTCTGATTAAAGCCTCACGGATTTCATCATCAGTGGCCTTTATATTGAGTTCTTTTAGTTTATTCTTCAGGCCGCTTTTTCCGGAATGCTTCCCTATGATAAAGCGCTCGCCCTTCCACCCGACTTCATTAAAATCCATTATTTCATATGTTTCTCTGTTCTTGATGACCCCATTCTGATGCATTCCAGATTCATGGGAAAACGCGTTTCTGCCAACGATTGGTTTATTGTTCGGCAACGTTGGCCTCGGAGGGGGATTTGTTTTACATTTTTTCTTTGGGATAAAAATACTAGATTTTAGAAAAGACTTTAAACATAGAAAAAGATAACCCTACCCTCTCATCTCAGCTCTGATCTTCTGGAAGGTCCTCTCGAGGGTTATGTCCCTGATGTTGCAGATGATGTCGCGCTCCTTGAAGCTGTTGACCAGGTCATCCAGGTCCTTGTTGAGGGCATCTACCCTGTCCTGCATGTCCTGGTTGCCCTCCTTCATGGCCTCAACGGCATCGTCCAGCTCCCTTCCGAACTTGAGGAGACCAAGTATCAGGCTGTAATCGTGGTCCACTATCCTCTCGAGCCACTTCTCTGTGCTTTCCCTGTCCCAGTCGAAGTGCCTGGTCTTTATCTCATCGGAGAATATGTCGACGCAGTCCCTGATGTCCTGGAAGGCGTTGCTGAGGGCGTCCTTCTGGAGCTCGAACTCCGTGTGGGTGAGGTTGAAGAGGACATCCTTTGCCTCATGGAGGCCGTTCACCATGAACTCGCACACGTGCTCGTCTGTCTTGCACGCTTCGTCCTCAGCAGAATAGCCATATCCGGGTATTACCCTCCTGATTTCCTCTACCTTGCTTGCCCTGGTGACAAGAACCTTCTCCCACGCACTGCTCATAAAGTGTAATTAGGGAGTTTGTAATATAAAATTAGTGGAACCTAATCGTGTTAAATTTTTTTAACACGTGTAAAATATTTAACGGTTATAATATCCCTTTGTAAGGGGTTTGGAAAACAAATAAGATATTGGACCTTTACTTCTTCTTCCAGAGGACTATTCCCCCGGCAGCCACAAGTACCATCACTA
>CAZIAB010000070.1:0-2590 GCA_964537525.1 uncultured archaeon
GTTCTCTGCCTGCGCCCTCCTGTAGAGAAGGAACATCACCACAACGACCAGCACCAGGAACAGTGCAAGATATTCCCACATACCAACCAATAGATTGTTGAATCCAGGGCTTTAATACATATGGAACTCAACGATGTCCTCGTCATGCAACCCATAGTCCATTCCGAGCTTCTGGCCCCCGAATTTGCTAGAGCCCCACACCCTGGCGAACCTGAACCTCTCCTCAAAGACCTTATGTATCTTGTCTGCCACGTCCTTTATGGTTGCTCCCCTCCCCATTATCAGGGGCTCGTCCATGTCAGGGTTCTTGCCCACCTTCTTGAGGTAGATTCTTATCAGGCCTGTCCTCTTCCATATCTCCTCCCTCATCTCATCCATTCCGGTGTCCTTCTCAGCGGATATCGCTATGCATTCGCCTGTCTCCTTCATCATCGTCTTAAGCCTCTCCCTGCTGGCCATGTCCATCTTGTTAATCACCACCAGGCTGGGTACGTATACCCTGTTGCCCATGACGCAGTCGATGAACTGCTCTGCGGTCAGGTTACTCCTTATCACGACCTCTGCGTTGAGAATCTTGAACTCCCTGAGGATGGAGCTTGCCTCGTCAAGGCTCATCTTCGTGAGCTTCACCGCGCTTCCTATGTCAATCCCCCCGCCGGACTTCCTCTTTATCGTCACGTCTGGCGGCACCTGGTCGAGGCGGAAGCCCGCGTTGTACAGTTCCTCCCTCATCACGTCAAGCTGGCTCTTCTTTGTCGCGTCCAGCACGAATATTATGACGTCGGCGTTCCTCACCACAGATAGAATCTCCCTGCCCCTTCCCTTTCCCCTGCTTACCCCCTCTATCATCCCGGGGATGTCCAGCAATTGTATCATGGCGTGGTTGAGACTCATCATGCCGGGGATTATGTTGAGCGTGGTGAAATCGTAATGCCCCACCTTTGAATCGGCATTGGTCAGCCTGTTGAGGATGGTTGACTTGCCCACAGAGGGAAAGCCGACGAGGATTGCGGTGGCGTCACCTGCCTTCCTGACAGAATACCCGGCGCCTGCCTTCTTCTCGCTCCTTCTAATGTGCTCGTCCCTGAGCTTGGCGAGCTTTGCCTTGAGCTGCCCCACATGGAACTGGGTCGCCTTGTTGTACTTGGTCTTCTTTATCTCTTCCTCTATCTCCTGTATCTCCTTCTTCACCCTGTCCGCTTCTGTCTCGGCCATTCTGTTATTTGAAAGAAGCCGCTTTAAAAGGTTAATTTCCCGCAGTCGAAAGGAAGGATGCGAAGGGTATACTTCCGTCTTGCAATTCGCTCATCCCTGGTTTTAGGGACTATTCCGGCATCAACGAGTTCAATTCTGCCCAAACCATCCAGCGAGTAGTACCTGAGGAGTATCGGTCCGGTGCCGAATGCATAATCGTGGACCTGGAACGGGGGCCTGTCATCCATGGCAGTCATCAAAATGTTCCTGTATAATGTTCTCGCAACGTTTTTCCTCCCCAAACTCTCCGTTGGTATCTTCCCTATCAGATCCTCCACCCCCGCAAGCTCTGGAAGATGCTCCAGCACACCAACCGCTTCATTCAGATAACAGAAGAGATTCATTACCACAAAAGTTTCATCAACGGGTTTCGTCACCACGGCGCCGGGCATTCCCGTGTAAATCCTGCCAACATCCTCTCCGATGTCCTTTGTGGAGTATACTTGGGATTCGATTCTCCCGCCTTCACTGTCCGTCAGGATATAGGCAACGTTTTCATTTCTGCCAACCATCTCTATGTGCCTGCAATTGGCACCATCCATGAGCGGGTCAATCTCCTCAAGGGCAAGCAAAGAGTATGGGACCGCCAGCGCACTTTCCAGTTTATATCTAACAACCCTTGCGCGCACAATTGTTATGGGTCCATCTACGCCATCCATACTTTACTAAAACCCGTTCAGTTTTTTATTTGGATGATTATCTCTCTAACTTGACATAAACCAATAAAAGTTCTCCCTCCAATGATATACTGTGAACAGCGTGATAATCAGGGACCCCACCCCCCTCAGGGAGAGCTTCCTCCCGAACAGGATAATCCACAGGGACAGCCACATCTCTGCCCTCAGGGAGACTATCCGGCCCCTGGTTGAGGGCACGCAGGCAAGGCACGCATTCATCCACGGGCCGACAGGGACGGGAAAGACCTGCACCTCCCGCTACGTCTCCGAGGGGATTGCAGCCGAGGTCGGCTCTATCCAGTCCGTCTATATCAATTGCTGGGAGCACTCATCCAGGTACTCTGTCCTCTACAAGATACTCGAGTCCCTCGGCTCTGCGCTCACCGCGCACAGGAAGGGGTCAGCCCCTGACGAGCTCATCACGTTGATGAGGAAACACCTGGAATCCACGGGCCTGGTGGTCATGCTTGACGAGGTCGATGCCCTCTCTGATTTCTCCATCCTCTACGACCTCATCCTCCTTGAAAGGGTCTCCATCCTGATGATTTCCAACAGGGACACCGCCCTTTCGGGGGTTGACGACAGGATAAGGAGCCGTTTGTCTTCGATGGAGAACATCCACTTCACCAGGTACTCAAGGGACGAGCTCATTGACATAC
>CAZIAB010000071.1:0-2566 GCA_964537525.1 uncultured archaeon
CTGCTTATGCCTTCCCTGAGGCTCTTCTTCAGCCTTCCGAACATATAAATCACTTCACTACCCTGTTGGTTAATGTTGTATTAATAAGCTTTATCAGGAGCCTGACCGATACCACTCCACCATTCTTTTTACTTCTTCCTGAAGGTTTGCCTTGGGCCTGTAGCCTAGCTCTTTCTCTGCCTTCCCGATTATGTAGTTCCGGTTCATCGTGAGGACATTAAGGTAGGGGCCCATCCCCTTTGCCCTGGCAGCCATCTTCACCAGGAGCATTGGCATCCTCTTCGGCTCCTTCCCAAGGTCCCCCATTATAATCTCCACGAAATCCGTGAAGGGCATGGGATTCCTGTCCGCTATGTTGTAGATTCCCTTCCCCCTCTTCACAGACCTTTCCAGCGCCTGGACGGCGTCCGATATGTGGACCACGTGGGTGAGGTTCCTGGTCTTTGGTATGGGAAAGCCCTTCTCCATCAAACCGAGATTTTTCCGCCAGCTCGGGCTTCCCATCCCGTAGATGGGTGCAATCCTCAGTATCGTATAAGGTATCCCTGATTCCTTGATAAGCTTCTCGCACTCGAGCTTCGATTCCCCGTAAGGGTTGGCCGGCCTGGCAGGATAACCCTCGTCAGCCATCCCGCTTATCTCCCCGTAGACGGCAACGCTGGATGAGAAAATGAACCTCTTCACGTTCTTTGACCGGGCGAGGAGGTTCCTCGTCGTGTCAACGTTGGCGGTGAATATCTCCTCCCTGCTTCTTGAGTACGAGACCATCCCCGCGAGATGGATGACTGTCTCTATCCCCTCTGTCACGCCCTCCAGGGTTTCCGGCTCCGAGAGGTCTGCCCTGAAGACATCTGCCTTGGGGAACATGTCCTCTCCGGCTTTCCTGTCCCGGCATAGCACCCTCACCTTATAGCCCTTCCTGATGAGCTCCCTCGTCAGCCGCTGGCCGATGAATCCCGTTGCCCCTGTGATTAGAATCATGTATAAAGATTACATCTTGTTTTTAAAAGAAGAAACCCATAATAACCAATAATGTTTTTAAGACAGGATAGCCCGTTGATACTATGGACATCAAAATGAAGAGGTATGCAAGGAAGATAAAGATTCCCGTCCGTGCCCACAGGATAAAGCTGGGCAAGGTGGAGACGCACATAAACAAGATAATCGATTCGGGGCGCGGCGTCTTCATGGGGCTCATAGACCCTGAGAAGCAGGAGCCGGAGAAGGCGCTCAAGCTCGCGAAGATAATGTGCGAGGGAGGCGCGGACATAATAATGCTCGGCGGCTCCATAGGCGCCCAGGGGCACGTCCTTGATGAGACGGCGAAGCTGATAAAGGAGAACATCAGCGTTCCCCTTCACGTTTTCCCGGGCAACGTCAGCAACATAACGAAGTTCGCTGACTCCATATATTTCATGAGCCTGATGAATTCCAAGAACCCCTACTGGATAAGCGGCGCCCAGGCGCTCGGTGCCCCTGTCGTGAAGAAGTATGACATAGAGGTCATACCCACCTGCTATCTCGTCTTCGAGCCGGGCCAGACGGTCGGCTACGTCGGCGAGGCGAACCTGCTCCCCAGGGAGAAGATTGACATGGCGGTCGCATATTCCATAGCGGCACAGTACATGGGGATGCGCTTCATCATCCTGGAATCCGGCTCCGGAGCTCCTTCCCCGGTCCCCACGGAAACGGTTTCTGCGATAAGGAGGGCCTGCAAGCTCAATATCGTCATAGCCGGAGGGGTGAAGACGCCGGAGCAGGCAGGGAAGCTCATCGCTGCAGGGGCCAACTGCATCCACGTAGGGACGAGGATAGAGGAATCCACCAACCCGCTGGAGAGCGTGAAGAGCTTTGCAAGGGCTATCCACAAGAAAAGGAAGCTGAAATAACGCCAACCAACCCACTCTTTCTTTAGCCATCCAACCTATTTATAGAATCCTGCCCAATATAATCACATGGGTTCTGGAAAGGGCCAGCTGGCCATGAACGAGACCTTCTATCTAATTGCCGGAGTAGTAATCTGCCTCATAGTCGTCATATTCGTCATATCAATCCTCGGCGGAGGGAAGGGATGGCTCGACTGGGCATGCAGGGAATGGCCATGGATATGCGGCGAGAGCAGCACCGCAGACGAAGCGCTTGCTGCAAAGGCGTCATCGACTGCCCTGGCCTGCGCGATAAACTACATAGCCAACGGGGAGATGGGCTCTGAATGCGAGATAAAGGAGTACAGCACAACAGTGGCGAAACCCAGCGGATTGTCGGACTATAGTTATCCTTCCGACCTTCCCGGAGGGCTCTCCTTCACCGGGAACATAGGAGCGCAATATCATAGTTTCATCACGGGGATGGCAACAACCAGCAGCCTGCAGGCCAACATAGTATGCGGCAAAGGCTTCAAGGTGGAGGGCGAGAGGACAGTGAACTGTGAGAACTGCTACAAGATATGTTCTGAAAGCGGAGGCAAGAAGAGGGACTGCACGTGCGCTGAATCCAGCCGCATCTATACGTGGCAAGACTATCTCTGCCAGTGGGTAGAAGACAACCCTGACCAGACAGAGCCGAC
>CAZIAB010000072.1:0-2515 GCA_964537525.1 uncultured archaeon
CAACCTCGAAGCAAAGGCCTTGGGGAAGGTTATCACGGCGAGCTCGAAGTCCTTCTTCACCAGAATCCTTATCAATGGCTCTGATATCATGTAGGGGATGTTGGAGACGATTTTGTTGAACCTGAACCTCTTCATGATGGTCAGGGCGTTTCCATAGACAATCCTTACGTTCCTCGCTCCCCTCAGGCTCTTCTCCAGGTGGGGCTTCAGGTCCCTGTCAATCTCTATTGCAATCACTCTGCCTGCCTTCTTTGCGAGCTTCCTGGTGAGCAGGCCAGTCCCTGCGCCAATCTCAAGGACAATGTCCTTCTTTGAGAGGTTCGCCATGGAGACTATCCTGTCAAGGACGTCCTCGTCCACCATGAAGCTCTGGTCAAGCCTCGTCTTGGGCTTCAGGCCTTTGGGTAGCATGATTATAATTGGTGAGGGAGACTAAAAAGTGGCTGGTTTATCTGGGGTCAGTGACCCTTCCCATGAAGAGGATGTTGCCCGTCTCTCTCTGCTGGATTATGAAGATGAAGGGGTGGTCCGCGAGGAACGTCTGAATCATGATTGCGCTGGTTTCCATCATGCTCACCCCGGTAGCTGCCGCTGCCTCTGTCCCCTCCTCGTTAACGTCAACGAAGGCCTGGTGTATCACGAACCCTATGTAGAGGTCCCTGCTGCCTGTCATTCCAGAGAAATCTGCATCCCACGTAAAGGCAGTGGGCATGCCCATCTCCTTGAGGTTGTCATTCATGATGTACTTGCTCTCGAACGTGAACCTCGGGATGTAGACATTGACGCGCTGGCTTCTCATGCCATCCCTCCACTGGCTCAGGTTTTCCACTGTGAGGGATTCCTCAAGGGAATCCAGGTCATCATCCTTCGGAAGGAGTATGAGCATTGACAGGTCATCTCCCTCGTAAAGCATCTCAAGAACCTGGAGGTCATCTGTCTCGGTGTAATTGAAAACAGCTTTGTCATCGGCTCTCTGCATCATCGGTACCTTGACCGTCTGGTCGCTGCTTATCCTGAAGTCCTGGTCCGTTGTCTTGCTCTCGTCAAACTGCTTGACCCATGTCCCCTTGAAGTAGATTGCGTTGGTAAGGACGAGTCGGGTGCTGGGCTTTATCGTGCCCTCGGGGAAGAGATCCTTTATCTTGTTGTTGGTCTGCTCCTCTACCCAGGTGTTTATGGTCTGGCGGGATTCCTCTGTCTTTCTCGCAAAATCGAGGTTGGTCACCTTGCCCCTGTAATAGCTTTCTGTTATGTTGAAGTATTCATCAAGGAACGTGTAATTCTCCTGGGCCCAGAGGGAGTTGGCAGTGCTGAGCTTGTAGGCGGCATTCGCCTGGTTGAGCTCGTTGTAAATCCTCGCGAAGCCCGGCCTCCTCACGTCCTCCCCAGGGAAGTAGAAGACGTACTGCATCTCATCTGCTGTCTTTCCTCTCGCACCCTCGTACGTCATCGCAAGGGCAGTGGAGATGCTGTAGGGGGAGAAGAATATGTTCCCTTCTTCCTTGCCCATGAGATTGGAATAGAAATCCATGGCGAACCGGTTGTTGGCTTCTATTACGGTATCAACAGCCTCAAGGGTCCATCCGGTATCGTCTGCGGGCTCTGATGCAGGGCCTGGCTGCTGGGTGCATCCGGAGACTATAAGGATTGCGACCAGCCCGCACAGGAGGATGACTGGCGTCTTCATGTTAATAATTATTTTTAGGGATTATATAAAGCGTCCGAATTGTTGAGGTTTTTTCCTAAAAGTCAGTGAGCAGAAAGCGCGGGGCTTGAGCGCCCGATTCTGGGAATTGATAAATTCACAGGTATCTCCAGATTCTTGCTCATCAGAAGTATAATCTTTATGAACAGGAAATTGTCCCGGGTTCTTGATTCGACCTTGCAGGCAGACAGGTTTGAAAGCGCTTTCTTGGTTATCCTGAACTGGTTCTGCGGTATGAGCAACCTGATAAAGCTGGTTGCATCAGTTATCTCAATCCCGACCAGGCCCTTTCTTTTATCAAAGTCCAGAACAACGTCCCCTATCTCCACACTGCCGGATGATTTGCAGTCCTTGTCGTATAGGAAGAGGTCGTCGTTCTCATAGTCATAGTCAAATTCAAACCTTTGCATATTTTTCAGTCCTCCTTTGCCATCTCCTGTTTATCTTCATGGCCGTGCATATTATAATTCTCTTATTTATTATTAATGCATATCTGTGACATAGGGTATTGCTGAGTATGAAATAGCAAACATATTTTTCCTCGCCTCTTTTGCGGGCCTTTTGTTGGAAAGCAAAAATCAATTTATCCGGGTTTATGATATTTTCAATGATTTCATTGAAATCAATCTTTCTCTGGATTGCCCTGACCTTTGCATGCTTTGAGAATATGACATCACCCTTTGAGTAGCCTCTTAATCTCTCCTTGAGTTCCTTTGTTTTCATATAATCAGTTCATTATTTCCCAGGGGAAAATGAGCCTTTCCGGCGGCTTCCTGGGGAGAAGGGCAGAGAGGGGGGAGAGCAGTCCCC
>CAZIAB010000073.1:0-2392 GCA_964537525.1 uncultured archaeon
TCCCCGCTGGTGAAGGATGCGGTGTTCCACCCCACCTGGGGGGTGGATACGGGGATTATGTGGTCGTTCAGGGCTATCTCAAGCGAGCCAGGGCTCGCCACGTTGTCAACAAAGAAGTTCACCCTTCCCTGGAAGCCCTGCAGCATCAGGTTGTAGTTCTCCTGGCTCATGTTGAACCCTCTCGTGACCTTCACGTTGGACGTCGCCAGGAATATCTTCACCCGGGTGTCCTGGAGCGTGTACGTCCCGTCCCTGTCAATGAACGTCATTATGTTCTGCCCTGACCAGACAGGGGCATCGAAGAGGTTGAAGCTCACGGTCCCTGCCCCGTTGGGATGTCCCTGGAAAACGCTCACCCCGTTGGTCTTCACCTCAAGGGTTCCTGTCCCTGTGGTGAAGAACGAGACCTCTATCCTCTCGAAGCTCTGCATCTCGCTCGGAAGCATCTCAAAGGGAATGACCCTCTCAGGTCCGTACTCGAGGTTGACGTTGAAGTTCTTCAGCTGGTAGACCGTGGATGCCCAGAACATCATCCCGGGCCCGTCGCACATCACCGTAAGCGTGTTGGAGGGCTTTACGTCCTCCCTGCCTACCAGGAAGGAATGAAACCCTCCGTCATAATCATTCTCCTCAACCACCACACCGTTCCACTTGAACTTCAGGTTAGCGTACCTGTTAGAATCATACACGTTGAACGATACCCTTACCCCTCTTGCGGTCTCCAGGTAATAATCAGGCACGACGATAGAGAAAACTTCATCGTTCCCGCCGAACCAGCCCCTTGATATCTCCAGTTCAGGCGAGGACACCAGGCTCTCTGTCTGCTCCTGCCCCACTGTAAAGGTCCTCAGGTCTATACTCCTGGCAGCGTAATCCGTCACTGCACCAACCTCCCCAACGGAGAGCGATGCCACGGTCACGTTGTTCACAGGGGCGAACCACGGGGAAACGAAGCTTATGATACCGAATATCGCTAGGACTATCACTGCGATTATGAACACGTACACGAAGTCATCAATCTCTGCCATTCTTAATCTCTCCGACTTTAAACCTATGCGACATTGTAATGCCTCACCCCTTCGGGGCAAGGCCGTTTACGGAACCACCTTTGACATGCATCCTATACGACTACCGAAAGACGACCTTTCGCACCCATGATTGGTTATATTGTTACTGGGCTCGAAAGGTCGTCCAACTGCTTAATCACTATACGAGATTATATATAATATATTGTCGTGTTGTTACTTAAACATTTATAATGCCCAGTGACAGGCACTCTGTATGACAGGACGATGACGACTTTGCGCAAACTGATAAGGTCATCAAACTAAAAAATAACCATGTGATGGTATGAAGATACTCCGCCAGGACAGGAAGGAAGGCATCGTGAGGCTCGTCCCGGAGACGCTCGACGACCTCTGGCACCTCGACAACATACTCGAGCCCGGGGACCTGCTGACCGCGAAGACCTACAGGAAGCAGGTCATCCGCTCGGGCTCAGAGACAAAGGAGGGTGACAGGATTCCCGTAGTCCTGACCATAGAGGTTGAGAAGAAGGACTTCCACAGGGACACACATTCCCTGAGGGTGACAGGGAAAGTCACCGCAGGGCCTGAGGACAAGGTTCCCCTCTCCTCCTACCACACCATCTCCATAGAGCCGAGACTCATGCTCACGGTCCAGAAGAAAGAATGGAACAGGGCCCAACTGGAGAGGCTGAAGCGCTCCAGAAACCTTAAGCCGCTCCTCCTCATCTGCGTCCTCGACAGGGACCAGGCGGACATCGCTGAACTCAAGGAATCCGGCATCGAATACCTCGCGACGATAAATTCAGAGAAGATAATGGGCAGGGAGAACCAGGAGCCATACTGGCATCAGATTTTCACCTACCTCCAGAGGAAGAACGAGCACCAGGCCATCGTTGTCGCTGGCCCTGGCTTCGAAAGGGAGAACCTCCTCGAGTTCATAAAATCCAAGGACCAGGAACTATCCAGGAGAATCGTTCTGGAGCACACCAACTCCACGGGAAGGGCAGGGATAAACGAGGTAGTCAAGTCCTCCGCTAACAGAATCCTCCGGGACACCAGGATTTCGAGGGAGGCGTCCTTCGTTGACAGGCTCCTCGGGGAGATAGAGAAGGAAGGCAAGGCAACGTATGGACAGAAAGAAACAGAAGAAGCAGTCAAGTCCGGGGCAGCGGAGACCCTCCTCATCTCAGAGGAAAGGATAAGGGGGCTGGAATCCCTCGCAAGGACCGCGGAGAGGACAGGGGCCTCTGTCGTGATAATCTCATCAGACCACGAGCTCGGGGAGAGGTTCCTCCACCTCGGAGGGGTCGGCGCTCTCCTCAGGTTCAAGCCGTCCTAAACCTTTATAAACCATACATGTAACT
>CAZIAB010000074.1:0-2361 GCA_964537525.1 uncultured archaeon
CCATACCCGATTACGGAATTATCGCCTATCTCTATGTTCTCTGGAAAGAATATGTCAAACATCACGTCAAGCCCTATGGAAACGTTCTTCCCTATCTTCATGCCCGTCCTCCTGAGCAGCCAGTTCTTGAACGAGAGGGATGGAGTAACCTTCGAGAGCGTTATCAGGAGCCAGTTCATAACCACCCTCGTAGGCGACACGAAAGCGGGCCACATCCTCAGGGGATTCACCGCACCGGCCTTCCTGGCATCAGTCCTTCTTCCCTTCCCTTTTCCAGATTGTCCTTCCATCCTTTCTCACTTCCCTTATCCTGTGCAGCGGGATTTCCGTAATCCCGTAAACAAGGTAGGAGCGCTTTATCTCCGTCAGTTCCTCGCCCCTTATAACCTTCCTGTTCCCGGGCGCTCCCCTGTGGAGGATTATTATCTCAACCCCCTCGAGCCCGTCCTTCCACTTCAGCCTGTTGAGGACCTCGAACACCATGAAAAGAATTGGAAACAATCAATATAAACAGTGCATGTTTCTTTCGGAAGCGGTAGCTCCTGTAAAGAAAGGTTTAATGGACCGGCCGGGATTTTCAGCGCAGCTGAAAGCGCCTGCATCAGCAGCGTGTTCGAACCCGGAGCTTGTGGTCATTGAATCAATAAATTCAACAAACTCCACCATGCCTTCACCGGACACCAAGAGACTTGATGTCCTAAGGTGGCGATCTTTAACGCCTCAGACGTAAGATGTCTTACGTGGTGAAGTACCATTGATCTACCGGCCCATTGTTTGTAAGCTGCATTTATTCAATTGTTTCAATGCAGCAGTCTGACACTAAGTTTGCCGCATTTGTTTTATTGATTCAATGCAGCTGTCTGTGTTAAAATATCCTGTTAAGGCTTTATTAACCTTGATGGGCCCGGGCGGAGTCTCTGAACCATTTCGTGCCCAGGATTGTTCATGTTGCTCCTGGGTGCGAAAGTTCTTTCCGCGAACGCTTTTGCACGTCTTGCGGCCCCGACGCAAGAGATGTCATCATCTCACCTCCGCAATGGATGATGAGATGTCTCGTGTCAGCGAGACACGATGCCACATCTCCTGTGCCTCTGGCACATGATTTACTGGGCAAAAGGGTTCATTCGAACCGCCGATCTTTGCCGTGTGAGGGCAACGTCCTAACCAACTAGACCACAGGCCCATCATTAATCTCTGTGACATACACGCTTCATGACTATCCAATTTCTCATCCCTTCGGGATAAGACCGATTACTTAATCAGCGAAGTATGTAATCAATATAAATAATAAGGCAATAAAAATGTTCATGCGAAAGCTGGTTGCCCTGATTGCCATTGTCCTGATTGTTGCAGCCAGCGGATGTACGCAGGCGGGTGATGATGTGGCGGTTAAGAAAAGCAACAGGTATGCTGTCTTTGACACGAGCATGGGAACCTTCAAGGCCGAGCTCTTCGAGGACAAGGTCCCGATAACCGCGGAAAACTTCATCAACCTCTCCCAGCAGGGATTCTATGATGGCCTGATATTCCACCGTGTGATAGACGGCTTCATGATACAGGGCGGCGACCCTAACGGGGACGGGACCGGGGGGCCGGGATACACTATAAAGGACGAGTTCGATGATTCCCTCAGGCACATCTCCGCGGGAATCCTCTCAATGGCCAACCGTGGACCTGACACCGGGGGAAGCCAGTTCTTCATAACGCTCGCCCCTACACCGTGGCTTGACGGTAAGCACGCAATCTTCGGAAGGGTGGTCGATGGCATGGAGGTCGTTGAGGCGATAGGCAAGACACAGACAGATTCGAATGACAGGCCGGTTGAGGACATTGTCATAAACAGCATCACGATAGCGGGTTCTTAGGCATAAGTTATAAATATAAATACAGATATAGCTATACCTAATTAGTGCCGGGGTGGCGGAACGGCTAGGTTCCAACCTAAGGTTGGAGCGCCCGTAAAACGCGCCAGACTTGAGCGCTAGATCTTAAGAACCTTGGCCCCTCTTGAGGGGTCTTGGTGATGATTACTTGGCTTGACTCGGATACGGCGGAATATGAAGAGTTTGCCCTGGAAGACCTTGGTCTGCCAGGAGATCTGGTGTCCGAAAGGACGTGCAGGTTCAAATCCTGTCCCCGGCGCTTATTTTTCCAGAAAAAAATAATGGGTCCGACCAGATTTCCAGAACCTTTCGTTGCGGCAGCTTTCTTTCCGCGAACGCTTTTGCACGTCTTGCGGCCCCGACGCAAGAGATGTGCCACATCTCCTGTGCCTCTGGCACATGATTTACTGGGCAAAAGGGTTCATTTGAACTGGTGATCTTCGCCTTTCCAAAGCCAATTTCCTTTCGGAAGGCCTCA
>CAZIAB010000075.1:0-2325 GCA_964537525.1 uncultured archaeon
TGTCCCTGAAGACCCTCCTCGCCCTCTCATCCGGATTAGCTATGAGGCAAATCTTAACAGAATCCGGTATGAAATAGTATGATGTCCTCCCGTTAATGACCAGGTTGTCCTTCTTTCCGAGCTCCCTCTGGAATTCATCGACCTCTCTGTCAGTGAAGTCCTCCCTTTCCCCCAGCTTGTTGAACTCCCGAAGGCTCATCCCCCGCTTCCTTGCCATCTCCCTCCTGATGTCCCCCATGGACCAGTATCTGTATCCAAGTTTCTTTGCAAGGAACTCCCCTACGCTCGACTTGCCAGAACCGGCCTGGCCGCCTATCGTTATAATCATCTTACCATGTCCCCGAGGTCTTCCAGTATCTTGAGAATGAACCTCTCCTTGTCAGGGTCATCGAATATCAGGGTACCCTTCGCTCCTGATGAGACGGCCTGCCTCACCATGAACCTGAGATTTATATCGCTCTTCTCAAGGGGGACTGTCCTTATCTTCCCTGAGGGCCCGTATGACGTCCCTGAAAAAACAAAGAAGGATGAATTGAACCACCCGCTTCCTATGTTGGCGCGTATGTATTCCATAACCCTCCTGAAATCCTCCTCTGTCCTGAGGGCCCCCGACCCTCTCGCGTGGATGTTTCCCCAGTTCACTATGGGCTCTGTTCCCTGGGTCCTCTTCACGATGTCTATTACCTCCTCCAGGCTGCCTATCTCATTGACCTTTCCTGTGGTCTCTATGCCAATCTTCGTGTTAACCCTCATGCTCGTGATTATCTCGTTTATCTTGTAGACCGTAAGCCTGAGGGACTGGTCCTTGGGCATGTTCTTATAGATGTCAGGATTTACTATGAACGTCCTCGTGTCCATTATGTTCGCTATGTTGCAGAATACCTTCAGCACGTCGTCAGGGTCATCCGGGAGGGAAGGATGATGGATTGAGAGCTCTATGTTGAACTTGCTCGCTATGTCCTTTATCTTGAGCAGGTCCCCGTAGGCGCCCTTGTACAGGTCTGCTGCGGTGTGTATCTCAGAAAACATTTCCCTCGGTATGACGAATGCCCTCATGCCTATCTTGTACATCTCCCTGAGTGCGTCGAGGCACTGGGCAGGGGTACTTACCACGGGCATGGAGGATATCCCGTGCATGAGTCCGAGCCGCATGCCCAGCCTTTCCTGTATCTTGAGCGCCTTCTTTCGGATAAGCATGTCCATGCTCATTCTCTTTCACCCGTTCCTAGTGTCTTTATATAATTGTCCGAGCCCATACTAATACCTTAAGACCCAAAATAAGTATATTATTATCACTGAACAGATATAAAACTGACCTTTTTACTGTTAAGGGTGCCGCCAATTAACCACATGGCAAATTAACAGCAACGAGTATCACTTCTTTCCAAAAAGCTCAATCAAAAAAGCGTTCGCGGAAAACACCCCTTTCATGCCCAGGAGCAACATCTGCATCTCCAATATAATCGTTGCATAGATGTCTCTTGTCCACATTGCAATGGAAGAGACAAGATAAACAATCCTGGGTTTGAAAACCAAAAGCGTGTACGGAAAAGAACCCCTTCGGGCCCAGTAGCAATATAAACAATCCTGGGTTCGAAACCAAAAAGCGTTCGCGGAAAAAACACTAAATGATAGCCATTTTTATTTAACCGGTTTCTATATAATTCATGTCGTTCCTCGAAGACTATTTCCTCAACCCCATCCTCGCGAACGGCTGGTTCAATCCAATCAACACGCTGGTCTACTCCATAATCCTCGTTATCGCCGTCTACTTCGTCTACAGGCTCCTCAAGAGGATGGACATCAGGATAGACACCAACTTCACCATCTCCATCCTCCCGTTCATCGTCTGGGCATCCTCGACCCGCGTCCTCCACGACGCCGCAGTCGCCAACGCCCTCCCGCCAGCCATAAACGAATTCTACTCACAGCCCATCTTTCCGACCCCTGGCTCCTACTTCATAACCTTCACCCTCGCCCTGATAACCCTCCTCGTCTCCCTAGGCATACAGAAATACAGGAAGATTCCCTACTACAGGACAATGACCTCCCTGGGCGTGCTCTTCTGCATAATAAATTTCATCCTTCTCCCCCTTCCAAACCCCTACCCGTTGCTCCTGATAGGCGGCATCACCCTCCTATGGGCAGGACTCTTCTCACTGCCACGGCTATTGACCAAAGGCCCAGGCAAGCGGCATGAAAATCTGCCGCATAGGGCAAAGGGAAAGCGGCAGCCAAGAACATCAGCCTTGGTTAAGCTCAAAAACCTCTTCTCCTGGGAGAACGACCTCATCCTCTCTGCCCACTTCCTCGACGCCACCGCAA
>CAZIAB010000076.1:0-2231 GCA_964537525.1 uncultured archaeon
CCTCAGGCGCCTGGAGGATTCCACAATCTCAATGATTCCGCCTATGACGAACACCCAGCCAGTTACCACAATCATCAGGTCGTCTGGGAATATGCTGACAAGGACGACACCCGCACCGAGCAGGGCGAGCCCTGTCCTCATGAACGAAAGGACGGTCCTCTCCTTTGAAAGCAGTGTCTGCTCCTCAAGGAGCATCATCCTCTTCTCCTCCTCTGTCAGATTCGGGTTTCTTACTACCTTCTTCAGGTTTTTGAGGAACCGCTTGGCCTGTTTTTTCCTGGACATCACAATCCTGATTATAATTGTGGGGCCTCATTTAAATCAGGCGCCTATATTATATTCATGGAATATAGAGCGCTTGCAGAGGTTTATGAGAAGCTTGATGGGGAGAGCAGCAAGCTCGGGAAGACCAGCATAATAGCGGATTTCATCAGGAATCTCTCCGGGGAGGATCTTGAGATGTCCATCCTTTTGTTACAGGGAAGGGTCTTCCCTATATGGAGCGACAAGGAGGTCGGGATTGCAACCCTGCTCATGATTAAGGCGATATCGAACAGCACAGGCTTCTCTGCGGAAGAGATAAACGGAAAATTCAGGGAATCGGGAGACCTGGGCCTGGTGGTCGAAGGGCTTGTGGAAGGAAGGAAGCAGTCCACCCTCTTCAGTAGGACCCTCACGATAAGGCACGTGTTTGAGAACCTCCGAAAGCTCGCTGATGTTGAGGGGAAGGGCTCCCAGAACAGGAAGTTCCGGCTGGTGTCCGAGCTGCTGGGTTCTGCAGACCCAAAGGAGGCGAAGTATATAGTGAGGACGGTCCTCGGAGAGCTCAGGATAGGGGTGGCAGAGGGGATAGTCAGGGACGCCATTGCAGAGGCATTCTTCCCGGCGGAGGGAAGGAAGGGTATTATCAGCGCGGTCGAGTGGGCGTTCTTCATGAAGGGTGACTATGCAGAGGTCGCTGCCATTGCAAGGGAGAAGGGGCTCAGTGGTCTCAGGAAAGTTTCTGTGGAGATAGGTAGGCCTGTGCAGGTCCTGCTAGCGGAGAAGTCACCGTCCCTTGAGAAGGCGCTTGAGACGTATGATAACTTTATCCTTGAGTTCAAGTATGACGGCATGCGAATCCAGATACACAAGAAGGGGGAGAGGACGTGGCTCTACACGAGGAAGCTGGAGAACGTAACAAAGCAGTTTCCGGACATATTGAGGATGTGTAAAGAGGGCATAAAGGCAAGGAAATGCATAGTAGAGGGGGAGGTCATCGTGATGGACAGCGGAGGAAGGCCACAGCCATTCCAGTCCCTTTCGCAGAGGATACAGAGGAAGTATGACATTGATGATGTTGCAAAGAAGATGCCAGTTCAGGTCAACCTCTTTGACGTCATCCATCTCGAGGGTGAGGACCTGTTCGGGAAGAGGTTTTGTGAGAGGAGAAAAATCCTGGAGGGGATAATAACAGAGAAGGGAGGGGTCTTCCAGCTCGCGAGGCAGCTCTCGACAAAGGACATCAAGAAGGCCGACACGTTCTATAAGGAGGCCCTAAAATCAGGACACGAGGGCCTTATCGTGAAGAATCTGGATTCGCTCTATCAGCCTGGGAGGAGGGTCGCCGGAGGCTGGCTCAAGGTAAAGCCGACCATGGAGAACCTGGACCTCGTGATAATGGGCGGGACGTGGGGTACAGGCAAGAGAGCCGGATGGCTGGGTTCCCTCGTTCTGGGGTGCAGGGACAACGGAAGGTTCCTGCAGTGTGGGATGATAGGGACGGGTATCAAGGAGAAGGGCGAGTCAGGGGTGACGTTCGAGGAGCTAACCAAGTTGCTAAAGCCCTATATTGAATCAGAGCAGGGAAGCATTGTCAGGATAAAGCCGAATGTCGTTGTCGAGGTCGCTTATGAGGAGATACAGAAGAGCCCGAATTATGATTCCGGCTATGCCCTGAGGTTTCCGAGGGTGGTAAGGCTGAGAACCTCGGACAAGAAAGCTGAGCAGGCCGACACCCTGGAGAGGGTCGAGCGGTTATATAAGATGCAGTCAAAACAGAGAACATGAGACCCAACAATGGGTTTCATAGAACAAAGGGTTTTTAAATGTGTCACTAATGGATAATGAAAACTTTAAATACCTTATTATTAATTAATTTTCACCTATTGAGGCTATAGTTACATTTGTCACTGCACAATAGCTTTTTAAATAGGCTATTAAAATATATAACAACAAGTGGTTTCATGGTT
>CAZIAB010000077.1:0-2125 GCA_964537525.1 uncultured archaeon
CGTGGGGAGTCAAGGAACCCGGCCAGGTAATGATAATGCTCCACTGCGGGAGCCGTGGTCTCGGCCACCAGGTGGCTACAGACTACCTCAAGATACAGGAGCAGGCAGTAAAGAAATACAACATCTGGCTTCCTGACGACCAGCTTGCGTGCGCTCCGGTCTCCTCGCAGGAGGGGCAGGACTTCTTTGCCGCAATGAAGGCAGCCGTGAATTATTCATTTACCAACAGGGCTGTCATGACGAAATGGATAAGGGAGACCTTTGAGAAAGTCTTCGGAAAGGCATGGAAGGAGATGGAAATGGAGACGCTCTACGCGATAGCCCATAACATAGTCAAGCTGGAGGAGCACACAGTTGACGGCAAGAAGAGGAAGGTCTATGTCCACAGGAAGGGCGCCACGAGGTCCTACCCGGACACACCAGTCCTTATAGCTGGTTCAATGGGAACATCATCCTACCTCCTGAAAGGGACGGAAACCGCCATGCAGAAGACGTTCGGCTCATCCGCGCACGGAGCAGGCCGCGCCATGAGCAGGTCAGCTGCCATCAGGAAGTTCTGGGGAGGCAAGGTCAAGGAGGACCTGGCGAAGCAGGGCATAACCGCCCAGAGCACCCACCCCAAGGTCCTTTCAGAGGAGGCACCGCAGGCCTACAAGGACGTCGAGGCAGTGATAGACTCTGTCCACGGCTCTGGTATCTCGCTGAAGGTCGCGAGAATGATTCCGATAGGTGTGGCAAAGGGGTAAGGTTTTAAAGTTCCTCCACCCTTTCTTATATTATGTTGCCTTACCTCGAGATGATGAGGCCTGGAAACTGCCTCATGTCCGTGATTGCTGTCATAATAGGCTCGCTGCTCGTTACGGGTCCTGAACCCAATCTCTTTCTCAATCCATTCTCGCCGATATACATGGCAGCTCTTGCCGTCTTCCTCATATCAGGCGGCGGGAACGCGATAAACGATTTCGTTGACATAGAGTCCGACAGGATAAACCGGCCTGACAGGCCAATACCGTCGGGGAGAATCTCCCCGAAGAGCGCGTTTTCCTTCACGATTATCCTGTTCCTCATAGGGATAGCGATAGCAGGCTTCCTCACGTGGCTGGCATTCCTGATAGCAATCATAAATTCAGCCGTCCTCGTCCTCTACTCATACTCGCTCCAGAACAAGCTGTTCATAGGGAACGTGGCAATAGGCTACCTGGTCGGTTCCACCTTCCTCTTCGGGGGGGCGGTTTTCGGGAACCTCATCCTCCCTTTCCTGCTGATGCTCCTCGCGATGTTCTCTACAATATCCAGGGAGGTCGTCAAGGACCTCGAGGATCTGGAGGGTGACAGGAAGTCCTTCCTCAAGAGGATTGAGCACGGCGTCAAGAGGTTTGCAGAGAGGTTCGGTGTCGGGGAGGGCGGCGCTGATTTCTCTGTTGAGATGAAGAAGTCAAGGATACTGGCCTTCACATCCCTCCTCCTCTCACTGGTCGTTTCACCGCTCCCCTACGTGATGGGAATCTTCGGTGAGAACTACCTGGTGTTCCTCGCGCCCTGCGTCGCGGTCTTCGTCTACTGCCTTGTAAGGATTGCGGCTTCGTCAACGAAGAAGGACTTCGGGCACATAAGCAGGTCAATAAAGATAGGGATGAACCTGGGACTCCTGGCATTCATAATGGGCGTCCTCTTGTAGGCTACTTCTTCTTTGCAGCCTTCCTGACGGGCTTTGACTTCACCACGGTCTTCGCTGAAGCGCCGTCCTCGTGCGCCTCCTCGAAGGCTGACATGCTCTCCATGGTCTGCTTCTGTGAGAGCTCCTTCGTGGCGGCCTTGGCAGGGTTGAAGTAATCCCTGAGGCTCGCCATCCTCGTGTCTGCCCTGCTCCTGTAGAAGACAATTTCCGGGATTATGCACGAAAGCGCGTAGGGAACGAGGAGCATGTATATTATGAACTCCGGCGCGCCTGTTGACCAGAAGTTATAAATCAGGGGTGAGTTCTGAAAGAGGCGCATGTTGGTATCAAGCGCCCCTATCACGAAGAAGAGAAGCAGGAACAGCGCTATCCTTCCCTTGGTCGGCCTGAACAGGTTTTTCACGCTCATTGATAAATATTGGGAGAGCCGGTTTAATAATCTATGCC
>CAZIAB010000078.1:0-2085 GCA_964537525.1 uncultured archaeon
GGAACCGTCACAGGAACCGTGACCTAGGCAACCATCCAATTCTTTTTTATTGCCTTGGCCAGTGGAAGGTCTGTCAATGGCAGGAACTTATAAAACATAACGTTCCCTTTTCTCTATGGCGAAGGAAATAACAGACCTGGAGCAGCTTGATAATCTCGTTGTGGGAGAAGAAATCCCATTCTACAGTTCCGAATCAGGATTGCCTGAAGGATTAAGATTAGTGTATACATTCTGTTGGAAAGACGAATACAAGGGAAAAGAAATAATGGTTTTTGCGAGTGGGATGGACAGCACTCACATCGGGGCATATATTGCTCAGAAGGATTGGTTTCGGATTGTAGACGGGTTCGGGCTGGTAATGAAGCAACCAGGGCTGGAGGAGATGGAATTTTCTGGAAGGAGCTTTGGATATTCATATATGCCGGAAGACGGGAGAGAGTTTGGAATACTTTTTAAAGCGTTAATTGGCAAGAATCCAACCAATGAAGAGATGGAATTGTTCAGGAAAGGAAGCTTATACACCTTATTCTTCAGGGAAGAATGAGTTCTTTGAGGATGACGAACTTATAAATAAAAAACATTTACTGATACACATGAGCATCAAGGTTATCAGGAAACCCGAGGCCGTTGCCAGGAAAATCAGCGACTCGTACCATGTAATCAACTTCTTGACAAGGGAGGCAAGCGAGAACGTGAGCCTTGCAATAGGTCAGGCAGATAACCATTCTGAAACCACGAAGAACGTCAGGAGCGACAGGATATATTACGTCATTGAGGGAAAGCTGATGGTGAAGCAGGGAGAAAAGGAATTCGTTGCCGAACCTGGTGACGTTGTCTTCATACCAAGAAACACGGAATATGGATTCGGCGGGAGCTTCAGGGCAATCCTGATAAACTCGCCGGCATTCAACCCGAAGGATGAAGTATCTCATCTATAGTTCTAGAAACAGAGCATGGTTTAATGAATCAGGAGGGGGAGGCCGGGACGTATCCCGGCACTGCCTGATTCTAACTCAGTACAGGAATCCCAAGCTCCATTGAGAAGTCCTTCCTTTCTGCTACTTCCTGCCTTGCGACCGGTCCCAGGATGAACGGGGACTTGACACCCGTCACTATCGTTATGACGCGGATTTTTCCCCTGAACTCCGGGTTTATTCTCGTCCCCCATATTACCTGCGCGTCAGGGTCGAGCTGCTTTGAGACGTATTCCCCTATCAGGTTGACCTCATCCAGCTTCAGGTCCTGGCCGCCTGTTATGTGGATGATTGCGCCTGTGCCGCCCTCGTAATTCACCTCTAGCAGCGGGTTGGTCATTGCCTTGATTACGGCTTCTTCTGCCCTGGTCTTCGTGTCAGATTCCCCGAAACCTACTGCCGCCACACCTCCGCTGTGCATTATCGTCTTGACGTCAGCGTAGTCGAGGTTGACCAGGCTGGGCAACGCAATCGTTTCCGTCACTCCCTTTATTATCGTTGAGATGAGGTTGTCAGCGACTGCAAACGCCTGCTCGAGCGGCAGGTCACCTGCAATCTTCAGGAGACGGTCGTTCTCTATCACGATTACTGTGTCGCATACCTGCCTTAATTGGTAGAGGCCGTCCTCTGCCTTTCCCATCCTCGCGCCCTCTATCTTGAAAGGCATTGTCGTGCATCCTATCACGATTGCGCCCATCTCCTTTGCCATCTTTGCTATTGCCGGAGCAGAGCCGGTTCCTGTCCCGCCGCCTAGGCCGGCAACGAGATATATCATGTCAACGCCGTCCAGCATCCTCCTTATATCCTTCTCGCTCTCTTCTGCGGCCCTCTTTCCTACGTCCGGGTACCCTCCAGCCCCGAGGCCACGCGTTAGTTCCTTTCCGATAAGCACCTTCTTGTCAGCAGTTGTCACGGAAAGGTGCTTCACGTCAGTGTTAACGGCAACCGTAGTTGCCCCGCATACTCCCATCTCCGTGAGACGTTTTATGCAGTTGTTGCCTGCGCCGCCTGCCCCTATCACCATTATCTTGGCTTCCTTGACGCTGAGGCCGAACTCGTCCTGTATGCTCCTCTCGAGTTCCTCGGCGCTTTGCACGCTGATTACGGGTGC
>CAZIAB010000079.1:0-2062 GCA_964537525.1 uncultured archaeon
CCTGCCTGAACATCTCATCTAATATGGCATCCGATATCTGGTCACATATCTTGTCAAGGATGCCCTTCCGTAACGGATTCTGAAGTAAAGAGATAAGTCTCTTGCTTCATAGGGCTGAATCACCTCCTTTAGCTTTTGGTGCCTTTTAGACCTTAATCCATTCAGGGGAGCAAGTATATATAACTTATGATATAAGATAATCACATAATATAACCACCGGTTATAATCCAATCTCACAATTGAGATTCATGGGTGGATTGTATGATGATAACGGCAAAGACCATAAGGGAGCTCAGGGACGAGGCAGGGCTCTCCCAGGCAGAGGTGGCGAGGCTGGCCAAGGTTTCCCAGGCCCACATAGCCAAGATAGAGGCCGGAAAGGTGGACCCCAGGCTCTCGACTGTCAACAGGATTCTGTTCGTCCTCTCGCATGGCGGGAAGAAGAGGACGTGCCGCTCTGTGATGAACCCCAACATAGTCTCGATAGGGCCGGACGAGCCCGCGACAGAGGCCATACAGAGGATGAGGAATATGGAGTTCTCCCAGCTCCCTGTGATGGAAGGAAACCTTCAAATCGGGAGCATCGACGAGTCCTCAATCATCCACAACCTGGAGCGCGGGATAAAGCGCCTCCATGTAAGGAACATAATGAACAAGCCATTCCCTCTCGTTGATGCCAGGGACCCCGTCGACATCCTTCCACCCCTGCTGGACTTCCATTCAGCGGTCCTGGTTGCGGATAAGGGGAGGATAAAGGGGATAATAACCAAATCCAACCTCCTCGGGGTGAGGTAGCCTTATTCGAGCAGGTTCTGCGCGAACTTCTCGGGCCTGAAAATCTCCAGGTCTTCATACTCCTGCCCTGTCCCAAGGAAGAGGATGGGCTTCTTTATCGCGAAGCAGACCGAGAGGATGCTACCGCCCTTGGGATTGACGTCGGTCTTTGTCATGACGACAGAATCCACACCAGCTGCCTCGTCGAAGTCCCTGGCCTGCTCGACCGCATCGTTCCCTGTCAGGGAGTCCACCACTAGGACCTTGAGGTCCGGACCGTTGACCCTCATCACCTTCTTCAGCTCGTCCATGAGGTTCCTGTCCTTATGGGACCTCCCGGCCGTGTCGGCGAGGACGACGTCGTGCCCCTTGCCCTTCGCGTACTTCACCGCATCGAATATTACAGCGGCCGAATCGGAGCCGTATTGATGCTTCACTACCTTGATTCCGAGCCTCTCGCCGTGGACCTCCAGCTGCTCGATGGATGCCGCGCGGAACGTGTCTCCTGCCGCGAGGATTGGCCTGTGCCCCTTCTTCTTGAGATAGTTAGCCATCCTCGCTATGGTCGTGGTCTTCCCCGAGCCATTGAAACCCAGGAAGACTATGCATGCGGGTCTCCCTGCCTTCCTCGCGTCCTTTATCACCTTCTCAATATCGACCTTCCCCTGGTCGAGTATCTCGGCAAGGCTCTCCCTGAAGGCGCCCTCCACGATTTCTGACGTGCTTCCCCTCTTCACGGGATTGTCAACCAGCCTCTTCTTGAGTCCCTCTTTCAGGGAGTCTATGACCTCGAGCGCAACGTCGCTCTGGAGGAGCTCAAGCTCCCCCTCCTCGAAGAAGGAATCGATGTCCTTCTCGGTAAGAATCCTCTTTGAAATCCTCTCCCTGAACCCCAGCCTGAACCTCCCCTTTGCCTGCCCGCCTGTCTCCGCAGGTTTAATCTCCTCGGGCCCCGGTGGCTCCGGCTCCTCAGGGCCCTCCGGCTCCTCTTCCTCAACCTTCTTCCGCCTTATCCTCTCCATGAGCCCTTTCTTTTCCGCAGGCTTCTCCTTCTCAGGCTTCCCGACCTCCGGTTTTTTCTCAGCGGGCTTCTCAACCATCTTTTCCTCTGGTTCAACCTTCTTTGCTAGGACCTTCTTCTCCTTCTTTGGCCTTCCCTCCTTCTCCGCAGGCTTCTTCGCTTTGGGCCCTTCTTTTACCTTTTCTTCTGTCTCTTCAGCTTTCTTCGAGAGCCTGCTTATGCCTTCCCTGAGGCTCTTCTTCAGCCTTCCGAACATATAAATCACTT
>CAZIAB010000080.1:0-1997 GCA_964537525.1 uncultured archaeon
TTCCGTACACGCCCATGTCCCATGGACATGAGACATCTCATCATCGTTTATGACGCCTGAGATGCTGATTTTGGCGTGCCTCGCGCCGTAAAAGGGTGTTTGAACTCGGGCCAAGAGCTTTCCATATCCTTTTCCGTTGACGCTTTTTGGCAGTTTGCACGGAAAAGGGCCATTCCACAGGCTCTTATGCTAACCGCTACACCATGATGGCCATTCACTCTAATAACAATATGGTTAAATATATAAATAAACAGAATCCAACTAGCAACGTTGAAAACAAACGTTAGAAAGCTGCATTACAACAATTGAACAAATGCAGCCAACTAACAGTGCTCCTGTCGTCTAGTCCGGTCAAGGATCCAGGCCTTTCGGGTTCTGCTCGGAAGAGTTGACTGACCTTTTGGTTGGGATGAAAACGAAGAAAGCCTGTGACGCGGGTTCAAAAGAACCCTTTTGCCCTGTAAACGTGCAAAAGCGTTCGCGGAAAGAAAGCTGCCGCAAACATAACTGCGAGCGTGGTTTTGGGAATCCCGCCGGGAGCACTGAACCCATCTAGTGTGGTAGCAAACTTAAAAACCCTTGCTTCATTATTATATGAAGCATGTGAGGGGGTTCCCGAGCGGTCAAAGGGGCAGGATTGTGGGTTCTAAGAACTCATGATGCCATGCTTAGGACCCTGTGACTTAGTGTCTTCGTCGGTTCGAAAGTGCCTGCCGTTCCCTGTGGGAACGGAGCTCGAAATTCCGGCCCCCCTCATTCTTATTTTTAAAGACATCACATACATAGAAGGATATATCAAGTTGAGAGGGTTCCCGAGCGGTCAAAGGGGCAGGGCTAAGGACCCTGTGACTTAGTGTCTTCGTCGGTTCGAAAGAACCTTTTTGGCTTCAAGCCCAGGAACAACATAAACAATCCTGGGGACGAAACCAAAAACGTTCACGAAAAGAACGCCTTCGGGCCCAGGAGCAACATAAACACTCCTGGACGTGAAATGGTTCAGGGAATCCGGCCCCTCTCACTTATATTTCAGGAGGTCTCTTAAGGTCTTATGAGAGCATTCATCGCGACCGGAATCCTGGGAAGCTTCGCATTCGATGCGGACGGGAAGCTCCTTGAGCACAGGCTCTTCCCCAAGAAGCCGGAGATTATATCAGAGAAACTTGCCAGGACAAGGTCAGGGGAGATTATCCCCGAGGAGAGGGAGGTTCTCGATTCCCTGAAGAAGAAGGGCGTCAAGGAAATTGTCTGGGACAAGAAGGAAGAGGTGAAGGGTTTCACGTGCATCACCAAGAAGGACAACCTCGGTGAGGAAACCCTCAAGTCGAGCTTCAGGAAGCTCGCGATGGACTTGAAATGGGTCTTCTCGCAGTCAGAGCTCAACGAAATACTCTCAAAGGTCAGTGTGGAATCAACCAAGAAGGAGCTCAAGAAGGAGAAGAGGGATGTCCTAGTCATGAGGGTGGTCGCTGTCATAGACGAGCTTGACAAGGACCTCAACGTCTTCTCAGAGCTCCTGAGGGAGTGGTATGGACTCCACTTCCCTGAGATGGACAGGGCAATATCTTCCCACGAGAAATATGTCAGTCTGATTTCCGATTACGGCAGAAGGGGGGAGATGAAGGACAAGAACCTCGCTGCCCTTGCAGCCAAATCCTCTGGCATGGATCTTTCCGAAATGGACATGTCAGAAATCCAGAAGTTCTCGAGGGCGCTCAACTCCCTTTATGATGAAAAGAAGAGAATGACCAGATACCTCGAGGAGATAGCAAACGCGAGCATGCCCAACACGTCCGCTGTCGCGGGCCCGGTCCTTGCGGCGAGGCTCCTGAACCTGGCAGGAGGGTTAGAAAGGATGTCAAAGATGACCTCCTCTGCGATACAGTTGCTCGGCGCTGAGAAGGCACTGTTCCGCCACCTCAGGGGTGAGGGCAAGGCCCCGAAGTATGGAATCCTGTTCGGGCACCAGCTGATACAGAACGCTCCCAAGGAGAAGAAGG
>CAZIAB010000081.1:0-1891 GCA_964537525.1 uncultured archaeon
GACGTCGCCCTGGTCTGGCGGAGACGTGCAGCTGCCGTCTGGCTGGCATTCCATATCAGTGGGGCAGCCGCATTCCGTGCAGTTATCGACAAGGATGCCCTCGTCGCAGTATTTCGGCTTTGTGGATGAACACTCGCCGTAGAATGTTCCGTCGGGGCATGTTGGGGGCTTCATGAAGAATAGCGAATCGTTGGAAGGAATCTGGATAACCTCATCGGTTTCAAGGACCTGACCCTCAACATCCCCGTCCATTAGAATCAGCCTTTCCGGGAGAGTGGCGTCAACGGGGGTTTCCTTCATGTTGACAAAGACCCAGCCATTCTCGAATTCCCTCCTGAACGCCAGGCCGGCCTGCTGGTAATCCCCAACCGGTGCGCCAAGGTCGATGTTTATCTCCAACGGGTTTTCCTTTATCTCGTGCTTGGTGAAGAGAAAGCCGAACTTGAATAGCGTGTAAGGGGGCTGGTGCCCCAGGAGGAAGCTCCCGTAGCAGTATCGGGCAATCTGTTCCTTCCTTTCCCGGATTTCCTCCGGAATCTCTGTTGGCCTGTATTCGCTGTCCACCCAGTCAAAGTTGTAGTAGTTTGCCTTCTGCTCTATTATTTTTCCCTGCTCACCGTAGCTCTTTTGTATCTCTATGTCCTTCAGTATCATCTCCTCTGACGCAAAGGTGCCGTTGTTGTAGAACATTGGGTCACCGCTGGTATCAGGCCTGTAGCAGAATCTTTCGTTGAGGGCAGCGTCAGCATAATCAAAGAGCTTCAGGCTCCTGGTGTATGGCTCGTTGCTGTTTACTTCATCGAGCTGCTCTGGGGTTGGTATTCCCGCGCCATAGATGGCAAATCCATTGAACTTAACCAGCATGCCTGGTCCGAGATGCTCCTTTGTCTCGCTTATCAATGATTCCAGGCCGCTGTTGAGCTCATCAATCTTGTCCTCGCCTATGCGCTCTATCCACCAGTCCCTGCTGCGGTAAGAGGTGCGGGAGTAATATCCGATAAAGACGGCGTTGTCGAAGAACACGCCGTCATAATCCCCTTCGGACATCCATGAATCTATGATTTCTATGACCCATTGCCTGTAACTCTGGTTTGATACGTCAACATAAAGGGCTTCGTCAGTGGTGGATAGGGGTATTGGCTCTCCTTCATGCCCCGGTCTTTGGTCCAAGAGCAGCCACTCCTCATTGAAAAGGGGAGGGTAGCCCTCGTCACCGTATACCGAATAAGAGTGCCGGAAATTAGCAGGGAAATAGGGGAGCACTATGATGCCGGGATTTTCCTGTTTGAGCCTGTTTGCATCCTCATGCTGCTTGCTCCTGTTCCAGTCAGCGTGGGCCTTCTCAAGGGTCATGATAGCATAATTCTCTGCAACGTAAATGATTTCTTCATCAGTAAACTGGGTATTGGGATTCTGGAACTCAATGAACTTGTGTTCTGTGGTGTAAGCAGCTACCTCACCTGAAGCCAGAGATAGTATTAGAAAGGACATGATTATCAATAGTACGGGCTTCTGGCCAGCCATATTGATTATTTGTCTTCTTGTGATAAATCTGTTATTTAATCCTCTTTACTAATACTAAATATGCCCTACAGGATGCAGGAGAAGCTGGAATGGGGGAAGCTGGCCACGTTCGTCCCTAACAAGGAGCTTCCTGTCTACAACTGGTTCTATTACAAGGAGGGGTTCGCCAGGGACCTAGTATTCAAGCTAATCGATACCTTCAGGCCGGACTCTGTCCTGGACCCCTTCTGTGGAGCAGGGACCACCCTCCTGGCGTGCAGGGAGAAGGGAATTGTTTCCGCTGGGATGGACGTCCATCCTGTCGCTGTGTTTGCGGCCATGGTCAAGACCTCTGACTATGAGACGGAGGGTCTGGAGGAGACCGCAA
>CAZIAB010000082.1:0-1875 GCA_964537525.1 uncultured archaeon
CGTCCTGTATGCTCCTCTCGAGTTCCTCGGCGCTTTGCACGCTGATTACGGGTGCTTGGTGGCTTTCTTCTTTATGCTGCGTGCTGACTGATTCCGCCCTCTTTACCTCCTCATGCCTTGGCGGGGATGCATGAGCGTATGACACAGGCTCCCTCGGGGGTTCCTGCGCATGATTTTCCTTCTTCTCCTTGAAGCTTCTCTCAAAGACTTCCTGGACCAATGATTCCATGAAATTCCCTCCTGATTTTTACGGCCGGCTCCCGCCCCCACAAAAATAATATGGGGGTTATTTTTTTAAGCCAGTCCTTATCCAATGTGAAACATATATTCTACGATATATGTTTCGGGACAATTGTTTCGGAAAAGCGAAACGCCTTTAAATACCAAATCCAATTATCCTTAACATTCTTCAGAATAAGTGAATTCCAAGTTCACTGAGTGATGATTTACCCAAAAGCAAACGGTTCCCCAACAGTTTGCTTCTGTTTCTGTGTAACTAACCCGGCTCCCCAACCGAGCTAGAATGTTATTTTATTGCATTCATGATATATAAAGTTTTCTCAGCTTACAGTTATTTTTTTCCGTACACGCTCTTGCCTCTTCTTTTATATTGTGACAAGATATCAGCGTCTCACATCACAAAGGATGCTGAGACGTCTCTGCGACAATATCATTGGAGACGCAGATATCTATGCATTGATTATGTTGGAGATGCAGATTTTGACAAAGTTATCGATTTTTTTGCTATCAATAAAAGGGTGTTATATAAAATTATCTGGTCTTTCTTTCCCGCCAGAGACGCGTCCCTGAACCCTCCACTGATTTATATAATCTCTTAACCAACTTTAACCAGATTGTTATGACGCGGCTGATACTGATGAGGCACAGCAGCACGGTCTACAGTGACGGGAAGGTGTTCGCGGGGCTGACCGACTTCCCGCTCAACAAGCACGGGGTCGAGCTCGCTGGGGAGATTGCCATGAGCCTGAAGGACGAAAAGATAGAGGCCATCTACTCTAGCATGCTCAGCAGGGCGTACGAGACCGCGAAGCCCGCAGCAAGGCATTTCCATCTTAAGGTGGAAAGGGTGAAGGAATTCAACGAGCTGGATTTCGGGATATTCGAGGGATTGTCACTCGAGCGGGTCAGGGAGAGGTTTCCTGACGTCTTCGAGAAGAGACAGGAGAATCCGTGGGATTTCGCCGTCCCGCAGGGAGAGTCATACAGGGACGGCGCCGAGAGGGCATACCCGAAGCTGCTCGAACTCATAAAGAAGCATGAAGGCCAGACATTACTGGTTGTCTGCCATGGCTGTATAATGAAGGCCATTCTGGTTATGCTGACAGGAAAGCCCTACACCGAGATAAGGCAGGGAAAGTTCCATTTCGGGTGCAGGGTGTTTATTAATATAGATGGCGGGAAAGTAAGGATAGAAAGGACAGAAGGGGTTGAGCATGGACTACCAGAAATTGCTTAAGACGGGCCTCGGCAAGGTGCCCCAGAAGGAGAAGGGAAAGGACAGGTTCGAAACCCCTGTCATCAGGGTCCAGAAGAGCGGGAGCAGGACCCTCCTCGTGAACGTGGGAGAGGTTGCCCATGCACTGAACAGGGAACTCTCGCACCTCACCAAGTTCCTGCTCAAGGAGCTCGCCACATCAGGCGAAACGAAGGGGAAGTCGCTAGAGGTCCAGGGAACCTTCAATGAGGACCATGTCAACAGGAAGCTCGAGTCCTACATAAAAACGTTCGTCCAGTGTTCTGAGTGCGGGAAGCACGACACCAAGCTGAAGAAGGACAGGGGATTCTACTTCATCAAGTGCGAGGTGTGCGGCGCGTCGCACACGGTGCAGAAGGTTTGATTTATTAAGCACACCC
>CAZIAB010000083.1:0-1803 GCA_964537525.1 uncultured archaeon
CCTTCCTTTGCTTCGCCTTCCTTTGCAGGCTCGCCTGTCTCCGCTGCGGCCTCTTTCTTCTCTGCATCTTCTGCCTTCGCAGCCGCCTCTTCTGCGTGGGCCTTTGCAGCATCCTCTGCTGCCCTTACCTCTTCCTCAGAAACCTCTCCCTTCCCGACCGTCACGCCCATGCTCCTTCCTGTCCCCTCGACCTGGCTTACGGAGGGTTTGTCATCGCTCCCGAACTTTATCCTGGCTATCTTCTTTGCCTGCCCGACTGTCAGGTCTCCGACCCTTCCTGTCCCTGTCTCTCCGGAGCCTTTCTCCAGGCCGATTTCCTTCTTGATGAGCGAGGACGTCGGGGGGCTTCCTGTCTCTATCTCGAACGTCTTGGTGTCAGTATCAACTATTACCTTGACAGGGACCTTCATGCCTGCCATGTCCTTCGTCTTCTCGTTTATTGCGGCTATGACCTCTCCTATGTTTATCTTAAGAGGGCCCAATGCCGGACCGAGAGGCGGGCCTGCCGATGCCTTGCCTCCGTCCACCATTACCTCAATCGTCTGCTTTGGCATGTTAATCCATATCCTGTAATGCTTAAATAATTAACTATGTCTCCTCGACGTCGCTGCTCTCCCTGGCAGATGTCCTCTTTATGACCTTTATGAACTCGGTTGATATGGTCACCGGGATTGGTATGGAGGCGTCGAGAAGCTCTATGGTGACCTCGTCCTTGACAGAATCCACCCTCGTTATCTTGCCCTTCTCTCCCTTGAAGGGTCCCCCTATTATCTCAACGACATTATCCTCCTCGACCTTTATCCTGTCCTTCCGGTCGGTCTCGAGGAAGTGCTTGATGTCGTCGAGTGGGACGGGCTTGTCTATTATGCCCCTTATGTGCATCATTCCCTGTACAGCCTTGTGTATCGCTCCTGACGTTCCCTCTGCAAAGACGTAGCCCTTTATCTCCGCCGGATGGACTATCGACTTGACGTCGAGCCCCTCCTGGCGTATCCTGGTTGACATTATGTCTATGACTATGTCCTCCCTTCCTGTCGTGGTCCTTATCGCGTATATCATCTTTCCACCTAAATTCCCAGCAGAATGAATATCAGGAAAATTATGAATCCTATCGACCCTATCAGGGCTATCCCGAGCGCGGAAATCTTGCTGGAGTTCACGAACTCGTCCTTTCCCGGCTTCCTCGCTATCTGCAGCACTCTCCTGTAGTTTCGGAACGTTTCCTTCAGTGACATTATATACCTACTATACCCCGGTTTAATATTATAATAAATTGGTTAATAAATGGCGGGTTCGGCGGGTTGGTTACCATTAGTTATATGCGCTATTTATAAAGTTAACTGTAAGCCTTTACAGACGCTGCCGCATGTCACAAAGGCTTAAGCCAAATATTAAAAGGTTACAAACATGTTTGTAAACGAAAATTTTCTAGTGTTTTCTACTGACTGAGAAATCAATGAGGGCCTTCATGGTTTTCTTTGCTCCTGAATCAGGGAGGAGGGGCCCCACTTCTTTCCATGCCTTCTCTACTATGTCGTTCCCCTTCTTCCTTGCGTATTCCACTGAGCCGGATTTCCTGATTGTGTCAATGGCCTCCTGTATTAGCTTCTTGTTCGTGGTGTGGGAGTCCAGTATCTCCAGAAGCCTTTTTTTGGTCGCATCGTCAGAGGTATGGAGGGTCCTTATGACCATGAGCGTCCTCTTGCCCTCTGTGATGTCGTTCCCGAAGGTCTTGCCGAACTTCTCCCTCTCCTCGCCCGAGGAGACTATGTCAAGGACGTCGTCCTGTATCTGGAACCCTAT
>CAZIAB010000084.1:0-1729 GCA_964537525.1 uncultured archaeon
TAAACTTTATGGTGTTGTCCAGCAGGGAATAGTAAGGAAGCTCGCACCCTCCCTCCAGGGGCGGTATCTCGACAAGGAACTCGTAGATTCCTAGGGTCCTGTCTGCCTTGTCAATGCTCCATGGGGTGACCATGCCATTTGTTATGAAAACGAAGTCCTTTGGCTCAAGCTTCGCGGGCGCGTTGAGGACCTCTGCCGTTATCCTGAGCAGGTGCTTCACCGTGCAGTCATCAAAGTTTGTGGGGTAGGCAGTCGCCATGAGGTCTATGTTCTCTATCAGCTGGCATCCCTTGACCTCGTCACAATACTCCTCCACGGAGTTGCAGCCGGCATCCATGCAGCACGTCGTGGCGGTCTCCCCGACATCAACTTTTCCGTCGCCGCACTTCTGCGAGGGTATGCTTATGGGACCGAACCCTGTCTGGAGGGTCTTGGTCTTCGCGACAGGGCCGTCATTGTACGTTACCTGGAATATGAGGGTATTCGGCTCGAACTTGTAGTTGTACTGGTTGGAGTACGCGGTTATCGAGAAGGGGATTGAACAGTCGTAAACATATTCGTCCTCGTCTGTCAGGGTACACGTCGGCGAGCCAGGCGAAACAATCTCGTTCGTCAGGTTAAGGTATGCGCTGGAGCTCACCAGGACCAAACCTGTCGGCGGGTTGAAGACCTTTGCCTTGAGGTTTATGGTGTCACCTGGGGTGTAGGAATCCAGGTATGAGGTCAGTGATGTTATGCCCAGGGTTATGGCCTCCTCTGACTTGCAGGTATCTGTTCCCGTGTCACAGTATCTCCCCTCGCCGCAGTCGCAGTCAAAGTTGATTTTGGCCTGGGAGAAGGTTCTTGTCAAAGTCCTGGTTGCCTGCGAGGGGCCGTCATTGTAGTTTATCGTGACCTCGATTGAGTTGTCCTCTATCAGTTCCGTCGTCTTTCCGCACCCCCTCCCGGACTCCAGCCTTACCGGACATTCGTATTCGGGCGGCTCGCCCGTGCAGGTGACCGTGTAGTAGCTTCCTCCGAGGTCTACCTTGCCCCTTATCGTCCCGGGAAGGTTTGCAGGAGGATTGACTATCTCTATGGGAATAGCCAGCTGGGATGGAAGGTTGCACTCCCTTATGTCAACCGACGGAACAGCCATCACGTCCAGGGATATCTGGCTCTCGCTTTCGCACGTCCCGTCGGAGGGTTGCTGGCTCGGGGAGTTGCAGTAGTATCCGTCATCACATCCGCAGTCGTAGCAGCAGCTTATCTCGTTCTCCCCTATGTTGCTCTGGCAGTTGCCGTCGCCGCACGTGAAGGTCGGGTTGTCATTGAGGGTCACCGGGACGGCAACCCCGCTAGCCGTTACAGGGAAGGTGATGTGGTACGTCTTCCCTATGGAGTCAATCTCGTTGGTCTGGGGCTCAACCGCACTGAATATGGGGGTTGACGCATCAAGCTCATCCCCAGAGGCGCCGAGAACGAAGAGGGAATTTGTGTTCCTGAAAACGACCTTCTTTGCCCACCCGAAGGGAATCATGTTGAAGTTCTCTATGTAGGCGCGGATTGGCTCCACGTACTGGACAGAGCTTGCGTAGACGTCTATCTCAGGAATCTCATACCTGCTGAAGACGAACTCCTTGGTGCTGGTCCTCTTTATGTTGTTCCATATCCCCACCCAGGACGTCATTCCCTCGCTGTCCTGGAGCTTGACGAGGAAGAGGAGGTTCCCGCCCTGCGGATACGTTGA
>CAZIAB010000085.1:0-1726 GCA_964537525.1 uncultured archaeon
AGGGATAATTCTCTTTGTCTTGCGTTACTGTCTTTCGTTCCTGAGGGACCGAAAAGTATTTAAATACCATTACTATAAAATAGTAAAACGGAGGGTCATTATGTTTGACGAAAGACCGAAATACACAAAAGACGAAGAGGAAGATGATACCTACAAGGAAGACTTTTTCTCTCCGGGCGGGATGAAGCTGGAAGACCTCGAGGAAGGGCCGGAAAAGGTAGTCGAGAAGGTCATCGTAAAGCAGAAGCAGGCCATCCCCAGGGAAGACGAGGACGTGACCACGGTAAAGAGGACAGATTCTGACATCATAGGAAGCATATTCGACAGGGTCAATTTCATCGAGCAGAGGATTGCTGACATAAGGGAGAACATAGACATAAGGAAGGGCCTTAACGAGAGCATGCTCATAGAGATTGACGAGGACATAAGGGACAAGAGAACCATGCTCGGCCAGGCAGTGGACATGGACGAGAGGAGAAACATCATGCTTGACATCTCTCTCCTGAGAAGGGAGAAGAGGAACGAGCAGGTAAGGTTCTGGAAGGACATGTACGAGCTTAGCGCAGAACTGAGGGAGCTCATGGAGAGGCTGGAGGTAGAGAGCAAGATAGTGAGAATGTTTGAAGAAATAAACCCAAAGAAGGATGTCCTTGAGAAGGCACAGAAGAAAGAGCCTGCGAAGAAGAAATAGTTTTGGTGATGACATGATTGAAAGAAACGAGAAGATGATATCCCACGAGATAAGGAAGCTCGTACCTATCTTCGGCAAGGAGAACGCCGACAGGCTGAACAGGGCATACCTCGTCGGTGACGAGGAGGTAAGGAAGAGGATATTCGAGCTCGTTGACACCACAAGGGCAGCCGTCATGTCCAACGAGGACCTCAAGGGAGCGGTCCTCACAGAGCCGCCCCCGAAGGATGCCTTCATCAAGGGAGAGCTGACCCTTGGGCACATAATCTACGGAAGGAAGAAAATCGCTCCAATGAGAATGAGCAAGGATTCACTCCTGATGCACATGGGGATATTCGGCTCATCCGGTTACGGAAAGACCAACATCTCTTACAATCTCATAGAGACCCTCTCAGACCAGGGCCTTCCTGTCATAGTGTTCGACTTCTCCAAGAGGAACTACAAGGACCTTATATCCACGAGGCTGAAGGACAGGATAGACATCTACACTGTTGGAAGGGACGTCTCACCCTTCAGGTTCAATCCGCTTACTCCTCCACCTGGCGTCCTGACGTCGCAGTGGATAAAGGAGTTCTCAGAGATATTCGACCACGCTTACTGGCTTCTCGGCGGAGGAAGGCACGTGATACTCAAGGGCCTCAGCGTAGTTTTCGACGAGGTCACCCATCCGAGGCTGATAGACCTGAAGGGCCAGCTCTATGAGCACGGAAACTCCAACCTCCCCGTCAGGGAGAGGAACTGGCTCGCAACCGCAGAGCGTCCCCTGGAGAGCCTCTGCTTCAAGGAACTGGGCGAGGTGTTTGATGTTGACGAGGGAATCCTTCCCTCTGATTTCTTCAAGCCGGGGAGGATAACAATCCTCGAGCTGGATTCGCTTGACACCAACGACAAGTCATTCTTCATAGAGATAACCCTCCAGTGGATAAGGGACTGGCTCCTGATGCAGGGCGAGAGGGAGAAACTGCGGGGAGTCATCATACTGGAAGAGGCTCATCACATACTGAACAGGGAAAAGGCAAGGAGGCTCGGCTCAGA
>CAZIAB010000086.1:0-1669 GCA_964537525.1 uncultured archaeon
CCCTGCGTGGCGTTGGAGACGTTTATGATGACCTCGACGGATTCGTTCATCGAGAGGTTGATGAAGGTCTGGTTCAGGGTTCCTGTCCCCGAAAGGGAGAGGTTGTATTCGTCCATCGTGTCGTTCCCGTAGTTGGTTATGTTTATAGTGTAGCTCGCGTTCTGGCCTGATGCCACTGTCAGGTTCATGACGGTCAGGTTCTCAAAGGTCAGGTTGTAGAGATTGCTCTCGTTGATGTACTGGGCACCGTACGTGTTGAGGGCAGAAAACGAGAGGAGGGCAGGCAGGATTAGCAATATAGTTAGAAGTAACGCAGGGCTGCCCAGCTTTCCCTCCATTATATAATTATGCAACTGGATTGTATATAAAATTGCAAGGGGCTGTATTTTACAAAAAGAACCTCTCCGGAACCCTTCCATCCACAATAAGGATTCCCTCCTTCTTCAGGAGCCTTTCCTTCTCTCTTGTTCCCCTTGCAAAGCCTCCGGGCCTCCTGTCCCTCCGTACGACCCTGTGACACGGAACCTTCCCTGGGTATGGGTTCCTGTTCAGGATGTTCCCGACTGCCCTCGCGGCGCCGGGGTTTCCAGCCCTCCTTGCAATGTATGAATAAGTGGCTACCCTTCCCCCGGGTATAAGACTTGTCTCATGGTAGACCCTCTCGCTGAAATTCATGAGCCCTCCAGATACAGACGATAGACCTTCTCCACGTTCCTCCTGTTGACGTAATTGGAATGGTGGCGGAACCCTCCGCGGAAGGACCTGGGAACGTGCATCAGCTCGTGTATCATTGTCTTTGTCTTCTCCTCTTCGGAGAGAGAATCGAAGTGCTCTGATACCGCCTCTATTACGTAGTGAGCCCTTATGTCCAGGGCGTGCTGGAATATGCGGGAGAGGGCATGGCATCTCGCTATGACCCTCCTGCTCCTTGACCCCCTGCTCCTGACGCACGCAATCCTGGTGAGGTCTATGTGCCTCATTCCTGTTTTTATGACGATGTCCCTGGCCAGCTGCTCGAGGTCCGGGGCGCTCTCGTACTTTATTGGCATACCTTAATAATGGACTGTTACAATTAAAAACAGGATTGAGAAGGGGGCTTAACAACAGGAACAACATCGACCCTTCTTCACTGCCCTTTTCTTTGCTGCCATGATAATCACCCCGTCCTATTTGATCCTGCGATAATTTAAACCTTCGGTTGTTTTCCTGGCAGGGACGTGCCTCCTCATGCTCTCTTCAACAACCTTCTTTGCCCTGTAAGGATTCGCGATGCCGGGGAAGATTATCTCCTCTTCCTTCTCTGTTTCGCTCGTGTTGATGTGTATCTCCCCGTACCTCAGCATACGGTGCCAGACGCTCTGGGTTACGGTTATGTTTATGATATCGTCCATGTCAACGCTCCTGACCCTCTTGCTGAGCATGCCTATCCTTTCAGAAACTGCATAGTTGGTTACGTAGAACCTGCGGCCGAAGAGGAGAATCTCGCTTAACAGGAGGAGGATAATTCCAAGAGGAATCAGGATGGGTGGAACGTATGAATAGGCAGGGTAGAGCATATAGGTAACGGGGGCTGCTGCAAGCAGGATGAGTGCAAGGACATATCTGGAGATTTTTGACCTCCTGCTAATCTTCGTGGAGTAGAGAATCCTCTCCCTTTGAGTCAGGTGCT
>CAZIAB010000087.1:0-1617 GCA_964537525.1 uncultured archaeon
GAGATGGTTTTCAGATGGCTTTTCCCCGGCATGGACGGGAAGGTGACCATGCCACATGAAGCTGCGAAGGGATTAAAACCCAAACCCGGTGGCAAGAACGGGGTAATACTGGGTCATATGAGAAGCTTGGATAGCATATACGAGGGCATTCGCACAGAATACGAGAAGGATTTGCCATATGCCGGTTCCCCCATCATGGTGTGGGACGGGCCCTATGACAGGGGCTTGTCCGGGAATGCCTATTTCTTCACGATGCCAATAACCGCTGAAGACATTGAACACGAAGAGGTCGGTGGAACAGAAATATTGAGACCTGTCGAGAGGAGCTTATGGGACCTTAAAGATGTGGGCATATGGAAACTGGTTTTTGAGCAAACCGAACATGAATCAGAGGGAGAGATTATCGGGAAATCTTTCGGCATAAGAGGCAGGGAGAGGATAAGTGAGATACTGCATCCCGTTTCAAGGAAAGTGTGTATATTGTCCGGGACTGCCGCACTGGACACTGTTTTCGATGGCCTACTCTATTCGCTGTACCCCCATTACACCGAATGAGGCGCACATCAACCCTTAAAAAGCTTTTTATTAACCAGTGAGCATGAAGCCATTGTTAGGGGAGATTGTAGTGAAGCCAGGGGAAAGCCTAGGCAAGGTTATCCGTCTTGTTGGGAAAATGTCAGAGCCCGGCCTGCCCGTCCTTGTGCAGGTAGATCCATATGATGATTACTCTGACAGGAAAACTTATTTGTTCCGGAGCACCAAGCCCGGTAAGGTTCAAAATGAAATCCTCGGGGGAACGGAAATTATCCACCTTACTGATAAGAGGATTCTTAGGCTGTATACGAAGAAAGAGAGCGGCTTCTTTTCTAGTCAGGAGGAAGCTTACGTTTTTGAAAAGGGGGTTTACGTGTTGAATGATGCAGTCCAGACCTTTGAAAAGGGGGTATCCGTAAATTGCCTTGAAGTGGTGGAAATCGGGCGTCCAATGTCCAGCGAGGCAATGGTCCTGGCCGGGGCAAGCATCTATGACTTCTTCTTAGACCCGGTCCTCCGTGAACTGGATTACTGAGCCTGCTTCTCCACGTACTCGATGACCCTGCCTATTGCCTGCCTGAACCAATAAGTATACTTGTCAGGGTTCTCATCCATATGCTGCATGAGCTCCTTGGGGTCTACCCATTTCCAGTCATCCACCTCATCCGGGTTGGGATGAGGCTTCCCGTCAAACCTTCCTATGAAGACATGGTCGAACTCATGCTCATAGAGTCCGTTGTCGAACCTGACCTTGTAGACAAAATCAAAGATTTTCTTGAGCTCTGTGGTGAAACCCATCTCCTCTTTCAGTCTCCTGTTCACGGCGTCCACGATTTTCTCACCTGGCCTCGGGTGGCTGCAACAGGTGTTGGTCCACAGGCCGGCGCAGGTATACTTTTTCCTGTTCCTCTGGTGGATGAGCATCTTACCCTCAGAGTTGAACACGAAGATGGAGAAGGCCCTGTGCAGGGTTCCCTCTTTATGGGTCTGCATCTTCTCTCCTGTACCAACCTCTTTGTCGTTCCTGTCAACAAGCACAACCTCTTCCATGGTTAATAGAGGGGGTTTTCCTTTAAAAGTTTG
>CAZIAB010000088.1:0-1506 GCA_964537525.1 uncultured archaeon
GGGCCAAAAACCCTTCTTTTTGGTGTTGTCAAGTTAGAGGGATAATTAATATAACGTTTTTTTGGGTAAAGCCTTTTGGAAACAACAAACATTCGTCACAGGTACCTGCCATGTGGTTAATCGGCGATAATATTAGCCGTAAAAGGGTTTTGTTTTTTATTGCGGCCAAACAAAAATCTAGTATGGCAGAGAACGTCGTTGGAGGCGGTGAGAGTCCTGAGGTCGGCGGATACACGTACGATGAGGACAAGATGCAGATAAGGGTCAATTGCCTCGGATGCGTGTTCGGGGCCTCCATAGAGGAGTTCGAGGAGTGCATGGCCCGCACCATAGACAAGATTCTCGAGGTAAAGAAGGTCGAGAGCATAGTGCTCGCCAAGGAGAGGGAGTACGAGTACCCGCCCGAGCAGGTGAAGATGCTCGTCGAGATTGCCAACGTGATTGAGGAGTGCGTCAGGGAGGACCTTGTGAGGGTGGAGGTCGCATCCGACAGGGGAGGAAAATTAGCCAAGAAGTGGTCGGAAAGGATACAGTACATCGTGCTGGACCTGATGAGGAGGGACCCCATAGGAGCGTACGTAGAGCTTATCAGGGAGATAAGGCACATCACCATGAGGATGAAGCACCTGGTCTCAGAAGAGGCATATTCGTGCTACCATGACTACAGGACTGACGTCCTTGACAAGATAAAGGGGATGATGGAGAAGACCAGGGTCATAAGGCTCGCGAGGACCCAAATCGCCGGCTACCATGTAGGAGACAGGAGCATCTACAGGGAGATATTCACCCCCAGTGTCAGGCCCAACTTCATGCTTACCAGGTACATTGTCACCCCGCCCGAGAACGGGAGGTCTGTCGAGAGGTATGACGTCGGTGAGACGAAGGTGGAGATATTCAAGATGACAGACCGGGCGGAGTTCTTCTACTACGTCCTTCCTCCTGAGTTCAGGCTCGAGGACAAGAAATACATGGTGCTGGACGAGGCAAGGAGGTACATGGCGTCCCACAGGCCCAAGACAGCGGAGTTCGTGAAGTCCAAGAGGATAAGGGAGGTCTTCTACAACATAGGAAAGGACATGATAAGGGACGTTGCCAAGAAGATGAAGGTTGACCTGACCATAAAGGAGATGGAGCAGCTGGCTTCCATACTGACAAGATACACCGCAGGGCTTGGCGTACTTGAAGTTCTCCTCGCTGACGAGAAGGTGCAGGACATCTTCATAAACTCCCCGATAGAGAGGCAGCCAATCCTGATAAACCACCAGGAATGGGAGGAGTGTCGAACCAATCTGATACCCACGATGGAGGATGCCGAGGCCTGGGCGACCAGGATGAGGATACAGTCCGGCCGTCCGCTGGACGAGGCGAACCCCGTCCTTGACGCGGACGTCGCCGTCCCGGGAGGCAAGGCCAGGTTCGCGGTCATAACCAGGACGCTCTCACCTCACGGCCTGGGGTTCGCGATAAGGAGGCACAGGGACAGGCCCTGGACGCTTCCCCTGCTGA